>DASSZW010000119.1:0-6954 GCA_035713285.1 Burkholderiales bacterium
CGCAGGCTATGTCTGCAACTGCGCTGGCTCGCGCGCAGGAAATAGCGCGCACCGTCACCGACAATCTCGGTGGAAGCGGGATCTTCGGCGTCGAGCTTTTCGTCCGGGGGGACGAAGTCTGGTTTTCGGAAGTCTCTCCGCGGCCGCACGATACCGGCATGGTCACGCTTTGCAGCCAGCACCAGAGCGAATTCGAACTGCATGCCCGCGCCATTCTCGGTCTTCCCGTCGACACGCGCCTGCGCGAACCGGGCGCTTCGGCAGTCATTTACGGCGGCGTGACGACCGGAAACCTGCTCTTTGAGAGCGTAGACCTTGCATTGCAGGTACCTCGCAGCAGCGTGCGGCTGTTCGGCAAGCCGGCTTCTTCGGAACGGCGGCGGATGGGGGTTGCTCTGGCCTGCGCGGAAAATACCGTGCTGGCCCGGGAACGGGCGGCACTGGTTGCAGCCCGAATTATTCCGCTTGCAGCCGAAGGCGAATCCTAAATCGTCAGCCAGCAAGGGTTTTTACCACTTACCCCCATATTCTGTGGATAACTTTGTGGATTAAATGTTTAACAAACGTCTAAGTCTGCCCCAGCGCTGAAATTTTACCGATAGCCTATGTTTTTATCGTTTAATTTATATCAATAAAAACAATAAATTACAAAATATGCGTCCTTGTCAAGACGTAGACTTTAAATTATCAGTATATTTTAAAACTGTGGAAAATAACTTGACAAAAAACCGGCCGAACATGAATTCCGATACCGCGTCGGCAGTACTGACCGTCAGCGCTTTTAACCGCCTCGTGCAGCAAACGCTGCAAGGCGGCATCGCGTTAACCTGGATCGCGGGCGAGATATCCAATTTGACGCGCGCGGCTTCCGGCCACTGGTATTTTTCCCTCAAGGACGCCGCAGCGCAAGTCCGCTGCGTGATGTTTCGCGGCCGCAATCAATTTGTCGACTGGCAGCCGGAAAACGGCATGCAGGTCGAAGTCCGCGCAACCGCCGGCCTGTACGAACCGCGCGGCGAATTCCAGTTGCAGGTCGACACCCTGCGCCGCGCCGGACTGGGGATATTATTCGAGGCCTTCGAACGGCTCAAACGCACGCTGCAACACGAAGGCTTATTCGACGCCTCCCGCAAGCGCGCCATCCCTGCCATGCCGCGCCGGCTCGGCATCGTCACGTCGCCGCAGGCCGCCGCTCTGCAGGATGTATTGAGCACCTTGCGGCGACAAATGCCCAGTCTGCCGATAGTGCTGTATCCTTGTTCCGTGCAGGGCGCCGCCGCTGCCGCGCAGATCGTCGCAGCGCTCGACGAAGCGTACCGGCGCGCCGAATGCGACGTATTGATCGTCTGCCGCGGCGGCGGCAGCATAGAAGATTTATGGCCATTTAACGAAGAAATCGTCGCCCGCGCCATCGCTGCCAGCCCGGTTCCGGTCATCAGCGGCGTCGGTCATGAAACCGATTTCACCATCACCGACTTCGTCGCCGACCTGCGCGCGCCGACGCCGACGGCCGCTGCGGTACTTGCCAGCGCGCATCACCAACAGCTCGAACAGGCGCTGGATAGTTTGCAACTGCGGTTTTCGCGCCATATTTCCCAATCGTTATCCCGGCTCTATCAGCATATCGGACGATTAGGCGAACGGCTGGTGCATCCGGGCCGCAGGCTGAGCGCCCAAATGAGCTTGTTGAACCAGTTCGCCAGCCGTTTGCGCAACAATTACCGGCATCTCGAACAGCGCAGGCTCTGGCAGCAGGCGCAGATGCTGCAAAGATTGCAGCGCCAAATGCCGCGTCCGGTTCGTTATCGCGATGCAGCGCTACTTCTGCAAAACCGGTTGCAGCGGGCGATGCACTCACGACTGGAACAGTACCGGACGGCAATCAGGCACGTCGAGGAGCAATTGCAGCACCTGAACCCGATGGCGGTACTGGAACGCGGTTACAGCGTAGTGCGCAATGAGGCCGGCGTAGTTATCCGCGACGCGGACCAGACGGTTACGGGAGAAAAACTGCACCTGCAATTCGCCTCGGGCAGCGCCGATGCCCAGATCAGAAAACGCTATCCTGCCCAACGCTTGAAAAAATAATATATCGAAATCCGTCACACGGGCAGCGAATCGGGCTCAGATGCAGCGAACAGTGCCAAAACCAGGGCGTACAAACAGGATATGACGATTTATGGCCTTTATATAACACATATGGCAGCGGCTTATGGTGCAAAGCTTTCACATTTTCGGTATAATTCAGCTCCCAATAGAACGAATGGTTTCATTCAGCCGAAACCATTCGCGATTTTTAATCTCATCAGGAGAATAATGATGGCTGTCACGACCGAACAAAAAGCTCAACTCGTTACCGAATATCAACACGCAGCCGGCGATACCGGCTCCTCGGAAGTACAGATCGCTCTGCTCACCGCGCGCATTAACGGCCTCTCGGAGCATTTCAAGATCAATGCCAAGGACCACCATTCCCGCCGCGGATTATTGAGAATGGTGAGCCGCCGCCGCAAATTACTGGATTATCTGAAGCGCACAAATAACGACAGTTACCGCAATTTGCTCGCCAAACTCGGCTTACGCAAGTAATTCGCTAACACTTTAATCAGGCGATCGCATCGTCTCACTACCAACCGCCCCGCATCTTTTCAGTGCGGGGCGCGTTTGTTTGAATTTCAGGATAGCAATTTTAAAGGATAGCAATGAAAATCACTAAAACATTTCAATACGGCCGACATAGCGTTACTTTGGAAACCGGGGAAATCGCTCGTCAGGCGAGCGGCGCAGTATTGGTCAATATGGACGACACCGTAGTGCTGGTCACCGTCGTCGGCAAAAAAGAAGTCAAATCCGGCCAGGATTTTTTCCCGCTCACCGTCGATTATCAGGAAAAAACCTATGCCGCCGGTAAAATCCCTGGCGGATTTTTCAAACGCGAGGGCAAACCTTCGGAAAAAGAAACGCTTACCTCCCGATTGATCGACCGGCCGCTACGCCCCTTGTTCCCTGAAGCGTTTTACAACGAAGTCCAGATCATCGCGACCGTCATGTCGAGCAACCCGGAAGTCGACTCCGACATCCCGGCGCTGATCGGCGCATCGGCTGCGCTGGCGGTCTCCGGCCTGCCTTTTGCCGGCCCGATAGGCGCCGCGCGCATCGGTCTGGTCGACAACGAATACGTGCTCAACCCAACTGCCGCAGAATTGCTGGTTTCCAGTCTCGACCTCGTAGTAGCGGGAACGGCCCAGGCCGTGCTCATGGTCGAATCTGAAGCCAAGGAACTGCCGGAAGATATCATGCTCGGCGCGGTCGTATACGGACACCAGCAAATGCAGGTCGCGATCAATGCCATCAACGAACTGGCTGACGAAGTCAATCCCGAGTCATGGGACTGGACCGCGCCTCCGGCTAACGATGCGCTGATCGCAAAAGTGGCCGAACTGGCTCAAAATGATTTGCAACAAGCCTACAGCCTGCGCCAGAAACAGGCGCGGTCGCAGCAGATCGACGGCATACGCCGCCGGGTGATGGAGCAGTTGGTCACTCCCGAGATGGGCACGCTTGCAATCAATGAAATCAATGACATATTTCACGATCTCGAAGCCAAAATCGTCCGCGGACAGATATTGAACGGCGAACCGCGCATCGACGGCCGCGATACCCGCACCGTGCGCCCGATCAGCATCCGCACCGGCGTCCTCTCGCGCACCCACGGTTCCGCCCTCTTCACCCGCGGCGAAACCCAGGCGCTGGTCATCGCGACGCTGGGCACCGGTCGCGACGAGCAGAAAATCGACGCCTTGCAAGGCGAATACAGCGATCGCTTCATGCTGCATTACAACATGCCTCCTTACGCCACCGGCGAAACCGGACGCGTGGGCACGCCTAAGCGGCGCGAAATCGGCCACGGCCGGCTCGCAAAACGTGCGCTTGCAGCGATGCTGCCGAATCGCGAAGACTTCGGCTACACCATGCGCGTCGTCTCCGAAATCACCGAATCCAACGGCTCTTCTTCGATGGCCTCGGTATGCGGCGGCTGTCTGGCGCTGATGGATGCCGGCGTACCGATGAAAGCGCATATCGCCGGTATCGCGATGGGACTGATCAAGGAAGGCAACCGTTTTGCCGTGCTGACGGATATCCTGGGCGATGAAGATCATCTCGGCGACATGGATTTCAAGGTCGCCGGTACCGAAGCCGGTATCACCGCGCTGCAAATGGATATCAAGATTACCGGCATCACCAAGGAAATCATGAAAGCCGCGCTGGACCAGGCCAAATCAGGCCGCATCCACATCCTGGAACTGATGAAACAGGCCGTCGATTCGCCGCGCCAGGAAATGTCGGCCTACGCGCCGCGCATCATCACGATGAAAATCAATCCGGAAAAAATCCGCGACGTCATCGGTAAAGGCGGCGCTATCATCCGCGCCCTGACCGAGGAAACCGGCACCCAGATCGACATCGCCGAGGACGGCACCGTAAAAATCGCCTGCACCAGCGTCGAATCCGGCGAAGCGGCGAAGAAACGCATCACTGAAATCACCGCCGAAGTTGAAGTTGGCAAAGCCTACGAAGGCACCGTCATCAAGCTGCTCGATTTCGGCGCGATCGTCTCCGTGTTGCCCGGCAAGGACGGTTTGTTGCATATCTCGCAAATCGCCCACGAGCGCGTCAACACCGTCGGCGACTATCTCAAGGAAGGCCAGCAGGTCACCGTCAAGGTGCTGGAAGCCGACGAAAAAGGCCGCCTGCGCCTGTCCATGAAAGCCTTGATGGACGCACCGAAAAAAGAGGACGAAAATTCCGCTTCGAATTCGGTCACGGCAGAATAAACCGGCAATTTACGTTTGCAACCCAATAAAAAAGCAGCTTCGGCTGCTTTTTTATTGTCCGCGTATCAGCACCTATCTTTCAGCGCATCACCCGAATACCTTAATAACTAGGATTTTTTAACCGCCATCGGCGAACCGCCCAGCGCCACGAACAAGCGCGCACTGTCGAGATAACGCTGCTGCCGGACGCGGATACGCTCCCATTGCGTTTTGGTTAAAGCGCGCTCCGCGTTTTGCAGGTCGATCAAGCCGATAGCGCCGGCGTGGTAACTGGCGCGGGCAAGCTCGAGCGAAACGCGGGCGGAATCGGCAGCATTGTCCGCAAGCCTTTGGGCTTCTTCGTCCTGGGCCAGCGCCGTCAGTGCGTCGGCGACCTGCCGGAACGCGACCAGTATGATTTGTTGATATCGCGCCAGAGCGGCCCGGTAAGCGTGCTCGGAACGCCGCTTTTCCGCAGTCAGCGTGCCGCCGTTAAACAGCGGGGCCGAAACGCCGCCTGCCAGCGCCCAGGCATTGTTCGCCGCGCTGAATAAGCCGACGGGCGTAAGCGCTTCCTGCATCATGTTTGCGCTAAGCGTAATCTGCGGGTATAAATTAGCCGTAGCTACGCCTATCGCTGCGCTGGCGGCGTGCAGCTCGGCAGCCGCTGCCAGTATGTCCGGCCGTTTTTTTACCAGCTCGGACGGCAGGCTCAACGGCAATTCCTGCGGCAACGTGAAACGATTGAAATCCAGTTCGGGCGGCAGCCAGTCCGCCGGAGCGCGACCGACGAAAATCGCCAGCGCATGGCGGCTGACGCTCAAACGCTGGATCAGCGGCGGCAGCAGCGCCTGATCCTCGATTTTCCGGTTGCGCGCACTCTGGATATCCATCCGGGTCGACGATCCCGCCGCATAGGACGATTCTATCAGTCGGAGGGTATTCTCGTCCTCAGCGATAATATTGCGCAGCATCGATATTTCCGCTCCGGTTGCCGCAATATCCAGCGCCGTCGTCACGGTATCGCCAGTCAATGCGACATACAAGGCATCCATCTGCTCGGCCTGATATTCGGCCAGGGCCTGCTGCCGCTCTACTTCGCGCCGGCCGCCGCCGAAAAGGTCGGGCGTCCAGCTGAGCGACGGTCCGACCTCGTAGTACGTAAACGGCGGTATGCTGAAATTGGCCGGGCCGAACAGTGCGGCGCCGTATTTCTGCCGCCCTGCCGTCGCTCCCAGCGCCGCTTGCGGCATCAGGCTGCCGCTTTGCGCCTTGACGCTTTCTTCAGCCTGCGCCAGCGTTTCGTGTGCTGCCGCCAGGTCGTAATTATTTTCCACCGTCTGGCGGATCAGCGCATTTAATTCCGGCGACGAAAACAGCGCCCACCAGTCGGTTTCGATGCGTTTGCCCAGCGCGATGCGCTGCTGCGAGGGAAGCACATCCGTTTTTGAAACGTACGCCTGCGTTTTGGGCGCGTCAGGCGCAGAAAAATCCGGACCCGAACTGCATGCCGCAAGCAGCAGCACGCTCAGCAATAAAGCCAGTTTTTGCATAGTCATTCCATTACCGCCAGTTCCTGTTTATTTGGCGTCTTGACCGGCGCACGCAGCAATAACAGTAACGGCATCACGGCCAGCGTCAGCATCATCATCAGTTTGTAATCATCCAGATACGCGATCATTGTCGCCTGATCAGTTATCATGCCGTTCAAGGCTTCGATCCCGGCGACACTGGAGAGCGAGACATGATCGGCCGGGACCGCCGGATTATTCTGCATGTACGGCGTAATGTGTTCGGCCAGCGCGGCATGCACGATCTGCGTGTTGCGCGTCAGCAGGGTTTCGACGACTGAAATGCCGATGGCGCTGCCGAGATTGCGCAGCAGATTGAAAAACGCCGTGCCCTCGTTGCGCAGCGTAGACGGCAGCGTCCCGAACGCGACGGTGGACAGGGGCACATAAACCAGGCCGATGCCGAACCCCTGAATAATACCGGATGCGACAATCGGCCTGGCGTCCATCTGCAGATCGAAGTTCGTCATCTGCCACAGCGAAAATGCGGTAAGGCTCAATCCGGCAGCCATGATCAACCGGGCATCGAACCTGCCGATCAGCCGTCCGACCACCATCATGCCGATCAT
>DASSZW010000120.1:0-11202 GCA_035713285.1 Burkholderiales bacterium
CAATCTGCCGACCACAGTGGAAGTATCGACTCCCAACGTCTATGCAGACCAGATCGAATGGATGCATCGACATCTTGCCCGGCGAAACAGCATCGTATTGAGCGTACACCCGCATAACGACCGCGGGACGGCTGTCGCGGCAGCTGAACTGGCGATCATGGCCGGCGCCGATCGGGTTGAAGGCTGCCTGTTCGGTAACGGCGAGCGCACCGGTAACGTGGATATCGTGACCCTGGCGCTGAATTTGTATTCGCAGGGAATTGCGCCGGGACTGGACTTTTCGGATATCAATGAAATCGCAAGAACCGCGGAGCATTGCAATCGTTTGCCGGTGCATCCGCGACATCCGTATGCGGGCGATCTGGTATTTACCGCATTTTCCGGATCGCATCAGGATGCGATCAAGAAAGGGTTTTCCGCCCAGAAACGCGATACGCTCTGGAATGTGCCGTATCTGCCGATCGATCCCGCCGATGTCGGCCGCAGTTACGATTCGGTGATACGCGTCAACAGCCAATCGGGGAAAGGCGGCATCGCCTATTTGCTGGAAACCGAATTCGGCGTGGTTTTGCCGCGGCGCTTGCAGATCGAGTTTTCGGGTACCGTACAACGGCAGACCGATGCCAGCGGCGGCGAAATGAGCGCAGCCGATATCTGGCAACTGTTCAGCCGTGATTACCTGAATGCCGACGGCCCCATTTCTTATGTAGAGCATCATTTGTTCGAACTTGAAGGCGGTCAGGGAATTCGGCTTGCCGTAAAGCGGGAAGGCACGCAATACCTGCTGGTAGGCGAAGGCAACGGCCCGGTCGATGCGGCGGTGGCCGCCCTGCGCGTACTGGGGATCGATCTCCAGGTGCGCAGTTACGAGGAACGCTCGACCGGCAGCAGTGCGGTCGGCGCCAACGCGGAAGCCTGCGCGTTTGTCGAGCTTGTCTGGTCGGCAGGCGGCGGTGAAAGTTATGGGGTCGGAATGGATGCCAATATCGTTTCTGCATCGATCAAGGCCTTGATCAGCGGCGCGAACAGGCTGATCGCCCATAGCTGCGCCAACGTCAAGACCCGGGCAGCCTGAACCAGACCGAAATATGGCGAAAAATCATGGCTAAACGTTATGAAGAATTAACCGATGCGCTGATCGCATTCATCATCGAACAGAAAATTTACTTTGTGGGATCTGCGACGGCCGACAGCCGCGTCAACATATCCCCCAAAGGCATGAATTCTCTGCGGATACTGGGTAAAAATCGCGCTGTATGGTTGAATGTCACCGGCAGCGGCAATGAAACGGCTGCTCACGTCCAGATAAACCCGCGCATGACGGTCATGTTTTGCGCCTTCGAAGGCCCTCCTCTCATAGTGAGGTTATACGGCAGCGCGCGGGTAGTGCATGCGAACGATCCGGAATGGACGGAACTGTATGCGCATTTCGAACCGCTGCCGGGCGCACGGCAGATTTTCGACCTGTCGATCGACCTGGTGCAGACTTCCTGCGGTTTCGGTGTTCCTTTTTACGATTATGCAGGCGATCGTACCCAACTGAATGACTGGGCCATAAAAAAAGGCGAAGAAGGAATACAGCAGTATTGGATCGACAAGAACCAGTTTACCATCGATAAATTGCCTACCCGTATTATCGAAGGAAACCTGGGGCTGGAATTGGGTGGCGAGCCAATTATGCCGGCAACCGGCGGGAACTGAATGTACCCGATACCGGCAGAATGCTGGTCATCACGGTACGCAACGTGGATAATCCTATAAATCTGTACAAGGGAGTTCACAAATGAAAATTATTATTGCGGTGCTGGTCGTATTGTTTCTGTCCGGTTGCGAAGATATGGGCGGTTTTGACGGTTGGGGTCGCGGCTGGGGCCACGGGGAAGGGCATGGCTGGGGGCATGGCGACGACTGAATTATTCTCGATCCGTTAGTAATGTGTACGGTGGTATTCCATGGATATTCAGATACATAGGGCCGAAGTGGCGGACGCAGACGAAATTGCCGGTCTGGTCGGCGAATTATTGAGCGAAATCATGGCCAGCGTCAATACGGCGAGCTTTCATTTCGACCTGGCGGCGACCGCCGACCGGCTCAAGGATTTTCTTTTGCAAGGGAAATACATCGTTTTCGTAGCGCGCGATGCCGCAGCTGCGACGATCGGTTTTGTAACCGTATATGAAAGCTATGCTTTATACGCGGAAGGCGTATTCGGAACCCTGGCGGAACTGTACGTCCGTCCCGGATTTCGTTCCGGTAACATCGGATCGGGCTTGCTGTCGCAGGTTCGCCAATACGCGCTGAGCCGGAACTGGACCCGGCTTGAAGTCACCACGCCGCCTCTGCCGCAGTTCGATAAAACCTTGCGGTTTTACGAGCGTTACGGTTTCGCCGTTACCGGCGGACGCAAACTCAAACTGGTGTTGTAACAACAGCCAATTGCAGGCCGGCAATCTTGCGGCCGTTACGTCGAAATGCGTTCGGGGAGGGAATATGGCTTTTTGCCGTCAATTCGAATTGCTCGCTGCTTATAACGAATGGATGAATGCGAACGTGTATGAGGCGGCAATGCGTTTGCCGTTACATGAAATCGAACTCGACCGTCTGGCGTATTTTAAATCGATACGGGGCACTCTTAACCACATTGCTGTAGGCGATACCTTGTGGCTGCAGCGGTTTGCCAATCATCCCGCCCATTATGCCGCGCTCGACCCGATGCGGCAGATGGCGCCGCCCGTAGCGCTTGACCAGATGATGTTTCCCAGCTTTGAATCGCTTTTTGCGTACCGAAAGCGGCTCGATGGCATCATAAAGGAATGGGTCGCGACAGTGGCCGAAGAAGATTTGCAGCACATATTGGCTTATTCGACGACGAAAGGGGTCGCTACACGCAAGCGATTCTTCGAGTTGATGCTGCATTTCTTTAATCATCAGACACATCATCGCGGACAGGCTAGCGTTTTATTGTGCCAGGCCGGGGAGGATGTCGGAGTCACCGATCTGCTTGCGCTGGTGCCGGTCGAAACCTGACCCGCTTAAATCAGGCTGTCTATCGCGCGGGCGAGTTCGATATCCTTATGGCTTACGCCGCCGGCATCGTGCGTCGTCAGGTCGATAGTCACTGTGCGGTAGATATTTCGCCATTCCGGATGATGATCCATTCGTTCGGCAACCAGTGCGACCCGGGTCATGAAACCGAACGCATCGACAAAATCGCGAAAGGAAAAATGGCGCCGCAGTTTATCGTCTTCCAGCGACCAGCAGGGAATCGATGCAAGCGCACGTTCAAGCTCGTGAAGTTCCAGTTTCGTCGTCATATTACTATTGTCCGCAAAATGGCAATTATCCTTATTTTACGACGCATGGTCATGTCTCGTATTAGTAAAAAACGGAATGAGCCGGTAAATATTACGCGCTTGGCTCCCCGTTAACGGCACAGGTGCGATTTTCAATGCTGTCGGGGCGCGCTACAATGAAAAAAAAGAGGGTAAAATGCATGGAGCGGCGCCGGCCCGGCGCCGTCCGTACGGAACGGCCTTTTGCCGGCGATAACAGAGGGTTGAGTAATGACATATGTAGTAACTGAAACCTGTATACAGTGTAAATATACGGATTGCGTAGACGTCTGTCCCGTGGATTGTTTCCGCGAAGGGGAAAATTTCCTCGTTATCGATCCGGAGGAATGCATAGATTGCACTTTGTGCGTAGCGGAATGCCCGGTAGATGCCATTTACGCCGAAGATGATGTGCCCGACGACCAGGCGCATTACATCGCGTTGAATGCGGAGCTGGCCAAAAAGTGGAAACCGATTATCGCCAGCAAGGAACCGTTGCCGGAGGCGGATGAATGGAATGGGAAGCCGGACAAATTCCCCTATTTAAAACGTTGACGTGTCCCGTTTGCGGCTTCATCGCGCAGCGCTGACGATACTGGAGCAATGCGCGGTCAGCGGTACGGATTTGCGTGATGCAACGGTTCTGGTCCCTAATTTCCATGCGGCGGCAGAACTCGGTTCAGCCTTGCTGAAGGCGAGCGCTCAACCTGTATTGCTGGCTCCGCAGATAACGACCTTTCCGGCCTGGGCAGCCAGCGTTTCCTGCGGCGGCGAATTGATGCCGGATAGCCGCCGAACTGCGGTGCTGTATCAGGCGCTGAAAGAACGGGCCTGGTTCGACCCCGGACTGCTGTGGACGATGTGCGACGAAATCGGCCGTTTGTTCGACGAGCTGACGTATCAGGCCATTTCCCTGCCGCTGGACCGGGACGAATTTGCCTCGCAGGTATCGGCTTATTACCGGATACAGCGTCATGCCGCGGTCGAATTCGAAGCCAGGATCGTGCATGAATTATGGTATGCGTTAAGCCGTAACGATCTGGCGCAGGGCGAGCTGAATCCCGCATCGCTTTATGCGCTGCGTCTGGCCAGGCTGGCGCAAACGGCGGCTACGCCGCTCTTTGTAGTGAGCTTGTCGAATCTGACGCGGCTGGAACGGAATTGTCTGGAACAGTACGCTCATGGACAATCCGTAACGTATATCGATCCGGACGAAGAAAACGACTGTTCCCGTACTTTGCATGCGGCGTGGCCCAAGGATTTGAAGACCGCGCTGATAGCGCGCGCGCGCGGGTGCGCAGAACATTTCCAGTATAGTCCCCTGGCTGGACGGATCGGATTTTGCGGCGCCAGCAATCTGGAAGAAGAAGCCGCGGCTGCCGATACGCAAGTACGTTGCTGGCTGGCGGAAGGCAAGCAAAATATTGCGTTGGTCGTACAGGACCGCATGAGCGCACGCCGATTGCGGGCCCTGCTGGAACGGGCGCAAATTCTGGTGGCGGACGAAACGGGTTGGTCTCTGGATACAACCCAGGCCAGTACGGTAGTGATGCGCTGGCTTGAGGCGCTGTCTTCCGATTTTCCTTATCAGGACGTCCTCGACTTGTTGAAATCGGGGTATATTTTATCGGATTGGACGGTCACGCAGCGCGACGAGGCGGTCAGGCAGATCGAACAGGTTTTGCGCGATATCGGTCCGATGCAGGGCTGTGCGCGCCTGCTGCGAGCATTGCAAGGCCGCAGCGAGACGGATGAGGCGCAGGCGGCCGTGTCGCGGATGCAAAAATCCGCGGCGGCTATGCTTGGCCATGCATGGCCGCTGGAGCGATGGCTTGCCAGGCTGGAATCGAGCCTGAACGAGCTCGGCGCGTTGTCTTCGCTTGCAGCCGATACGGCGGGCGCGCAATTATTGGCTTTAATGGCGTTGCGCAGGCAGGAGCTGGCAAAAAACGAATCGAGATTCGATCTGGCGGAATTTCACCGCTGGCTGGGCAGGGAACTCGAAAACGGCTTATTTATCGACGCCGCTATCGTTAGCCCCGTCGTTTTCACGCATCTGGCTGCCACGCGTTTGAGGCATTTCGACGCAGTGCTGATTTTAGGAGGCGATGCAACGCATTTGCCTTCCTTGAGCGCACACTCCGTATTCTTTAATCAGTCAGTCCGTTCTGCGTTAGGTTTACCCACGCATGCCGGTGAAATAGAACAGATTCAGGACGATTTATTGCAATTAATCTGTAATGCCGATACGGTCAGGGTTTTATGGCGTACGAACCGCGACGGCGAAATCAATCCGATCAGCCCATGGCTGGAGCGGCTGGATAGATTTCATTGTCTGGCGTGGGGAATGAGTCTGATCGATAACGGACTGCTGCAACGGATACCGGCTGCACAAATCGGCAGCCCCGACAGGTTGCCGTTCGCTCCGGTCAGCCGCATGCCGCAGGTCTTATTGCCGACACCACTGATCCCCGCCGAAATCAGCGTCACCGGCTACAATACTTTGATTGCGTGCCCTTATCAGTATTATGCGCGTCTAATCCTGGGATTGAACGAACCGGACGAAATCAGCGCTGAAATGGAAAAATCCGATTACGGCCAAGCGGTGCATGCCATTTTATATGCGTTTCATGCCAGCCATCCGGTCCTGTGCGATCTCCCTTACGATGAGCTGCTGCAAGATCTGACCGGGACCAGCCTGGAATTTTTCGCTCCCGGACTGGAAAATGATTATTATGTGCATGCCTGGCAGAAAAAGTGGCTGTCCAAACTGCCGCTCTACCTCGAATGGCAGATCGGGCGCGAAAAAGACGGCTGGTTTTGGCATGGCGGGGAATTAGCGCGGCGGCGCGAATATGCGCTGCAACAGGGCAGGACGATAGCGCTTTACGGCCGGCTGGACAGAATAGACAAAAACGTCGGAAAGTACGCGATACTCGATTATAAGACCGGCAATCCTCAAGGTTTGAAATACAAGCTCCGCCAGGTCGACGAAGACGTGCAATTGCCTGCCTATGTTATATTGCTGCAGGCGCCAGTCGGTCAAACCGCTTTCGTCAGTCTCGACGGCAAGGTGATAGATACGATAGATCTGCCCGAGGATACAATTCCCGATGCGTCCGAGCGCTGCGCAGAGCGGCTCATTTCGCTGTTCGACCAAATGTACGGACATATTCCTCTGCCGGCCAACGGCACCGATGAAGTATGCCGGCATTGCACCATGCGAGGATTATGCCGGCGCGATCAATGGGAAACCGTCAATCCGGACGCCGCAGGATAAGCGCGCTTTGCTGCGCGCTTCAATCCGGTCAATCCGGGCCGACGTGCCGTTCGATTTCCTCCAGCGTGGTATGGCGCACATCTTTGCCTTTTACCATGTATACAACGTATTCCGACATGTTTTTGGTATGGTCGCCCATGCGTTCGATCGCTTTGGCGACAAACATGATATCGATGAAGGTTGAAATAGTGCGGGGGTCTTCCATCATGTACGTGATCAGATTGCGCAACACAAGGTGGTATTCTTCGTCGACTTCGATGTCCTGGCGGGCGATATGGGTGGCGTTGCTGACATCCAGGCGGGCGAACCCGTCGAGCGCGCGATGGAGCATATCCAACACGATCTCGGTCATGAAGTTGATCTGGTTGAATTTGGCCTGGATAATGCGTCCGGTTTCGTGAATTTCCCTGACCATGCGCGCTACCTTGGCGGCTTCGTCGCCGATGCGCTCGAGATCGGTGATGGTTTTGACGGCGGTGATGACCATGCGCAAATCGGAAGCGGTAGGTTGCCGTCTCGCAATGATCTGAGCGCAATCCTCGTCGATTCCGACTTCCAGCGCGTTGACCAGATGGTCTTTGTCTACGACTTCGTCGGCCAGTACGAAATCGGCGTTCATCAGGGCTTCGATAGCCTGGCTGATCTGCTGTTCGACCAGGCCCCCCATTTGCAATACACGCGCACGCATGTTTTCAAGGTCGGTGTCGAACTGTCTGTAGGTATGTTCTTGGGGCATGGGGTTACTCCTCTGATTATATGAAATTATAGCGTTGTTACCCGTCATTTTGATTACAGTTTTATTACTTTATCCGGGTTAGTGTGCAGTAAAAGGAATTACGCTATTTTTTCCGTCTATATTGAGCGTAAGCAGCCAGTTGCGGCTACCGCTCATGCAAACGGGCAATATGACCCGGGTTTGCCAGACTTGTCCGTTTTTGCGTACCAGGCGGTAATTGTTATTGCCCATATCCATATCGGCCATGGCGAAGCTGGCGGAAATCTGATGCGCATCGGGCGCGACCACTTGCAGGGTAAACGGGCGCAGGCCGGCAGGAGGCTGAAGGAAAGTCAGATGTATGCTCTGGCCGTTTACGGTCAACTGGCAGGTATGAAGGATATCCGGACAATTGACCGAATCCGGTTTTTCCCGGGCATGCTGAGACCGATGGTATATTCCTCCGGCGATCAACGCCACGATCAGGATGAAAGTCAGGCTGTAACGTACGGGATGTCTGGGCATCATTGCCATGCTCCTCGTAATAATGCGACGCCGTGCGCGCCATGGGATTGCGCGGTAGCAAGATTGGCGGCGGTCAATCCCCCCAAAGCATAAACCGGAATGCTGCGTCCGGCGCAAAGCTCGGCAAAACGCTTCCAGCCGAGCGGGATCACGCCGGGGTGACTGGCGGTAGGCAGTACCGGGGAGAGCAAAGCGTAATCGCACCCCAGTCGTTCCGCACGATCCAGTTCGGCTGCATTGTGGCACGATGCGCCGACCAGCGCAAAATCCGGACGCTGGCGCGCTTCCGCTAACTGGGTCGATGTGAGCTGTATTCCGTCGGCATTCACTTTTTGCGCGAGCAAGGCATCGCTGTTGATAATTACGCGCGCTCCGGCAGCATGTGCGCGCGCGACGACCGATAAGGCAAAGCCTTCCATGTCGCATATTTCCCGTTCTCGCACCTGTATCAAGCTTAAGCCGCTTTCCAGGGCCCGGTCAAGCTTGGAGAGAAATCCGGCGGCGTCGTTCCCCGCTTGCGTGATTCCGAACAAAGGCGGCAAGGTCAAAGCCCGCAGGATCGGGATATTGGCCTGCAATACCGGCCCGACGGTCAGTCCGGCCGCAGATTGCCATGAAAGCGTCTGGCCTTCGAGTGGCTGAGGATCGCCTTGCCATTCATAAACGCGAAAAAAATTCAATACGACGCTTGCGCTGGCGTAATCGTGGCGGCGCGTAATCCAGGGTACGGCGCGGGTCACGGTAATGCCCAGTTCTTCGCGTAATTCGCGCACCATTGCTTCATAGGCGGATTCTCCGGCTTCGATTTTTCCGCCGGGAAATTCCCAGCAGCCCGGATGGGGTTTGTCGGCGGGGCGGCTGGCGAGCAGGAAACGGTTGTCGCTGCGATATATGACCGCGGCGGCGACCTGGATGGCAGGAATAGTCATAAATGGTTTTCCGGGAGCTCGATGTCGGGTTTTAAGAAATGCGTGGATGAAAATGGCGCCATTCGATTAAGGTTAATGGATCATTCCGGCAAAGTTTTCCGTCCGACATAATCGCGAGCGAATTGCCAGGCGCTCCGGCCGGAACGCGTGCCTCGCGTCAAAGCCCATTGCAGCGCTTCGCGTCGCGATTCTTCGGCAAGCGCGCCTTCGATCCCGAACGATTCGAGCCAGATCGCGACGCTGGCGAGATAGGTGTCCTGATCGAAAGGATAGAACGACAGCCATAAACCGAACCGTTCGGACAGTGAAATTTTCTCTTCGGTGGCTTCGTTGGGATGCACCTCGCCGTTTTGATGCCGGGCCGCTTCGTTTTCGCGCATATATTCGGGCAGCAGATGGCGACGATTGGACGTTGCATAAATCAATACGTTTTCTGGCGCTGCCGCAAGCGTGCCGTCCAGCGCTACCTTTAGCGACTTGTAGCCGGGATCTTCGTCCGAAAACGACAGGTCGTCGCAAAACAGGATAAAGCGTTCGGGGCGATTGACCAGCTGTCTGGTGATATCCGCGAGATCGGCCAGATAGTCTTTATCTACTTCGATCATCCGTAACCCTTGTTTCGAATAAGCGTGCAGCATCGCTTTCACCAGCGAAGACTTGCCGGTGCCGCGCGCGCCGGTAAGCAAAACATTGTTAGCAGGCTTGCCGGCTACAAATTGAGCGGTATTTTGCGTAATCGATTGTTTTTGTGCGTCTATGCCGGTCAATTGCGATACGGCGACAACCTGCGGCCGGTCTATGCCTTCCAGCCAGCCCCGACTACCTTGCCGACGCCAGCGAAAGGCGATATGCCGGTCCCATTCCGGCATTTCGGGCGGCGCGGGCAGCCACGCTTCCAGACGATGCAGTACGGACTCGGCGCGTTGCAGGATAGATGAGAGATCAGCTGCGGTATTCGGCATTGATTTTCACATAATCGTAAGAAAAGTCGCAGGTCCACACGGTCGCAACGGCGGCGCCTCTGCCCAGCACGACGCGCACGGTAATCTCGGCCTGCTGCATGATCCGCTGGCCGTCGGTTTCCCGGTAGCTTGCTGCGCGACCGCCGTGTTCGGCCACCAGCACATCGTCCAGATATAATTGAATCGCCTGGACATCGAGATCGGCGATACCCGAATAGCCGATAGCGGCCAAAATGCGGCCCAAATTGGGATCCGAAGCGAAAAAAGCCGTTTTGACCAAGGGAGAATGGGCGATCGCGTAAGCAATTGTGCGGCATTCGTCGCGGTCGGAGCCGCCTTCGACCTTTATGCTGATGAATTTGGTCGCCCCTTCGCCATCGCGAACAATAGCCTGAGCGAGTTCTCGCGCTACGTCGACGATGGCCAGAGCAAGGGTGGAATAATCGCTGTCCTGCTTATCGATTTCGGTGTTGCCGGCAACGCCGGTGGCGATCAGCATAAACGAATCGTTGGTCGAAGTGTCGCCGTCTACGGTGATGCAGTTAAAACTCTGATCGGCGGCATGCTGCAGCAATTGTTGCAATACCGGCTGACTGATCGCGGCGTCGGTGGCGATGAAGCCGAGCAGCGTTGCCATGTTCGGATGGATCATGCCCGACCCTTTGGCGATACCGGTTATGGTGACGGTTTTACCGTCGAGCTCGATACGGCGCGATGCGGCCTTGGCTACGATGTCTGTAGTCATGATGGCTTGAGCCGCAGCCAGCCAGTTATCGCTTTTGCAGTCTGCGATGACGGCTGGAAGCGCCGCCACGATTTTGTCTACGGGCAGCGGCTCCATGATGACGCCGGTGGAGAACGGCAGGATTTCGGTTTCGGTACAGGGAAGCCAGCTGGCGAGTGCGCGACAGACGCTGTGCGCATTGTTCAGGCCTTCTTCTCCCGTGCCTGCGTTGGCGTTACCCGTATTGATAATAAGGGCTCTTGGTGCGCCCAGCGCCAGATGACGTTTTGCGATGACGACGGGTGCTGCGCAAAAACGGTTTTGCGTAAATACGCCGGCAACCCGGCTGCTCGGAGCGAGCAGCATCAGCGTCAGATCCTTGCGCCCGGTTTTCTTGATCCCTGCCGAGGCGATTCCGAGGCTTACCCCGGCCACGGGAAAGAGAGCTTCGGCCAGCGGCGATGTTAAATTGACTGGCATGGTGTGTAGTACTCCGGTGAATATGGGATCGGATTATTGTTTGGCGCGCATGGCCTCATCGTTGAATGCGCCGTCTATTTTATAGACGATGTCTTCAACCAGGCGAAATCCTTCGACGGGGGCGTCGTCTTTCATGTAAAACAGGCGTATCGGGCCCAGGGTATTGATGGCCTGGGCACGCGTTATGGTCTCGTCCGGCTGCTTGATGCCGCTGTTTTTATACATTTGCGCAATAATATTGCCGATAACCGGGTT
>DASSZW010000121.1:0-14862 GCA_035713285.1 Burkholderiales bacterium
CGCCTGCGCTACGGCGCACGACTGTATCGCGCCACCGGCTTGCCGGTCGCGGTCAGCGGGGGCAGCCCCGACGGCGGAGTTGCCGAAGCCCTGCTGATGCGATCTGCGCTGCGGCACGATTTCGGCGTGCCGGTGCGCTGGGTGGAGCCGATATCGACCAATACCCGGGAAAACGCGCGGGATAGCCGGACCCTGTTGCCGGCCTCGATACACCGGGTTTTTCTGGTCACACATGCCTGGCATATGGCGCGGGCCGCTGCGGCATTTCGCCGCGCAGGGTTTATCGTCGTTCCGGCCGGTACCCGCTACAGCCTGACGCGGCCCTTAGCGCCGCTGGATTTCATCCCGCAGCCGCAGGCTCTGGTGACGAGCTTTTTAGCCATGCACGAAGCGCTCGGGCTTATCTGGTATCGATTTACCGATTAGAATGGCGGCTATTCGAATTAATTTCAGGAGTTAACGATGAAAGCCCGGATCAAATGGATAGAAAATGTCGCTTTTGCAGGCGAAACCAGTAGCGGACATGCCGTCATCATGGACGGTTCGGTTGAAGGCGGAGGACGCAATCTGGGGCCGAGACCGATGGAAATGCTGTTGCTGGGAGCGGGCGGATGCACGTCTTACGACGTCGTCACCATCCTTAAAAAAGCGCGCGCCAAGATTACCGACTGCGTAGCTGAAATCAGTGCGGAACGCGCCGATACCGACCCCAAAGTCTTTACCCGCATTCACCTGCATTTCATCGTCACCGGCTGGGGCCTCAAGCGCGAACAGGTCGAGCGGGCGATCAATCTCTCCGCTGAAAAATACTGTTCGGCCTCGATCATGCTCGGCAAAACCGCCGAGATTACGCACGACTACGAAATTATAGAAGCTCAGGCGGGATAACAACGCACCGAATAATAAGCATCTGCTTCGAGCACGCCGAACAGGCGGTCGATATTCGGGTGCTTGCCGGGATGCAGGCGGGCGTCGTCGGTATGTTCGCCAAACAGGGACAAACCTTCTTCGGCCGCCTTCTGGCCGATGCCGCCCCATTTCAGCGCGATATGATAATACACGCGGAACGAGCCGCTACTGCCGGGTTTGTTTTCTATCGTGCCGCAAACATTACCCATCTCATCGAACAATTTCATCGCAATAAACCCGTCTACATTTTCGAGGGTATCGAGATTTTCTGCAAAAGTAGCCACGGCACTTAACCTTCATCCAAATTCGAGTCGCTCATTATACCCAATAAGCCGTTTTCGTCATCACTTTGGACATGATTCGCATTAAATCCCTTACCGGCCTCGGCAACGGTGCGCCGCCGCCGGCTTCGGCGACCTCTGCATGACGGGTTTCGTCGATCCGCATCTGCTCGACGACGGCCCGGCTTTTCAAGTCCGCGTCCGGCAACTGGTCCAGATGCGCACCCAGATGCGCGCCGACCTGCCGCTCGGTTTCGGCCAGAAAACCCAGATTCCATTTATCGCCCAATGCGCCGGCCGCCATGCCTATCGCCAGCGAACTCGCATACCATAATGGATTCAGCAAGCTTTTACGCCCTCCGAGCGCCTGTATCCGCGATTCGCACCACGCGAGATGCTCGATTTCTTCTTTTGCAGCGATTTCCAGGCTTTCCCTGACCGACGAATTGCGTGCGGTAATCGCCTGGCCCTGGTACAAGGCCTGCGCGCAGACTTCGCCGACATGATTGACCCGCATCAGGCTCGCCGCATGCTTTTTCTCGCGTTCGCCGAGCGGTGCGCCGGGCAGATCCATGCCCGGCAATGGCCGTACGGTCTGGGCCGGAGCAAACACCGTACGCAAACCGTTATCCAGTGCGATGATCAGGGCATCCAGATTCATAACGGCCTCCTGACCGGCATTCCGATACGATGCAAAAAATACATGGCTAAACCGCGCATCCGGTTTCAAACCGAATTCTTTCGAACCGCCTGCGCCCATTGTATGCAAGAATATTGGCATTGTCTTGGATCCTGTCTTTGCGCCATGTTAAAAAATTTATCCGCACTGCTCTTTTGTTTCTGCTTGGCGTGGACCTCTGCGCGGGCCGACGGTTTACCGCCCGGCGTTATTTCCGCGCTGGCCGAAGCGCATATTCCGCTGCAAAGCGTCGGGATCATCGTCTGGGACGCCGACCAGCCCGCGCCCCGCGTCAGCATCAATCCGTCGCGCCCGTTCAATCCGGCCTCTACCATGAAGCTGTTAACCAGTTACGCGGCCTTGAATCTGCTCGGGCCGGCTTATACCTGGCGAACGCTGGCGGCGACCGACGGAACACTGCATGACGGAATTCTCGACGGCAATCTCTACCTGAAAGGCAATGGCGACCCTGGAATGACGGTGGAACGGTTCTGGATGTTGCTGCATCAGTTGAGATCGAACGGCTTACGTCAGATCAACGGCGATTTAATCATAGACCAGAGCAATTTTCAACCGCAGCCCGCGGCCGATTTCGACGATCAGCCGTTCCGGGCTTATAATGCACTGCCCGCGGCGACCATGGTTAATTACAACAGCAATACGGTTTATCTCAAACTGGAAAACAACCGCTTGCGACTGAGCGCCGAACCGCTACCGGCAGGTTCTCGCCTGATCGACCGGATCAAACTGGACGGCGCGCCCTGCAGCAGCTGGCGCGAGCGGATCCACATCGAATGGGATGCCGACGCCCGCCGCCTGATTTTGAGCGGCGTCTATCCCCGAGCCTGCGGCGACAAGACGCTGTCGATCACGCTGGGCGATGCGAGCGAACTGGTCGGCGATTATTTCACCGCTTTATGGAAGAACGAAGGCGGCATCTTCAAAGGCAAGATCCGTCCCGGCCTGATGCCAGACCAAGCCGCCCCCTTGCTGGATTTTCCGTCGGAACCGCTGGAAACCGCGATCTACAACCAGGACAAATTCAGCAATAATGTCATGGCTCGCGCTTTATTTTTAAGTTTGAGCGCTGTCACGCCAGCCAGCTCCCAGACAGCCGCGCTACGGATGCGCGATTGGCTGACACAGGCAAAGCTGAATTTTCCCGAACTGGTCATCGACAACGGAGCAGGGCTTTCCCGCATCGAACGCATCAGTCCGTCCGCTATGGCTCAAGTATTGCGTTCGGCCGCCAAAAGCCCGTTTTATCCCGAACTGGCAACAGCGCTGCCTATCGTCGGCACAGATGGCACCATGAAAAAACGCGATCTGAACGACGCAGTCGCCGGGCATGCGCACATCAAAACCGGCACTCTGGACGGCATTAAAACGATGGCCGGTTACGTGACCAGACCGGACGGTCGCATTACCGTCGTGGTGTTTTTTATCGACAACCCGCACGCCGCTGCCGGTGCCGCAGCTCAAGATGCTTTATTGAGCTGGGTTTATCGGGGCGGCGAATGATGCCATTAAAGTTGCCGGTGCCGCGGGCAATCAAAACCGCCCCGTTCGCAGCCTGCGTTCAGCGCTGGCCCTGGATTTTCGCGCCGCCGCCGTATAAATAATGCGAGAACTGGGCGTAATCCCGGCTTACCGAACGAAACAATTTATCCAGGCTCAATATTGCCTGCTCGACGATATTTATGGCGATATACGGATGTTCTACTTTCATGCGCTTGTACATCGCGCGGGATAATTTGAGCACCTGGGTATCCGCAGCCTTGGCAACCAGACGGACCGAGCGCGCATGCTTGTCGAAAAACGACATCATTCCGAGCATTTCACCTACCCCCGAACGCACAATTTCATACTCGTTGGGGCCGTCCGGGATAACCAGCGCAATTTCCCCCTTCACCACGAAATACAGCTCGTCACCGATATCGCCCACGTCAGATACGATGTCGCCGTCGTCCAGATGCAATACCGACAGGTATTGCAACAAAGTATTGACCTCGGCCACCGTTAGCGACTCGCATAAATACTGATGACTCATAAATTGTGCCAGTTCAGCCTGTTGCGCCAATTGAATCATAACCATACATTTTTCCTTTTCTTGCGTGCAGGTATTTTCAGTTTTAATTTTATTGCCGCTGCATCCGGCAACGATATACAGCGTACGGATTATAAATCATCGGCGGCATTGCTGGCATTTTCCAGTAAACGAAAGCCGCCTATCATCCCTTCTATCCGCTCGCGCACTTGTCTGGCAAAATCGTTCCAGGCGGCTTTATCGGCAGGCGTTGGCACCGGTTCAAACGGATAATGCCGATGCTGCAAACCCGGGCGTAATGCCGGTCTGGCCGCCAGCGCCGGAGCATCGAGGGTGACGAGCAAATCCGCCCACTCCAGCGCATCGCGGTCAAGCTCCCCGACTTCTCCGTTTATTCCCGGCAGCACCGCCGCCCGCGCCGTCAGCCATTCCGCTCCCAGGCGGTTGCCGTAATGCGCGGCCAGACTGGCGCTCGCCGGATGAAGTCCGCTTAAGAAAAGTATACGCGCAGTACGCTTATAACCCATGTTTATTCCGATACTCCCGATTTTTCCATTTTAGCGCAACTGCCATATCCGCTTTTCGCGTTTTATAAAAATTAGAGTAAAATTTATTCATTACGTTCATCTTTCCCCGCCTTGTGCATAACTCGCTGATCCCTTTATTACGTGAGCTTTCCGACGGCCGTTTTCATTCCGGCGCGCTACTCGCTAGGCAATTCGGCATTTCCCGGGCTACCGTCTGCAACGTACTCAAAGCTGCCGAATCGGCCGGCATTTTGCTGCACCGGATTCCCGGGCGCGGCTATCGCCTATCTTCAGCGCCGGATTGGCTGGTCGCGGCCGAGATTCGTGCAATACTGGATACCTGCGCAACGGAATTCGACATAGAAATAGTCGATCAGGTCGATTCGACCAACGCAGCCTTATTGCGCGCCCCGTATGCAGCGCACCGCCATTGTCTGGCAGCGGAAACCCAGTATGCGGGGCGCGGCCGGCGCGGACGTATCTGGCATAGCACATTGGGCGGCAGCCTGACCTGTTCGGTGCGGTGGCGATTCAGTCAGGGCATCGCAACGCTGGCCGGTTTGAGCCTGGCCACAGGCGTTGCCTTGATACGCACCCTGCGCGGATTCGATATCGACGGCGTGCAGTTGAAATGGCCGAACGATGTGTTATGGCAACAGCGCAAACTGGCTGGCATTTTAATTGAAGTCCAAGGCGAGGCCAACGGACCGTCGGTCGCCGTCATCGGCATCGGCATCAATCTGCGGCTACCGGCGGAAGTGCGCGCCGGGATAGATCAGTCAGTCGCCGACCTTGCCGAAATCAGCGGCGGCAAAATCACCCGCAACCGGTTGCTCGCAACCCTCTTATACCATCTTGCCGCAGTCATGACAGAATTCGAACAGAGCGGATTAGCGAATCTGCGCCGGGAATGGCTGGACGCGCACGCGCACACCGGAAAACAGGTACGCATCGCCATGGCGAACGGCAACGAACTGACCGGAAGCATTACCGGGCTCGCAGAAAACGGCGCTTTGCTTCTGCATACCGACGACGACAGACAGATCGCCGTCAACAGCGGCGAAGTTCATCTGGCAAGGCTGCTGGCTTAAGCCATGAGGCTGCTTGCGATCGATGCCGGCAATACCCGCATAAAATGGGGTTTGCACGACGGCCGCGAATGGCTGCAGCGCGGCGTAACGGCGGCTGACGGCATCGGATTGCTGCCTTCCGCATTGCAGCTGGAGCCCGATTGCCTCATCATCAGCAACGTTTCCGGCCCGGCTGCAGAAGCGGCATTCCACGCCCTGTTTCCCGGGCTGCCCCGTTATACGGTACGCTCCGCCAATGCGCAATGCGGCGTTACCAACGGCTACGCCGATGCCGCCCAACTGGGCAGCGACCGATGGGCGGCGCTCATCGCCGTGCATCGACTCAATGCATCCGACAAATCCGGCTGGGCGCCAATTCCTGTCGGGCACAATGCCGGAATGCCCGCGCTGGTGGTCACTGCCGGCACGGCGCTTACCGTAGACGCCTTGCATCAAGACCGTTTTCTGGGCGGCATCATTATGCCGGGCTATCGGCTCATGCATCACGCCCTGGGCGCCGGAACGGCTCAATTAAGCGACATGCCCGGCAAATTCGACGTTTTTCCGAAAAACACGCTCGATGCTATATCCAGCGGCTGCCTGCTGGCAATGACAGGCTGCGTGGAACAAATGCGCGCCCTCATGCTGCAGCAGACGGGATTGCCCGCGGCTATCTGGCTGAACGGGGGAGATGCCGCGCTGCTGGCACCGCACTTTCCTGACGCCCGCGTCATGGAGGAAAATCTCGTCCTGACCGGATTGTACTTTATCGCCCTGGAGGTATTTGCTTGAAACTGTTTGCTTTATTGCTGCTATTGGCCAACTTCCTGGTTTTTTTCTGGATCGAATGGGGACAAACGGGCGCGCAACCGTTGCCAGCCGAAATCCATCCGGAAACAATCAGCCTGATTCCGCAAGCCGGCGGCGGCCAGTCCGCTGCCGTCCCGAAACCCATTGCCGCCTCTTCCTCCATCGCGCCGCCGGCCAAACCGGCAAACCCCGAAACAAGTCTGCCCGCAGCGGCAAAGAGCGCCGTTCCCAGCGCGGCGCAAAAAATTCCCGCACAATCGAACGCGACATGTCTGAACTGGGGGCCCATTCCGGCAAAACGGGCCGACGATGCTCAGGCGCGCCTGCTCAAATTCAAGCTGGGCAACCGGCTTTCGTATACCGATGACGCGACTGCCCGCAGCGGCCCTTACTGGGTATACTTCCCGCCTCTGCCAACCAAGCTTGCGGCTGATGAAAAGCTTGCCGCACTTGAAGCCCTGGGACTCAAAGATATCGCCGTCGTACGGACCGGCACCTGGAAGAATGCCATTTCCATGGGGCTGTATTCCAAGGAACCCATTGCCGAGGCGCGAGTCGCAGCCGTTGCAAACAAAGGCGTCACGGCCAAAATAGACGCCCGCGGCGCGGCATCCCGCACTTACACCCTGAGCAATCTTACTCCGGATGAACGCAGCGCGCTGCTCACGATGCAAGAGAATTTCGGCGGTCCTGCATTTAAAAAAACAACATGTCCCGTCCCCTGACCGGTTTTCTTGACGAACCGGGTTTTACCGCTAACCGTTGTTTCCGGAAATCGCCCCATGCCCGAACTGCCTGAAGTAGAAATTACGCGCCTGGGCTTGTTGCCCCACGCCCGGCATCGCCGCATTGTCGACCTCATTATCCGTCAGCCCAGGCTGCGCTGGCCCGTACCCGGCAATCTCGCCGAACTGACCCGCCATCAGCGTATCGCGGAACTCGAACGCCGCGGCAAATACTTGCTCATGCATCTGGAGCGCGGCAAGGTCATTATCCATCTGGGCATGTCCGGCAGCTTACGCGTTCTCGACAGCCGCACTCCGGCCGGGATTCACGATCATGTCGACATCGTCCTCGACAATAATTCATGCATACGTCTGCGCGATCCGCGCCGTTTTGGTGCGGTATTATGGTCGGAACCGGACATCGTTCATCCGTTGCTTGCACGCCTCGGAACCGAACCGCTGTCGGACGAATTCGACGGCGAACGCTTGTATGGATTGACGCGCCATCGGCGCAACAGCGTCAAGGCTTTCCTGATGGACAGCCATCATATCGTCGGCATCGGTAATATTTACGCCAATGAAAGCTTATTCCATGCAGGCATACATCCGGAGCTGGCGACAGGAAAATTGAGCCGGCCCCGCTGCATCGCGCTGGCACAGGCTGTGCGCGACACCCTGCGCAAATCGATCGCTGCCGGAGGCAGCAGCTTGCGGGACTTTACAGGCAGCGACGGCTCTCCCGGCTATTTTCAGCAGCATTACTTCGTCTACGGACGCGCGGATGAAGCATGCCTGCGTTGCGGCAATCCGGTCAGGCTGCTCCGGCAACATCAGCGGGCTACCTATTATTGCCCTCACTGTCAGAAAAAATAAATGACGCATGCTCTCAAGATTTAACGTTTTACGGCAATCCAGGTCATATGTCGTACTAAAAATACGATATTTATCAAAAACGTTTTCTGTTTCACTCTCTTCTTATTATTCGGCTACAATAGAGTAATATATGCTTTTTACGTTCTGAAAAACTGTCCGGCTGAGGCAATCCGGCAGCGAATCGGAAGGTACGAAAAGTATGAGTGGTTTTAGCCGTTTTTTACGGGACGAGAACGCGCGCTAATCGTGCACAGGTCTCTAATATAATAAATAAGCTCGGTATTGCGGGAGACTAGATATGACCCTTTCCACCCTGACGCAACAATTCGAACAATACAGTTCCTGGCGCGAAAACCTGATTTCCCGCATCAGCGCCTATCGCGACTGGTTGCGCGCCGAGGAAATCAGCGACTGGCAGATCGACCTGCGCTTGCAGCACCTGATCGATCGCCTGGCCGAAGACAAGCTCAATGTCGCTTTTGTAGCCGAATTCTCGCGCGGCAAATCCGAACTCATCAATGCCATTTTTTTTGCCGACTACAAAAAACGCCTGCTGCCGTCTACCGCAGGGCGGACGACGATGTGCCCTACCGAGTTATCCTACGATGCCGATAAACCGCCTTGTATCCAGCTCTTGCCTATTTCGACGCGGGCCGGCAGCGTAACGACGACTGAATACAAGCGCTACCCCGACGAATGGACCAATTTTCCGCTGAATGTCGATTCTGCCGACGAAATGCTGGAAACCTTACAGCGCGTCAGCGATACCAGGCACGTCAGCAAGGAAGAAGCCGAAAAATACGGACTGTATCGCGCCCAGGACGCCGATTCGCTGCTGACCGTGGCCGCAGACGGTACGGTGGAAATTCCGGAATGGCGGCACGCCTTGATCAATTTTCCGCACCCTTTACTGCAAAAAGGACTGGTCATACTCGATACGCCCGGATTGAACGCCATCGGCACCGAGCCCGAACTCACGCTAAACCTGCTGCCGAATGCGCACGCCATCATTTTCATTCTGGCGGCCGATACCGGCGTCACCAAATCCGACATCGAAATCTGGCGCAACCATATCGCCAACATGCATGGCGGCCATCGCGGCCATCTGGTCGTACTGAACAAGATAGACGGCTTATGGGACGACTTGAAATCCCAGACCGAAATAGACGAAGAACTGCACAAACAGGTTTTATCCTGCGCCGGTTTGCTGAATCTTGAAGCCGGCAAGATCTATCCTGTTTCCGCCCAGAAAGGGTTGCTTGCCAAAATCAGCGACGACACTGCTTTGTTGGACAGGAGTCGCCTGCTCGAACTTGAATTTGCCTTGAGCGATCAGTTGATTCCGTCCAAACAGGACATCGTGCGCGACAATACCGCCGGCGAAATGGGAGACCTGATCACCAATACGCACGAACTATTGAATTCCCGCATGATCAATATCGACGAACAGCTCGAGGAATTGACCGGCTTGCGGGGCAAGAACGAAGAAGTCGTCCAGCACATGATGAGCAAAATCGAAGAAGAAAAAGCCCAGTTCGAAAAAGGCCTCCAGCAATTTCACGCTTTACGCAGCGTTTTTTCGCATCATTCGAACGAACTGTTCAGCTATCTCGGGATGGAACGCATCAAAAACGAAGTTCGCAAGACCCGGCTGGACATGGAAAACAGCCGATTCAGCGCCGGTTTGCGGCAAGCCATGGGAACGTTTTTCTTCAATGTAAACAAAAATGTCACGCAGTCGGCGAAGACGATAGAAGAAATCAAGGCGATGATGGCTGCCATGTATAAAAAATTCAGCACCGAACACGGACTGGCCGAAGTTTCTCCGCCGGTCTATTCCACCTTCAAATACAAAAAAGAAATGGAACGCCTCGAAGACAGCTATAACAAGCACTTCAACACGCTATTCAACATGCTCACCAATGAGCAATACACCTTGACGGCCAAATTTTTCGAAACCCTGGCCAGCCGCGTCATCAATATCTATGAAGTCGCAAACCGCGAAGCCGACAACTGGCTGAAAGCGATGATGTCGCCCATGGAAACGCAAGTCCGGGAACATCAGATGCAATTGCGCCGGCGACTGGAAAGCATCAAACGCATCCATAAAGCCACCGATACGCTGGAAGACAGGATCGCGGAACTACAGGAAATGCGCGTTATCCTCGGCGAACAGCTACTGGCGTTAAAACGGATTCATCTCGACATCGAACACGCCTTGACAACGGGTTTGACGTTATCAGACTCGCTTGCCGCCTGAACGGTTCAGGCGGCTCGAGTTCCGGACAGGGTACGCTCCGCTTCGAAAACAATCTTGCCTTCGACCAGCGTATACATGACCGCCGCTTGCATTTCGTAGCCGAGGAAAGGCGTATTTTTACCCTGGCTTTTCAGCGCTGACGCTTTCACCTGCCAACGCGCTTCCGGATTGAAGACACAGATATCCGCGGCATGTCCCGCCGACAGATAGCCGGCATCGAGCCCAAGTATCCGGGCCGGATACTGCGTAATTCGCGCCAGCGCCTCCAGTAAGCCGACGCGGGCTTCCTCCGCCCATTTCAGCGTCAATGGCAGAAGCAATTCCAGCCCTGTCGCGCCTGGTTCCGCTTCGCCGAACGGCATTTGTTTGGCATCGTCATCGACCGGGGTATGATCGGAGCACAAGGCATCTATGGTGCCATTAGCCAATGCAGCCCGGATCGCGTCTCGGTCCCGAAGCGAACGCAGCGGAGGCACCAGATGATAATTCGGATCGAAGTAACCGATATCCATTTCCGTCAGATGCAAGTGATTGATGCTGACGTCGCAGCTGATGTCCAGACCGTCCGCCTTGGCTACCCTTACCATCTCGATGGACTGCGCCGAAGACAGGCGGCATAAATGCACGCGGGCTCCGGTTTCGCGCGCCAGCAACAATATCGTCGCCACCGCTATGGTTTCCGCGCTCGACGGGATAGCGGGCAAGCCTAGTCGCGTTGCCACGAAACCGTCGTGCGCCACGCCGTCACGCGCAAGATAGGCATCCTGCGGCCGCAGCCAGACCGTAAACCCGAATGTGGCGGCATATTCCAGCGCCCGCACCAGTACCTGGGTATCGGTAATCGGCGCATCGGCCTGCGAAAAACCGACGCAGCCGGCATCGCGCAATTCCGCCATTTCGGTCAGCCGCTGCCCTTCCAGCTTTTGCGTCAGCGCGCCGATGGGATAGACCCGTGCCTGATTCAGGTTCTGCGCGCGAAATTTGAGCATTTCAACCAACCCCGGTTCGTCCAGCGGCGGATCGGTGTCGGGAGGGCACGCAAGACTGGTCACGCCGCCTGCGCAAGCGGCATCCATTTCCGATTCGAGCGTCGCACGGTATTCGAAACCGGGCTCGCGCAATCGTGCCGCCAGATCGACCAACCCGGGACATACGATGCAATCGCTGGCGTCGATAATCCGTTCCGGCAGGAATTTTTCGGGTTCGGCGCCTATGGCCAGTATTTTTCCGTTTGCAATGTAGACATCGGATACGCGGTCCAGACCGCTTTTCGGATCGATCACACGGCCGTTTTTGATATGGATATTCATGCTAATTTCCCGCCAACATGCTCATAACCGCCATCCGCACGGCAATGCCGTAGGTCACTTGCGGCAAAATCACCGACTGCCTGCCGTCCGCCACCGCGGAATCGATTTCGACGCCGCGGTTCATCGGCCCGGGATGCATGACGATGGCATCGGGGCGGGCGAAAGCGAGTTTTTCCGCCGTCAGCCCGTAATATTTGAAATACTCTTGCGCGCTCGGCAACCGGGCACCGCGCATACGCTCATTCTGTAAACGCAAAATGATGACGACGTCGACATTCCTCAGTCCGGCCTCCATATCGTGAAACACGCGTACGCCCATTTGCTCGACCGCTGTCGGCAACAAGGTTTCAGGAGCAATCACGCGGACTTCCGGCACGCCCAGCGTAGTCAGGGCATGGATTTGCGAACGGGCGACGCGCGAATGAAGTACATCGCCGACTATCGCCACGCAAAGGTTATGAAATTGGCCTTTGTATTTGCGTATCGTAAACATATCGAGCAATCCCTGCGTGGGATGCGCATGACGGCCGTCGCCGGCATTGACGACATGGATATGCGGCGCGACATGACGCGCGATCATATGCGCCGCGCCGGACTGCGCATGGCGCACGATGAACATATCGGCCTGCATGGCCGCAAGATTGTCTACCGTATCGAGCAGGGTTTCGCCCTTGCTCTGGCTCGACGCGCTGATATTGAGGTTGATGACATCGGCCGACAGGCGTTTCGCCGCGATTTCAAACGTCGTGCGCGTCCGGGTGGAAGGCTCGAAAAACAAATTGAAAATCGCCTTGCCGCGCAACAGCGGAACTTTTTTGACTTCCTGTTCGTTAACGGCGATAAACCCGTCCGCCGTATCGAAAATTTGCATCAGGAGCGCCCGCGGCAGCCCGTCGATGGTCAGTAAATGACGCAAGCTGCCGTCGTCGTTAAGTTGCGGATTCTGGCTCATGTAAGATTCACTAGTTTCAAGCTTAAGTTCGCTTCCTCATCCCGAACGAGATGAATATGCTGGTGGGGAGGGACAGACAGGACTGCGCCGACAAAATCGGCTTCTATGGGAAGTTGGCGGTCGCCGGCGCGATCGATCAGAACAGCAAGCCGGATTTTGGCCGGCCGGCCGTAATCGAACAGGGCGTTCATCGCGGCGCGCACCGAACGTCCGGTATACAGCACATCGTCGACCAGCAAAATATCGCGGCCTTCCACTTCAAAGGGCAAATGCGTGGGTTTGACCTGGGCATGCAAACCGATTTGCTCGAAATCGTCGCGATAAAATGAAATGTCGAGGCTGCCGTGCGGCATCGCCGGATCCAGCAGCGGATGCAGGCGCTCGGCGGCCCAGACGCCGCCGGTATGCATACCGACCAGCACTGTTCCGGCAGTCAGGGTGGGCGCAATAAGGGCAGCCAGTTGTACGATCAACGCCTCCGCGGAAGGCAAGGGGGCGTTAATGTACGGCATGGAGAAAAACTGGAGTCGCCGGGTAACGTAAGTTCATATTTTCGTTCACGAAGCTTATTGATCCGGGTATTCATAAACCAGCTGCATACGAAACCGATGACCCGTGAAGGCGCGTGTTAATTTATGATCTATCCGGGTCAAGTTCATGGGCACATTCCGATTCATCAAAATAATGTTGCAAAATTTGCTGCGCAGCTACCTGATCGAGCATGGCTTTCTGTTTGCGACCATAAATCCCGCTTTCACTCAGAGCCAGGCTCGCCGTTGCCGAACTGTAGCGCTCGTCTATCCATACCACGCTGAGTCCGAAGCGCCCATGGAGCCGATGCGCGAAACGCAGGCAGGTCGGTGCAAACGCATGCGGACTTTCGTCGTCATGCTGCGGCATGCCGACTACCGCCAGCACCGGTTGCCATTCCGCGATCAATTCCCCTATCCGCGCAAAGCGCACGGCATTCAGTTCGCTCGCTATCGTTTCCAGAGGATGCGCCAGACCGAGCTCATGGCTGCCTACCGCTACGCCTATGCGCTTCAGACCGAAATCGAAACCCAGCACCGTCCCCGTTTTAATGTCAGGCGTGACCGGCATCTTCGGCAAGATTTGCGAAGTCTATCCCCAACAAATGCATCGCGGCTTCCAGGCGCTCTTCCGCCGGCAAATCGAATATCACTTCGGCATCGGCCGCCACCGACAACCAGGCGTTTTGCGCGAGCTCGTTCTCCAGCTGTCCGGCGCTCCAGCCGGCGTAGCCCAGCGTAACCATGAGTTTATCCGGCCCGTTGCCCTGACCGATCGCGTCGAGAATATCTTTCGAAGTCGTCAATCCAAGATTGCCGTTAACCGCCAGCGTAGACTGCCACTGGCCGACCGGCTGATGCAGAACGAAGCCGCGCTCGGTTTCCACCGGCCCGCCGAAATAGAGCGGCTGTTCCGCCCTGTCAGCGGACTTTAATGAAGTGCCGATCTGCGAAAACAGTTCGGACATCTTCATTTCAATTGGACGATTGACAATAACTCCCAGCGCGCCTTGTTCGTTATGCTCGCAGATATAAGTGAGCGTACGCGAAAAGCGCATATCCGCCATCTTAGGCATGGCGATCAAAAAATGGCCGGTAAGATTGATAGTCTGCATGCGTCAATTGTAACGATGTCTGACCGTAAGCACAATTCGCAATCGCAGCCGATTCGTGCACATGCCGATTAACAACGAACCGGCTGGAGCAAATCGATTTCACCGTTAACAGCCCGCCACAATTTCAATGCAAGCAAGCCCATATAACCTTCGCTCAGGTTATACACCTCGGTATAGCCCTGCTTTTCGATGATCTCGCACGCTAAGCACGAACGGTTCCCGCTGCGGCACACGAAGACCAGCGGCGTATCCCTGGCGGCAATTCTGACGACTTCATCGACAAAATCAGGATTGGGATCCCAGTTCGGCATATACAAAGGTATATGCCGGGCATTTTTTATATAGCCGGATTCAGCGCGCTCCCGGGCAAAACAGACATCGATAATCCTGGTGCGGTCATCGCGTATCAGCAACTCGCCCAATTCCCGTGAATTCATCTGTTTCATCACGTTTCTCCGTCTGAAGGCACTCTTGAATAACCAGTCAAAAGCATCATGCGACAACCTGTTCCATCTGTCCAATAATTCATCGCGCAGCCAGCCCTGTACATGACGGTACCGCGCATCCGTTCCGGATTGCAACGGCCTGGCGTCGAGAATGATATTTTTCCCTTAAATCTGAGCTATCATAACAAATTACTGCGTTAATTTTTATTCGACATTTCCTGATGGCTAAATTTACTTCCAGTACCGATCCCCAACTCGTTGCAATGAAATTGCCGCCGCATTCCGTAGAAGCCGAACAATCCGTACTCGGCGGACTATTGCTGGAAAA
>DASSZW010000122.1:0-7464 GCA_035713285.1 Burkholderiales bacterium
CGCTCCCGCTGCGTTAAAGCTGGTCAAGGGTACGTTTTGCACGAATACGCGGCGGCCGATCAGGCGGTGCTGTTTGCTGTCTATCAGTTGAGCGCGCAATTCCACCCGGACGAAACCGGGCTGGGTCGTTGCGTCGTCGTAAAACGAAAGCAGCTCGGTCGATAAGTAGCGGTCGGCTTTGACATCGCTGTTGGCATCCACGACGGTTTTATACAGAGAAGAGCTGGATAGCCGGGCGAACAGCAGTTCGCTCCAGCGGACGCTGGGTAGTTCGCTCCAGTGTGCGTATTGATAGCGGCCGCGAGTGTGGGGTGCGCGGCTGAATACCAGGGATTCGTTGTTGTCGAAGCTGCTGGAACGGGTATTCTCCACCAGCAGGGTATAAGGCTGGACGACAGGAATGACAGGCTGTTTGCCGGGCAGATCTTCGAGAACGAAAGTCTGGCGCTGATGGCCGCTGGAGTTATCGCCGAGATTGACGCAGCCGGCCAGCAAAACAAGCAGTAAGGAAAGGAGCGTTTTTTTGAACATGGTTTATTCTCCTGGCGCAACAGCAGGTTTGCCGGAATCGAAGATCAATTCGCGCGGATTGGACAGGATCTGCCCGGTGCTGGTGATGGTATTGGCGCTGTTGTTGACGTCATGGCTGATCTGGTTCATCTGGTAAGTCGCGGTATTGACGAGTAACTGGAGCTGTTTTGAAATAATTACCGATTGCTGCTGCAAATTGTCCAGCGTCCCGTTGACTTTGTCGAAGGCCGTATTGGCATTCCCGCTCAAGCCCTGCATCTCGCGGTCGAAATTGGTGCTGGTCCGGTCTATGCTGTCGGCGGCCCGGCTGACTGAGTTGGCGCTTGCTTTGAAACTGAGCAGAGTATCGTCGAGCGTTTTTTTATGCGCGGCCAGATCGCCGGACAAAGTTTGCAGATTATGCAAGGTAGCCGAAAAAGACGCACGATTGTCGCTGGAAAGAACCTGGTTGAGTTTTCCCAGGATTTCCGCCCCGTTCTTGGCGATTTGGGCGAGGCTCGATGTGGCCTTATCCATGTCGGAGCTGCCTTCCGCGATGACCGGATAACGGCCTTTGCCCGGCGTGTTGGCGAGCAGCGGGCTGCTGCCGTCCGGGTTGAGGATTTCGATGGTGGCCAGACTGGTAACGAGGCTGCGTTTGATATAAGCCTGGCTATCTATATGGATGGGCGCGGTACTGTCCAGTTTGATGTTGACCCGTACTGCTTCCCGCTTGCCGGGAATCAGCTTGAAACTCGTTACTTCGCCCATTTGTATGCCGCGCAGTTTGACGGGGGTGTTAACGTCTACCCCGTTGATGGACTCTTTATAAAAATAGATGCTGTAATGCCGATAGGAAACTTTGTCTGCGCCCCCCATTATCCAGACGAAACTGGCCGCCAGCAGCAGACAGACTACCAGGACTATGCTGCCGACTAAAGTGTAATGTGCATCGTTTTCCATCACGGTCCCTCGATTGATAGGAGGCAGCTTCGCTCTGCCCCGGTTGCTGCGGAGTTGCTTTCGCCGAATTGGCTGGTATCGATGTCATGCATGGGAAGGGTTCTCCAGACTGGCGCGCGCTGAAAAATATTCCTTCAGCCACGGGTCGTCGATTTGTCGAATTTCAGCAATGCTGCCGGAACCCAGTACTTCACCGTGCGCCAATACGATGACGCGGTCGATAATGGACAAGAGCGTGTCCAGATCGTGCGTGATCAGCAGCACGGTAAGCCCCAGGTTGTGCGACAGGGCGCGGATCAGGTCGTCGAAAGCGCGAGCGGAAATGGGATCGAGGCCGGAAGTGGGTTCGTCCAGAAACAGCAATTCCGGGTCCAGCGCCAGCGCGCGCGCCAAGGCGGCCCGTTTGCGCATGCCGCCCGACAGTTCGTTGGGCATTTTAAGCGCGGCGCTGGCGGGCAAACCTACCAGCGCCAGTTTCAATCGCGCCAGTTTGAGGCACTGCGATTTGGGCAGATCGGTGTGTTCGAACAGCGGCGTCGCGACGTTCTGTTCGATGTTGATGGAGGAAAACAGCGCGCCGTCCTGAAACAGCATGCCGAAACGCTGGCGCAGGCTGCTTAGCTCGGCGCTGCTGGCCGACCAGATATCGGTACCGAATAAGGCAGTGCGCCCGCTGGTTGGCCGCAGAAGACCGATAATCTGTTTGAGCAATACGGATTTACCGGTCCCGCTGCCGCCGATCAGCGCCACGATTTCACCGCGCATCACTTGCAGGCTGACGCCTTTTAGTACGGTGCTGCCGCCGAAGCGGGTCACCAGTTTATCTACTTCGACCAGAGCTTCTGCCATTTCAGATCCCCAGTTTGACCAGCGTGATCGCAATGATTGCGTTGAGCAGAATGACCGCAACGATGCTTTGTACGACGGTGGACGTCGTATTCAGCCCGATGCTGCGCGCATCACGGGCGACGCTGAGGCCCATGTAGCAGGCGATCACGCCTATGAACATCGCGAATATCGGCGCCTTGAGCAGCCCGACCAGCACAGTGGGCAGATCGAGCTCCTGTTGCAGCCGATGGATGAAAGCGGCTGAGGTAATGCCCAGCTGCTGATCGGCGATGACCATGCTGCCCAGCAAGCCGGCGATGTCGCCGATAAAAACCAGCAACGGCAAGGCGATCAGCAAGGCGAATATGCGCGGGATGACGAGCACGACGCACGGCGATAATCCCAGCACGCTGATTGCGTCGGTTTCTTCATAGACCTTCATCGTTCCGAGCTGGGCGGTGATGGCGGCGCCGGAGCGGCCGGCGACGAGAATGGCGACGATGACCGGAGCCAGTTCGCGGCAAATGGCGAGCGCTGCGCCGTCCACGACGAAAATATTCGCACCGTAGCGTTCGGCTTGGCGTCCCAGCAAATAAGCGAAGACCAGGCCGAGCAGGAACATCATCGCAAACACCAGCGGAATGGCGTAGATAAAAATCGCTTCAACTTGGTTGACGAATTCTTTCCAGCGAAACCGGCTGGGCGTAACGACTAATCCGGCCATTTCTATCGTCAGTTTGCCGACGAAGTTGATGAGATGGATGAGGTGGTTTATTCCCGTTTCGGTGCTTTTTCCCAGTCTGGCCACCCACTTGCGTCGGGGCGGCCTGACGGCGCGGCTGGCGCCGAAATGCTCGCGGACCAGATTCAGTATGTCCAGGTGCCCGGTACTGAAATTGGCGAGTCCGACTTTGTTGATGTCGACTCCCTGCGCGTTCAGGTTTTGCAGCAAAGCCAGGGCACCGCTCGGGTCGAGGCTGGCTATCGCCCCGCCGTCGAGTTCTATCGTGTCCGGCAAAGGCGCATAACGCCAGGCCGGCAGCGTTCCGAGTTGCGTAAGACGCCAGTCCCCCGTCGCATAAATATGCAGCGTATCGCTGTGCAGTTCGGTACGGAGCGTGGGCGCTTGCATGGGATTCAAGCGGCGTGGCCGAAACGGTAAACAGCCAGGCTGCCAGTCAGGTTCTGCAGGAAATGGATGCGTTTGCCCGCGGTCATGACGATGCGTTCGCGGATTCCGATGTGCAGTTTGGCGCACAATGCTTCGAAGTCGTGCATGGTGCATAAATGCACGTTAGGCGTGTCGTACCATTGGTAGGGTATGTCCGCCGATACCGGCATCGTGCCTTGCAGTACCTGCCAGCGGTTTTTCCAGTAACCGAAATTGGGAAAGGTGACGATGCCTTCGCGGCCGACGCGCAGCATTTCGCGCAGGATCGCTTCGGTATGATGGACTGCCTGCAAGGTTTGCGAGAGCACGACGTAGTCGAACGTCGCCGCGGCAAACTCCGCCAGCCCGGCTTCGAGATCGCGCTGGATGACGTTGACGCCGTTTTTGACGCACGCCAGCACATGCCGGTCGTCCAGTTCGACGCCGTAACCGCGCGTCTGGCGACGGTCATGCAGGTGCTTCAGCAGATCGCCGTCGCCGCAGCCCAGATCGAGGACTTTGGCGTTGGGTTCGATCCAGTCGGCGATGGTCTGGAAATCGTGGCGCATCAGATAATTACCCTTTCCATGTAAGCCCGGATCAGTGCGTGATAATGCGGGTCGGGCATTAAAAACGCGTCGTGTCCGTGTTTGGAGGCGATTTCAGCATAACTGACATTGCGTTCGTTATCCAGCAAGGCTTGTACGATTTCGCGCGAGCGTTCCGGCGCGAAACGCCAGTCGGTAGTAAAGGAAATGACCAGAAAGTCTGCTACCGCCGGTTGGAGTGCGGCCGACAGGTTCAGTTCCGGATGATGCTGGGTTGGATCGAAATAATCGAGCGCCTTGGTCATCAGCAGATAGGTGTTGGCGTCGAACGAATCGGCGAATTTATCGCCCTGATAGCGGAGATAGGATTCGATCTCGAATTCTACGTCGTAGCCGTAGTTAAATGCGCCGGCGCGCAGGATGCGGCCAAATTTGCTGCCCATCACATCGTCCGACAGATAAGTAATATGCCCCAGCATCCGCGCCAGGCGCAAACCCCGGCGCGGATACGTATTATGGGCGTAATAATTGCCGCCGTGGAAATCGGGGTCGGACAGGATCGCCTGGCGCGCGACATCGTTAAACGCGATGTTCTGGGCGGTGAGTTTGGGCGCGGAGGCGATAGCGAGGCAATGGCGCACCCGCTCCGGGTAGGCTATGCTCCATTGCAATACCTGCATGCCTCCCAGCGACCCGCCGATAATCGCGGCAAAACTGGAGATGCCCAGCATGTCGGCCAGCCGCGCCTGCGAGTCGACCCAGTCTTCGACCGTCACCAGCGGAAAATTCGAGCCGTACGCCTGCCCGGTAGCGGGATCGATCGATGCCGGCCCGGTAGAGCCGTGACAGCCGCCCAGGTTGTTTACGCCGATGACAAAAAAACGCTCGGTATCGATCGGTTTGCCGGGGCCGATCAGGTTGTCCCACCACCCCGGATTTTTGTCGGCGGCAGTATGCAGTCCGGCGACATGATGATTGCCCGACAATGCGTGACAAACCAGGATCGCATTGCTTTTGCCGGCGTTGAGCGTGCCGTAGGTTTCGTAGATCAGGTCGTAAGCAGGCAGTATGGCGCCGCTTTTCAAGGTCAGCGGCGCATCAAAATGCGCCGTGCGCGGCACGACGATGCCGAGAGACGAAATGGCTGGAGCAGCTGGAGGCATAAAGTTCGCGAGGATAATGGGGATTAACTGAAATCGACGGCGCCGCCGCCCTGCTGTGCGATCATTTGAGCGAGGCTGCTGTAAAATTCGCTGTCGTCGCGCGAATTGCGCCATGCGCCGTTTGCCCACCGGTAATGAAACCCGCCGGATTTGGCGGCTATCCATATTTCGTGCATCGCAGCCTGCCGGTTGACGATTATTTTCCCGCCTGCGCAGTCGATTTCGAGCACATTACCAGCCGCGAGCTCGAAATCGATATCGCCGTCCGCATTTTCGAGAGCGGACTCGATTTTGCGAAAGGTTTCATCGGTCAGCTGATTAAATTCGGTATCTGTCATGATAGACTGCGCTCTGTTCGTTGAGAAAGATAATCGGCTATGCAACGCCTTATAATTTACGTCTCGCTGGTTGCAATATTGCTGTCGTTCGGCGGTTGCGGAACCAAAGGGTCACTGTATCTTCCACAAAAAACCACGCAAACGCAAGCAAAGCATCCATGAGCCAGGCAAATTTATACCCCTTCGATTCCGCTATTTTAAACGATATTGCTCAAACTTACGGTACGCCGTGCTATGTCTATGATCACGCTGCCCTGGCGACGGCATTTAATGCCTTCGATCAGGCGTTAAACGGACACGACCATTTGATCTGTTATGCGGTAAAAGCAAACCCCGGGCTCGCCATTTTGAATTCGTTCGCCCGTCTGGGGGCCGGGTTCGACATCGTTTCAGGCGGCGAATTGCAGCGCGTTATCGCGGCGGGCGGCGACCCGGCCAAAACCGTATTCTCCGGCGTCGGCAAGCGTCGCGATGAAATGCGCTTCGCTTTGTCGCACGGAATCAAGTGTTTTAACGTCGAGTCGGAACCCGAACTCGTCCGTCTTAATAGCGTCGCCGGAGAAATGGGGCTAACGGCGCCGGTCAGCCTGCGCGTCAATCCGGACGTCGATGCCAAGACGCATCCTTACATTTCCACCGGATTGAAAGCCAATAAATTCGGCGTCGCGCACGACGACGCGCTGCGCTTATACCGCATGGCCGCTTCTTTTCCGCATCTGGCAGTGATCGGCATCGATTGCCATATCGGTTCCCAATTGACCGACACCGGCCCCTTTTCCGACGCGCTCGAACGGGTGCTGGCTTTGGTGGACCGACTGAGTGCGGAAGGGATAATTTTGCGCCACCTGGATTTGGGAGGCGGCCTCGGTATTCGTTACCGGGACGAAATTCCGCCGTCGATAGAAGATTATGTCAGCGCTTTGACGAAAGGGTTGAATGGCCGTCCGCAGTCGATTTTACTGGAACCCGGCCGGGCATTGGTCGGGAACGCCGGCATATTGCTCACAGCGGTCGAATACATCAAGCCGGGGTCTGACAAAAACTTCGCCATCGTCGATGCGGCAATGAACGATTTGATGCGGCCGGCATTATACGGTGCGTATCACGCCATTGTTCCCGTCAATCCGCGCGAGGGCGGCGGCGCATTATACGAAATCGTCGGTCCGGTCTGCGAAACGGGAGATTTTCTCGGGCACGACCGCATGCTGACGCTGGTCGAGGGTGATTTGCTGGCGATCAAATCCGCCGGCGCTTACGGCATGTCGATGAGTTCGAACTATAATTCCAGGCCACGCGCCGCGGAAGTGATGGTGATAAACGGATCGGCTGTGCTAATGCGAGAGCGTGAAACAGTCTCTTCCTTGTACGAGTCAGAGAAGCTCTTAACCTGTTTTTTAAATTAATTCAAACTATTTTTTAGGTTAATACTGAAAAACAACATGCCGTAAAGATTTTTTTGAAAAGTTCATGCCTCTAAAATATCATTCGAAACGCTGCATATAAATATATGTTCCAGCGAATATTACGATATTAGGAGGAAATGTGAATTCATATTTAAATCCATCGGACTTTTCTGTCATCGAATCGTTTCGTTATTGCTGTAGGCGAACGTTTGGCGTCAAGCGGCTCATTTTATACATTCTTGTTCTCGCGACAGCGCTGCTTTCCGCCAATGCCAGGGCGGTGCCGGCGTTTGCCCGGCAGACGGGCCAGAACTGCCTGGCGTGTCATGCCGGCGGACAGTTCCCTGAACTGACGCCGTACGGTCGTCTGTTCAAATTGACGGGATATACCATTGGTAAACGCTCGATTCCATTGGCGATAATGGGCGTTTTCGGTTCGACCAACGTCAAGGGTCCGGCTCCCACGGGACCCGGGCATACCGAGGACGACGGAACGCTCACCTTCGATACCGGCAGTTTGTTTATCGCGGGTAAAATCACCGATAAATCCGGTCTCTTTGC
>DASSZW010000123.1:0-7590 GCA_035713285.1 Burkholderiales bacterium
TATTAGTCATGTCAGGCCTGGCTGTATTGCTGGGGGCAGCTCTCGGTTACGCCGCGGTCAGATTCAAGGTCAAAGAAGACCCGATGGTCGAGCAGATCGACGCGATCCTGCCGCAGACGCAATGCGGACAGTGCGGTTTTCCCGGCTGCAAGCCTTATGCCGAAGCGATGGCTACCGGCAAGGCCGATATCAATCAGTGTCCGCCGGGCGGCGAAGAAGGCATACGCAAGCTGGCGGCATTGCTGGGAGTAGAATTCAAGCCGCTGAACGCCGAACACGGCGAACCGAAACCCAGGTCGCTGGCGGTGATCGACGAAAACACCTGCATAGGCTGTACGCTGTGCATCCAGGCGTGCCCGGTCGACGCCATACTCGGCGCGGCGAAACAGATGCATACCGTGATTGCTTCCGAATGCACCGGATGCGAATTGTGCGTAGCCCCATGTCCGGTCGACTGCATCAGCATGGTGCCGATAGCGGAAAATGTTGCCACATGGAAATGGAAATACCCTTTGATACCATTAAAAGTAACCCATTGAAACCGCCATGACTCGTCCTATCTACCGTTTTCACGGCGGCGTGCATCCAGAAGAACACAAACAGGTTTCCACGCAATTTCCGATCCGTCAGACTCCTATTCCGCAGCGGATTTTCGTTCCGCTGCGCCAGCATATCGGCGAACCGGCAAGAGCGTGCGTCGCCGTCGGCGATTATGTACGAAAAGGACAAATCATCGCCAAAGCCGACGGTTATATCTCGGTAGCGGCGCATGCCCCGACTTCCGGCACTGTTACAGCCATTACGCTGCATCCGGTGCCGCACCCTTCCGGCCTGAGCGACCCCTGCATCCAAATTGCCCCCGACGGCCTGGACGTCTGGACAGAACGGATTGCCGTCGATTATCGCAACACCAATATCAGTACCCTGCGCAATCATTTGCGCGATATGGGCATCGCCGGACTGGGCGGCGCCGCGTTCCCGACCTTTATCAAGCTCAATCCCGGCGCGACGCAATCCGTTAAAACGCTGCTCCTGAACGGCGGCGAATGCGAACCGTGGATCAGCTGCGACGACATGACCATGCGCGAACGCGCCGCCGAAGTATTGCAGGGCGCGGCGATCATGCGCTGCATGCTGCATGCGGAGACCGTACTGGTAGGCATCGAAGACAACAAACCCGAGGCCGTCGCCGCGATGCAGGAAGCCACCCGACAGTGCGAGTTTCCGGTGGAAATCATCGTCGTGCCTACACTCTACCCCAGCGGCGGCGCAAAACAGATGATCAAACTGGTTACCGGCCGGGAAGTACCGTCGGGCGGCCGCTCCACCGACATCGGCGTCGCCACGTTCAATATCGGTACCGCCTATGCGGTACACCGCGCGATCAATCACGGCGAACCGCTGATTTCGCGTGTCGTCACGATCACCGGCAATGTCGGCCGGCCACAGAATTTCGACGCCCTGATCGGTACGCCGGTCAAAGAACTGCTGGCGCTGGCCGGCGACGGACCGGATCCGGTAACGGGTTATCTGATGGGCGGCCCGATGATGGGAATCGAGCTGGCACAGGCCGATGTGCCGGTGGTCAAAGCCACCAACTGCATACTGGTGAAATCGGACCGGCTGTTTCCGCCGCCGCCGCGAGCGTTGCCGTGCATACGCTGTACCCGTTGCGCAGACGCCTGCCCCGCCGAACTCCAGCCGCAGGAGCTGTATTGGCATTCGCGCAGCAAAAATTTCGACAAAGCTCAGGATTATCAGTTATTCGACTGTATCGAATGCGGTTGTTGCAGTTATGTCTGTCCCAGCCATATTCCGCTGGTGCAATATTACCGCTACGCCAAAAGCGAAATTTCCGCCAAGGAAAAGGAACAGCAAGCGGCCGATCACGCCCGCATCCGCCATGAATCCCGCCTGATGCGCATAGAACGCGAACAGCGCGAGCGGGCCGAAAAACTGGCCAAAAAAGCGGCAGTCAAGACGGACGCCGTTCCCGACGACCCCGGCAGCGTTGCTAAAAAAGCCGCGATCCAGGCCGCCATCGACCGCGCCAAAATGCAGCAGGCCGACAACGCGACCAACTCCACTCCCACAGAATAAGGGGCAGACCCTACACTATCATGCTATCTTCTCCTTATATCAGCGAACAAAGCAGCGTGTCCGTCATCATGCTCAAGGTGATGCTCGCGCTGGTTCCCGGCATTGCCGCTTATGTCTGGTATTTCGGTCCGGCGATTCTGGTCAGTCTGGGCGTTGCCAGTATCGCAGCCCTGGTATTCGAGGCTGCAGCCGCCTCCATGCGCGGCTGGCCGGTAGGGCCCGTACTGCTGGACGGCAGCGCACTGGTCACCGCCTGGCTGCTGGCGCTGTCGATACCGCCTATCGCGCCGTGGTGGCTGACCGTCGTCGGCATATTTTTCGCCATTATCGTCGCCAAACATTTATACGGCGGCCTCGGCAACAACATATTCAACCCGGCGATGGTCGGTTACGCCGTGCTGATCATTTCCTTTCCCGTCCAGATGACGCACTGGCCCGCTCCGCTGGCGCTGGCCGGCCACCACTTGAACCTGCTCGAAGCCGCGCAGTATATTTTCGGCAACCATTTGCCCGACGGCGAAAAAATCGATGCGATCAGCAGCGCCACGCCGCTCGACACGCTGCGCACCCAACTGCATCTGCACCGTTCCGTCGCCGATATCGAACAGATGCCCATATTCGGTTATTTCGCCGGCAAGGGCAGCGAAACCGTCGCACTGATGTTCCTGCTGGGCGGCGTATATTTATGGCTGACCCGCATCATCACCTGGCATATTCCGCTGGCTCTGCTAGCAGCGCTGGCGCTCATCGCCGGGATTTTCCATCTCGTCGATCCGCAACGTTATGCCGGCGCCTGGTTTCATCTGGTCGCCGGCGGCACGATCCTGGGCGCATTCTTCATCGCCACCGACCCGATATCGGGTGCCACGACGCCCCGGGGCAAGCTCATCTTCGGCGCCGCCATCGGATTGCTGATTTTCCTCATCCGCGAATTCGGCGGCTATCCCGACGGCGTCGCCTTCGCCGTATTGCTGATGAATATTGCAGTGCCGCTGATCGACGCCTACACGCAACCGCCGGTCTACGGACACAAAGAGGTGAAAAAATGATCCCGCTGCTGCGGTCGATCGCCAAATCGGCAGGCATACTGCTGGCGTACGCCATCGTCGGCACCGGCGTACTGGCGTACGTTTACAGCATCACCCATACCGCGATCGAACAGAACGAAAACGACGCCCGGCGCAAACTGGTCGCACAAACCTTGCTACCCGGCAGTTATAATAACGATTTGCTGCGCAACCAGCTTACCTTACCCGCCGATCCGCTATTAGGTACCGACAGCGCCAGTCATGCCTGGCAGGCGCGATTGAATAACGTACCGACCGCCGTCGTGCTCGAAGCGACCGCTCCGGACGGGTACAGCGGTAAAATAGAATTACTGGTCGGAGTCGCCGCCGACGGGAAACTCTCCGGCGTGCGCGTGGTCTCTCACAAGGAAACGCCGGGGCTGGGCGATTACATCGATATCGCCAAAAGCCCGTGGATCCATATTTTCGACGGCAAATCGCTGCGCGACCCCGATGCCGCCGGCTGGCATGTCAAAAAGGACGGCGGTCAGTTCGATTATATGGCGGGGGCGACGATTACGCCGCGCGCGGTGATCAAAGCCGTGCATCACGCGCTACAATACGTTAAGCTGCATCGTGCTGCGCTATTCGCTACACAAGTTGGAACAGGAGGCAAAACATGAATTCATACCGCGACATCATTATCAACGGCCTGTGGAAACAGAACCCCGGCATGATCCAGCTGCTCGGCCTCTGCCCGCTGCTGGCGATCAGCAATAACGTAGTCAATGCGATGGGGCTGGGACTGGCAACCGCGCTGGTCATGGCGTTCAGCAACGCCGGCGTGTCGTCGGTGCGCAATCTGGTCTCGCACGAGACCCGCATTCCGATTTTCATTCTGATTATCGCCGCGCTCGTCACGATTATCGACATGGCGATGAACGCCTTTATCCACCCGCTTTATCTGGTGCTGGGCATATTCGTGCCGCTGATCGTCACCAACTGCATCGTGCTCGCCCGCACGGAAGCGTTCGCCGCCAAGAACCCGGTCCTGCCGTCACTGCTCGACGGTTTCATGATGGGGCTGGGCGTCACATTGGTCCTGGTCACTCTGGGCGCGGTGCGGGAAATCATCGGTAAAGGCACCCTGCTGTCGGGCATCGATCTGGCTTTCGGCCCAATCGCCAAAAACTGGGTGATACACGTCATTCCTGATTATCCTGGATTTCTGCTCGCCATCCTCCCGCCCGGCGCGTTCTTCGGGCTGGGCATGATCATCGCCTTGCGCAACTGGTGGGACCAGCGCGAACAGCGCAAGACCGTGTTTATGCCCGTTACCTCATCAACGGCGTGATCGGACGCGCATCGCATCCTTGCCGTTAAGTTATCGCGGTAATACCCGCTAACAATTTTCTAAATCATGTTAATACGTTCATAGTAATTCAACTGCAATGCCATTTGGATCAAGGATTCAGATGGTATTGTCTTGGCTAAAAAATCTTCTTCGGGCTATCGGAAGCCACCACTGCTGATCATTAAGTGGCGTCATCCTGAACCTCCCGGTTATCCTGTAAATCGGTTAATTATTAAATTTACAGGATAACTTATAGCAAGGCAATCAACGAACTCGTTATAATACAACACGATATTGCACAGCCCCGTTCCTTAGGAATCCACCCTTTGACTAACCCGCCCTTAATCTGCGGTTTTTTTCAGGCACTCCGGCCCGATCAGCACATCAACGCCGGTCTCGGGACAGATATACGCGGCAGGGATAGCCGCTCCGTTTTGCCAGGCCCGCACCGCATCGCGCTTGTTTTTACCGTTTACCAGAAACAGCGCCGTTCTCGTATCGCTCAGGCGTCGCGCGCTCATACTGACCCGTTCTGCCGGGGGTTTGGGGGCCTGCCTGACCGCCACTACGTCCGCGGTTTCGCTTTCGCTCATCTGGCCCGGAAACAGGCTCGCGGCATGTCCGTCCTCGCCCAGTCCCAGCAGCACCAGATCGAATTGTCCCGCTCCCTGCAGCTGCTTCAAATAATCCTCGACGGCCGCTTCGCTGCCGGATTCTGCGCGAATGACATGAACCTGCCCGGCAGGGATGGCGCTCTGATCCAGCCATGCTTCGCCTGCCATGCGGCTGTTCCTGTCCTCGTCGTCGGCCGGGAGGCAACGTTCGTCGCCGAACCAGATATGCCAGTTCGGCCAGTCTGCGTCGAGGCCGGCCATTCTTTCGTACACGGCGCGCGGCGTAGTGCCGCCCGACAGCACCAGATGAAAACATCCGCGTTCGCGAATCGCCTGTGCGGCGTTCTGCGCAATCCAGAGCAGGGCCGCCTCGGCCAAATTGTCCGTCACATGCCAGCGCGTGCGCTGCAAACATCGAGTAAGCATTGATCTCCCTCAGTATCGTTCGGTAACGCCGCCACCGCCCGCAAAAGCCCGGCCAGCTTGACGTTAATTTATATCGATGCAGAGCATTATAGCATCGCCCGATTCGTTGGACGCCAGTTCCCCAGTCCTGGGCTTGCCGCTTGGATTGTATCGGCAGGCAGCGTAAAATCAAAAAACAATAAGGAGCGCGCATTGAATCTCAGAGAACGGGAACTACTCGGCACCCTTGCCGCGAAATATATCTGGTGGAAAACGCCCGAGGAAGCCATCGCCATGCCGCAACACATTATGGCTCAAGTGATGAACCTGGGCGACTATGCCGATGTGCAGGCTTTGGCCGCGCTACTGGGCGACGCGACGCTGCGCGATGCGCTGAATACCGCTGAAATCGGTCAATTCAACGAGCGCTCATGGATTTACTGGCACTACCGGCTCGGTCTCGCGCCCGCTGGCGTAATCCCGCCATTACCTGCACAAAGATTCGTATGACCGGCACGTTGTCTCCCAGACTCGATATTTTGCCGCTTGCCCAGCAGCGCCTCTGGCCCGAACTGAAAGCGGCAGCCGGTCTCGGATTCGCTTTATACGGCGGCACGGCAGTCGCTTTACGTTTCGGCCATCGCATCTCGGTCGATTTCGATTTTTTCTGCGCCAAACCGTTAGCTCCCGCCGAATTGCGCGCGGCATTCCCGTTCATGCAAATCTCTACGGTATTGCAGGACGCACCGAATGCATTAAGCCTGCTCGTTCCGTACGGAGATTCGGAACATACGCATGTCAAGGTGTCGTTTTTCGGTTCGATCGACTTCGGTCGAGTGGGAATTCCCGATATCACGAACGATGGCGTATTGCATATCGCCTCTGTAGACGATTTGCTGGCGACCAAAGTCAAAGTCATCTTGCAACGCATTGAAGCCAAGGATTACCGGGATATTGCCGCGATGTTGAATGCCGGGGCAAACTTGTCCCGCGGACTGGCTGCCGCGCAAACTTTATTCGGCACGGCCTTTCAACCCAGCGAAAGCCTGAAAGCCATGGTTTATTTCAAGGGCGGAGACTTGCACACGCTGTCTCAAAACGAAAAAAACCGTATCGTGGAGGCTGTCAGTGCCGTGCGCGATCTGCCGGAAATGCCGATACTGTCCTATGAATTGACAGCGCCCTGCGAATAATCGACAGGCAACTTACTCACTCCGCATTTCAATCGGGGAAAAAAGTTTGCGCCAGCATCTGATCGGTATTCCAGGGACATGACTCGGGAAAAATGGCAAATCCTATGGCCGTTTCCTGAGCGGCCACCTGGCGCGCATCGGCCCATATATCTTCCATCCAGCTCGCATCGCCCAGCATGGGTTTAAGACTGGGCGTTTGCTGAAGACGCTTGACTATCAGACGACGTTGCACGTCTATGGTGGATTTCCAGCTGGTGCCGCGACGGTCGGGCTGAAACTGCCATTTCAGCAAATGCGCCAGCAGTACAGCCATACGACTGGCCAGTTCACGTTGTTCGCTCCTGCCCACGTCCTCGATCTCCTCGGCGATATGTTCGATATCGATGGATGAAAGTTGCCCTGCACGCAATAAAGCGGCTTGTTCCCGTGCCCAGGCGACGACATCGGTCTCATAAGTCGTACTCATATCCCACCTCCCACCACAGTCATTGGATGTTCAACACAAACCCATTATTGACGACTATCCGGCATTTTTCAAGCGCCGGCGTTACCACCGCAGATGCGGAAACATATCCCGCACCACACCTTCCAGGGCGGTGCCGCCGGGGGCGGCCGATAGGGCCTGCGGAAACAGTATCAGCAACAGCATAGCCGCCAATACCAGCAACAGAACGACGTTCATGAATACACTCTCGGGCCGCAGCACGCCCCAGTAGCGCATCGCCAGAAACATTACGTCCTTGCGGTGTTCCGCCAGCCGGCGCCAGCGCAACGCCAGCTTGATCAGCAAATACACCGCGTAGCCGCCCGTCAGCGAGGCCAGCACGATACGGAATATGCCGAACAGGTCCATCTGTCCGCGCACGACGTGCTGATAGAACCACGACACCACGCCCACCGACACCGATGCCAGCACC
>DASSZW010000124.1:0-9663 GCA_035713285.1 Burkholderiales bacterium
TATCAGGCAATGTGGTACGGCATCAGGCTGGTGCGGCCGGGGGCGCTGTTAGGCGATATCGGCCACGCCATCCAGAAATTTGCGGAAGCCCAAGGCTACAGCGTAGTGCGAGAATTTTGCGGCCACGGCATAGGCCGCAATTTCCACGAGGAACCGCAAGTCCTGCATTACGGACGCGCCGGTACGGGCGTAAAGCTGGAAAGCGGCATGATTTTCACCATAGAACCGATGATCAATGCCGGTCGTCGCGATATACGACAGCTCGGCGACGGCTGGACGATCGTCACCAAAGACCGCAGTTTGTCCGCGCAATGGGAGCACACGGTCCTGGTCACCGATACCGGTTTTGAAATCATGACGCTCTCTTCCGGCACCCCACCTCCTCCGGCGTTTGTTAATGGGAATCAAGGCTGAAGCCGCGCCCGGCCATACCGATCGCATCGAAGTGGATCGGTGGCGCAGATTTTTGCGCGATGAACGCCAGGCAATCAAGCAGGCTTTTCAGCAGGGCGCCTCGGTCCGGACGATACTGCAGCGCAATACGCTGCTTACCGACAACCTGCTTTGTTCCATCTGGCGGGCGCTGAATCTCCCCGACAGCGCGGTGCTTGCAGCAGCAGGAGGTTACGGCCGCAAGGAATTGTTTCCCTATTCCGATATCGACCTTCTCATTTTACTGGATCACCCTGCGGAGACTCACGAACAGGCGGCGATTGAAGAACTGATCAGCCTGTTCTGGGACTGCGGCCTGGAAGTCGGCCACAGCGTCCGGACCATCGAGGAATGCCTGTCCGAAGCGTCCAACGACATCACCGTCGCAACCAATCTGCTCGAATCGCGCGCCCTGGTCGGCAATACCGGCTTATATCGGGACTTTCAGTTACGCTTCAACGAACAACTGGACCAGCGCAGCTTTTTCGAAGGCAAACTGTCCGAACAGGACCAGCGCCACGGGCGATTCAACGACAGCGCCTACCGGCTCGAACCCAACATCAAGGAAAGCCCCGGCGGCTTGCGCGACCTGCACAATCTGCGCTGGCTGGCGCGCGCAGCGTCTATCGGCAGAAACTGGCGCGACCTGGTCAATGCCGGTTTTCTCGATCCGGCTGAAATGCGGCAGATACAGCGCCTCGAACACTTCCTGTTCGATTTGCGGGCGAGCCTGCATTATCTGGCGGGGCGTCGCGAAGATCGCCTGCTTTTCGATTACCAGACCAATCTGGCGGAGCATTACGGCATCGCCAATAGCGCAACCCGCCGCGCCAGCGAGATACTCATGCAGCGCTACTATCGCAGCGTCAAAATCGTTGCACAGATGCGGGACATATTGCTGCCAACCCTGCGGGCCAGAATATTCGGCAATCATCGCCTTCCCATCGTATCGCTGAACGAGCGATTCCAGATTCGCGACAATCTGCTCAAAGCCGCGGATGATGACCTGTTTGACCGGGAACCCGCGGCCATCCTGGAAAGTTTTCTGCTGCTGCAACGCAATCCCGGCTTAACGGGAATGAGCGCGTCGACGATACGCGCTTTATGGCGCGCCCGCCGCCGTATCGACGCCGCATTCCGGCGCGACCCGGTTAACCGGGCGCGATTCATGGAGATCCTGCGCTCGCCGCTTGCCGTATCCAGGACTTTGCGCAACATGAACGGTTACGGCGTACTCGGTCGATACATACCGGCGTTCGGCCGCATAGTCGGACAAATGCAGCACGATCTCTTTCACATTTATACGGTAGACGAACATATATTGACCGTGTTACGCAATTTACGGCGCCTGACCATCCCCGAACTGGCGCATGAGTATCCGCTGGCAAGCAGATTGATCAGCGGCTTCGCGCGCCCCGAAACCCTCTATATCGCCGCGTTGTTTCATGACATCGCCAAAGGCCGCGGCGGCGATCATTCCGCACTGGGAAAAGTCGATGCGCAACGGTTCTGCAGCCGGCACAATCTGAGCGCCGAGGACACGGAACTGGTGGTCTGGCTGGTAGGTGAGCATCTCACTTTCTCGGCGACTGCGCAAAAACAGGACTTATCCAACCCGGAAGTGATTGCGCGCTTCGCCGAACGTGCCGGTAACGAACGCAGACTGATCGCTCTATATCTGCTCACGGTTTGCGATATCCGCGGCACCAGCCCGAGCGTTTGGAACGGCTGGAAGGCGAAGCTGCTGGAAGATCTGTTTTATGCCAGCCTGCGCCGGCTGAGCGGTGACCTGAACCTGCACAGCGGTATCGACCTGATCAAGAGCGAAGCGTCTACCATGCTACGCTTATACGGGCTTTCGCCCGGCACCGAAACCGCGCTATGGCAGCATCTGGCAGACAGCTATTTTTTACGTCACGAACCGCAGGAAATCGCCTGGCATTGCCGCAAACTCTGGCACAAAATAAACACCCCCAAAGCGCTGGTCAGGGCACGGCTCAGCCCGAATGGCGCAGGTATACAGGTACTGATTTACGCCCCCGACGAAGGCAGCCTGTTCGCCCGCATATGCGGTTTTTTTGAACAGATTCATTATTCGGTAGTCGATGCGAAAATTCACACTACGTTTCACGGCTACGCCCTCGACAGTTTCGTCGTACTCGATAAAAGTCAGGATGAATCTGCTCCCTATCGCGATTTTCTGAGTTATATCGAACATGAACTCGAACGCCAGCTGCATTCGGCTGCCGCCTTAAAACCGGCACAGCGGGGACGGGTCAGCCGGCACCTCAAACACTTCCCCATCGACGCTGAAGTCAACTTGCGTCCGGACGAAAACGGCAAGCTCTACGCCCTCAACCTGATCGCAGGCGACCGCCCGGGATTGCTGTTCGCCATCGCCCAGGTCCTGTATCAGCATCAAGTCAATATTTACGCCGCCAAAATCGCCACCCTGGGCGAACGCGCCGAAGACACGTTCATGATACAGGGCGCTGCGCTAAACCAGCAGCAGAACCGGCTGCAACTGGAAACCGATCTGTTGCGGACATTGAATCTATAATTAGCGTAAATCGTCCCCGTCATTATTTTTTGGAAGATCGATTGATGGCTCCAAATGGGGCTGTCTACGCTTAAGAAATTCATCAAGTGCGAGACCGATGTCTTTGGCAATTTGGCGGAGCAGGATTGGTGAAATGTCTCTGCCTTGATGGAATGGAACCGTTGGGCAGCGGCCTGCCGTATCGCGGAATTGTTATGCGAGCCGCGTTGGCGGACTTCGATGAAGCCGAGTTTGATCAGAATGGCGATGACTTCATTGGGCTTGAGGACGGGAATATTGCCCATAACTCAAGCGACAGCGACGTTTTGAACCCCAACAAACTCCGACTCCAATGTAGGCTCACCATCTTCCAAAAGCATTGAAATAACATCATGCAGATTATGATTTACTTCATCCAGGGTTTCACCCTGAGAGTGGGCACCAGGAAAACCGGGAACAAAACCAACGAACAGACCAGTTTGTGGGCACCGCTCAATTACCGCTGAATAAACTTTCATGGCGAACTCCAAAATGCACAGGAAACGTGATTATCATTCTATGTCTTGTAATAAGCAACCGCTGGTGTCGAACGTAACTACGAAATCGGGGCAAGACCAAACTTTCACAGATAATTCAAACATTTAATCAAAATAAAAACATATTTCTTTATTGTAATAATGTGAGATCTGACCCTCGCTCGTTCAAAGTATCAATAAATTTTGCTCGAGCTTGCACTTTTTTATCGATTACTTTACTTCGTATAATTCATTTAATCTAGTAATCAAAACGAAATCCATGCACCTTGAAATGTAGTCACATTATGACTACAATATACGCTTGGAATTCTATTTAAGGAGAATCATCATGCGCACTGCTGATACCTACGTTCGCGCACGCATCGACATCGACACCAAAGAACGCGCCGCAGATGCGCTCGAAACGATGGGACTTACGATCTCGGACGCTATCCGTTTGCTGATGCTGCGCATTGCCGATGAGCAGCGCTTGCCCTTTGAGATCAAAGTTCCTAGCAAGAGCAGTGGTAAAGCGCTGGCAGAAATTGCGACAGGAAAAGTGAAGTCCTTCGCCACCGTCGACGACTTGATGGCGGATTTGAATGCGGACGATTGATACTCCCGCTTCGTTCAAGCGCGACTTCAAACGCGAAAGTAAAGGGCCGCACAAAACAACGCTCGACACTGAGGTAAGACTGCTTATTGAAGCATTGGTGCTGGATCAACCCTTGGCTGCAAACTACCGCGACCACCAGCTGACCGGTGGATGGACAGGTTGCCGCGAATGCCATATCAAGCCGGATTTGTTATTGATCTATAAAAAACAGGATAACGATAAGCTGATTCTGGTTCGCCTTGGCTCGCACAGCGAACTGTTCGGGTAGAGGGTCTACCTGAATTGCAAGCGTCGGCAAACCCTTACCGCCTCGATAAAGACCCTGCCGAATTGCATCGTCGTCCAATACGCATAAATTCATCCAGGCGCCGCTTTGACCTCGCGGCCCATTTCACGATTATCCCCGATCCAAGCGAAATTTCACCCGAACCGCACCGCAGTCGTAAAACGGCCAGCCAGTCTAAACCTGCTCGATATTGCGGTTGTTCAGATAATCGCGAAATTCGTCCGCCACCTCCGGATGCTTCAAGGCATGTTCGACCATGGCTTTCAGATAACCTATTTTGCTGCCGCAATCGTAACGGACGCCGTCGAAGGCGTACGCCAGCACTTGCTGCTCCTTGAGCAGTTGCGCGATCCCGTCGGTCAGTTGCAATTCGCCGCCGGCGCCGTACGGGATGGTTTCCAGATGATGAAAAATGCGCGGGGTCAGAATATAGCGGCCGACTACTCCCAGAGTCGAAGGCGCGACGGAAGGATCGGGTTTCTCGACGATCGCATCGACTTTGCTCAGTTTCTCCGAAATTTCCTGCGCATCGACGATACCGTAAGAGCCGGTATCTTCGCGCGCGACTTCCTGCACGCCGAGCACGGTACACTGATAATAGCTGAATAAATCCGTCATCTGTTTCATCGCCGGTATTTCGCCGTCGATCAGGTCGTCCGCCAGGATTACGGCGAACGGCTCGTTGTTCACTACCGGCTTGGCGCATAATACCGCATGGCCCAGCCCCAGGGCTTCCGCCTGGCGGATATAGACGCAATTGACATGCGGCGGGATGATGCCGCGCACCAGATTCAGGAGTTCTTTTTTACCCCGGGCTTCGAGTTCGGCTTCCAGTTCGTACGCCTTGTCGAAATGATCGGGAATTGCGCGCTTGCTGCGGCCGGTAATAAAGATAAGATCGGTAATGCCCGCTGCGATCGCTTCTTCCACGGCATACTGAATCAGCGGCTTATCGACGATGGGCAACATTTCCTTAGGCATCGCCTTGGTTGCGGGCAGGAATCGCGTACCCATTCCGCCTACGGGAAAAACCGCTTTCGTTACTCTCAACATTTCATTCCCCTTGGTATCCACTCAATAGCTCCATAAATTGTGCTTCCTGTAAAATAGTAATATCCAGACTTTGCGCTTTGATGAATTTACTGCCGGGGTCAGTACCCACCAGGACAAAATCGGTCTTTTTCGATACGCTGCCGGTGACTTTGCCGCCTGCAGCTTCAATTCTGGCTTTTGCTTCTTCGCGGCTCAGCGTCGGCAAGGTACCGGTAATAACGAATACCTTACCTTGGACAGGGCTGGTTGAATTCATCGCCGGCGATACTTCGGCAGGCCAGCTTACGCCCGCTTCGACCAGCTTATTGATCACATCCAGATTGTGCTGTTCGGCAAAAAATTGCAGCAACGATTTTGCCACCACCGTCCCGACCTCGGGCACCGCTTGCAAAACCTGTTCGTCTGCCGACAACAAATTGGCCAGGGTCCCGACATGCCGCGCCAGATCTTTTGCGGTTTGCTCGCCGACATGCCGAATTCCCAGCGCATAAATAAATCGCGCGAAGCTAGTTTGCTTGCTATGGAGTATCGCTGTCAATAGATTATTCGCCGATTTTTCTCCCATCCGGTCCAGAGCGATCAGATTCTGCAGGTTCAGGCGATATAAATCCGCCGGATTATGCACCAGTCCGGCATCGACCATCTGCTCAATCAGCTTTTCGCCCAAACCGTCTATATTCATGGCCTTACGGCTTGCAAAATGCCATAGCGCCTGCTTTCTCTGCGCCGGACAGAACAAGCCCCCGGTGCATCGCGCTACAGCTTCCCCGGGCAAGCGGACGACATGCGAACCGCAGACCGGACAAGCGGACGGCATGACAAAATCGCGTATCTCGGCAGAACGCTGTAAGAGTTGCACTGACACCACTTCGGGTATGACGTCTCCGGCTCGCCGTACATTCACCCAGTCGCCGATCTTTATGTCCTTGCGCCGGATCTCGTCCTCATTATGCAAGGTGGCATACGTCACGATGACGCCGCCTACCGCGACGGGAGCAAGACGCGCCACCGGCGTTATGGCACCGGTGCGGCCGACCTGGACTTCGATATCGAGCAGTCGGGTCGTCGCTTCCTGAGCGGGAAATTTATGCGCCAGCGCAAACCTGGGCGCCCGCGAGACGAAACCCAGCGTGCGCTGCAAGGCCAGATCGTTTACTTTATAGACGACGCCGTCGATTTCGAAAGGCAACGCCTCGCGCAATGCGCCGATATGGCGGTAATACGCCAGCAAACCGTCTACGCCCTGCACCACCTGCCGTTCTGCAGCCAGCGGAAAATGCCATTCCGCCAATTGCGCCATTGCGGCTGCATGCGTCGCGGGCGATTCCCGCTCCGTACTTAGCCCTATCGCATAGGCAAAAAAATGCAGGCGTCGCGTCGCGGTGATCTGCGGATTGAGCTGTCGTAACGACCCGGCCGCCGCATTGCGCGGATTGGCGAACTCCTTGCCGCCTTTTGCCCGCTGAGCCGCATTCAGCGCCGCGAAATCGCGTTTCAGCATCAGTACTTCGCCGCGAACTTCGATGCTCGCAGGCGGAGCTTCGCTTGCAAGCGCCATGGGAATGGCGCGCAAGGTACGCAAATTCGCCGTCACGTCTTCGCCGACATAACCGTCGCCGCGCGTCGCGCCCGAAACGAACTGGCCGTTTTCGTAGCGCAGGCTGACTGCCAGTCCGTCGAATTTGGGTTCGACGGCATATTCGATCAGAGGCAGGTTTAACTGCTCGCGTATGCGCTGGTCGAAAGCAATGACCTCGGCTTCGCTGAATGCATTGTTCAGCGACAGCATGGGCGAGAGATGTGTAAGCGGCTCAAATGCCGGCAAGGCTTCGCCCCCGATTCTTTGAGTAGGCGAATTGGCGGTGATCAGTTCCGGATAACGGGTTTCGATATCCTGCAATTGCCGGAACAGCTGATCGTATTCCGCATCGCTGATTTCCGGCGCATCGAGGACGTAATAACGATGATTGTGATATTCCAGTAGCTGGCGCAAGGCTGCCGCAGATTTGACAATATCGGCAGGCACCAAAATGGATTGCTCCCTAATTAAACAGGCGTAAAGCGCGCTGGCCGCCGGCAGGGATGCCTCGTGCGTCCATCCGGTGGTAGATTTCCGTCAGCTGCGTCTGGATTTTTTCTATACCGGCAGCGGAAAGAGTGCGAATATTGTCATCGACCAGTTTGCCGTCCAGCGTTTTAGCCAGCTGGAAGCCGAACCTGGCCATGGCCGCAAACATTTCCACACCGTTATCGACGCGGGGCACCTCGAACAGCAAAGTAATGCCATGCGTGGCCAGCGTGCTCATATATTCTGCAGAAAACGGCGTATCTTCATGATTGCATAAACTATATATGACATCGCCCCGTTCGTTGTAACGCTGATATACGCCGGCATCGTTTAATATCATCTTGTCCGCCTCGGCCATTTCCGCGATCTTCGCTCCGTTAAACGTTACGCCGTCCGGGCTCACGACGTTCAAGCCGATCAGAACATCGACCTCGACGCAAAACTGATCCAGTTCTTTCGCGTTAGCGAGAACGGAACCGATATCGCGCCAGTTGGCTACGCCCTTAAACTGTTCCGCCAGGGCACGTGCTTCCTGCCCCAGCGCGATCAATTGCCGTTCGCTCACAGCCCCGGAACGGTCCGCCAACTGCAACGCTATCGTTACATCGTAAAATTCCTGTTCGCGCCAGGGGCTGATTTCTATCCAGCTGGAAGAATTATTCGCATATCCCAGCCAGCGCACTGCCCTGCCTTCCGCCCTCTGGCTTTCCATCAGCTTTATAAAAGCGGAACTGGGCATCGCGTCGGCTGCGTGTATCTCGATAATAAATTCCAGCTCGGTATCGACGGGTGCCGGGGGAAGTTCCGCCACGCCGGGTTTTTCCGCGATTTCGTCAGGCGATCTCTGATCCTCAGCGGCTATGCCTGGGTCTGCGTCGAGCATCTCCCCGGTCTCGTCATGGGACTCGGGCACGCGTCGTTCCGGCGGCTCGATTATCGGCGCTGGCCGTTCGGCGACGATTTCGGGGAAGTCATTCCGGCTATCCGGGATTTCGGTTTCGCGAACGACCGGATCGATTCTGCGTTCGCCGTGTTTGAGCAATACGTCGTCCTGCTGCCCGAAGGTCGCCGTCCATTGCTTGCGATATTTTCGATCCTGCAACCAGTTGTAAACCAGTACGGCTACTACAGCAACTATGGCAAGCACAATCAAACTGATTTGCAAAGAGTTCATCTTGCTATTCCATGGCTAGGTTCAGATGCGGCCGCAGGTGGGGCGGGAGGAATGACCGGCTCGGCCGGTGGCGCATCCAGTATCTGAAAAAATATCTCGTCCTTGCGTACCATTCCCAATTCTGTTCGCGCGCGCGCTTCGATAGCGCGCACACCCTGCTTGAGATCCCGTACTTCGGCATCCATGGCCGCGTTTCTCGCCGCCAGTGTGTCGTCGGTATGTTGCTGCCGGACCACCTGCTGGCGCGTATCCCAAACCTTGAACCATCCTCCCCTGCCCAGCCAGAGAGGATACTGCAACAACAGCAGCAAACCGAGCAGGATGACTGTAAGCCAGCGCACGAGCGACGGCCGGTGGTTATTTGAGCTGATAAAAAGCCGCGCGTCCGGGATAGCGCGCCAATGTACCCAACTCTTCTTCGATCCGCAGCAGCTGGTTGTATTTGGCCATCCGGTCCGATCTGGATAGCGAGCCGGCCTTGATCTGGAGCGCGTTGACCGCAACCGACAGGTCGGCGATGAAGCTGTCTTCAGTCTCACCGGATCGATGCGATACGACCACCGTATAGCCGGCCCGCTTGGCGGTTTCTATGGCGTCGTAAGTTTCCGACAAGGTGCCGATCTGGTTGACCTTGATGAGGATGGAATTAGCGACGCCGCGAGCGATGCCTTGCGCCAGGATTTTGGCGTTGGTGACGAACAGGTCGTCGCCGACCAGCTGCACCGTTTTTTTCAGGCGCGAAGTCAGTACCAGCCAGCCGTCCCAATCGTTTTCCGCCATCCCGTCTTCGATGCTGACGATCGGATATTTATCGCACCAGGCAGCCAGATAATCGCTAAACTGACGCGAATCCAGCGCCAGTCCTTCGGACTCGAGCTGATACTTGCCGTCACGATAAAATTCGCTGGCGGCGCAGTCCACGCCGATCGCTATGTCCTGGCCGGGAATGTATCCGGCCTTTTCTATGGCTTCGACGATCA
>DASSZW010000125.1:0-8238 GCA_035713285.1 Burkholderiales bacterium
GTTCATACAGCCGACAAGGCAATTCACCCTACAACCACCGCAGCAATAACAGCCAGAACAATAGCAACCTCAACAGCCACGGCTACCCCTACGCTGTCGGCAACCGTCACAATCGCGATTATTTCAGCCAGAAAAGCAGCCAAAGCGCCGACCCGGACAATTACAACCTGAATCATCGCAGAAATCTCAACCAATACAGCGCCTATCCCACCAGCACCCGAAATACCTATTTCGGCAACAAGGTCGATCCGAGATTAAACGCGGAACGCTTGCCCAATACACTCAGATATTGGCCAGTCAAAAAAGGCGATAATTTTCCTCCAGCCGCTACCGTAAGCCGCAATTTCAGACCGGCCGGCAACGACATTGTCAACTCGAGCCAAATCACGGACAGAAAACAGCCTGGTTACGCATTCAATGAGGGCTACAATCGGGAACCGGACCGGCAAGCCCGTCTGCGCGAGCTGGTCGACGATCCCAAGCTGGGGCGCGCCGATCGCGGCTGGATCAAACAGGAGATCAACCGTATCGAGCTCAAGGATCCGAGAAACGCACAACTGAGTATTGCGGAAAAAAGAAAAGCACTCAACGGGAAAAACAGGCTGCGCAATCCGCCCGGCATGCAGTTGGCACACGCTCGCGGTAATGAGCATCACAAAGGCTATAGCTATTCTTATGCGGCCGTTCAAAATACGGATCTGCATTTACTGCAACACAAGTACGACAATTTCGGCGCAGCCAACCCCGAGCGCGTTCCTGAGGGCTATTCCAGCGCGATTTCCTCGTCGGGGAATAAATCCGCCATCAATCCATAAATAGCTTGCTTGTCACCAAAAAATGCCTGACTCCCGATTACCCTGAACAATGCCGGGAACATCGTGAGTCAGCACCTATACCCGACACAGTACCGGCAACTCCAGCTTTACGGCTGAGCAACCGCTTTTTTGTCATTCCACCATCCGCCGCCCAAAGCCTGAAACAGGGCCGCCGTATCGCCGAAACGCAAAACCCTGGCTTGAACCAGATTGATTCTTGTCTGCTGATACGCTTGTTCTGCGCTCAATAATGCCAGGTATTTTACATAACCCAGTTCGTTTTGCTTGCGAGTAAGATCCAGAGTCAGTTTTGCGGCCTGTTCGGCCTGGACAGCCGACGCCAAATTACTCGCATCCGCATGGATGGCATGCAAGGTATCGGCGACATTCTGCAAGGCGGTCAGCACGGTACTGCGGTATTGGGCGGCCGCCTGAACCAGCGCCTGATCTGCAGCGCGTTCACGATGCAACAGGGTATTGCCGTCGAAAACCGGCTGGGTGATATTTCCTACCAGGCTCCAGAATGGCCCGCCGGGCTGAAACATCTGATTGAATACGGAAGCTTCGCCGCCAATGGCGCCGTCTATCGAAAATTGCGGCAGGCGTGCAGCGACAGCCACGCCCACGTCCGCGCTGGCGGCATGCAATTGCGCTTCTGCGGCCAGCACATCGGGGCGCTGGCGCACCAGTTTCGAAGGCAGGCTCAACGGCAATTGCGCAGGCAGGTGCAGGTCGGATAACTCGAATGTTTCCGCCACGTCCTGGTCCGGGGTATTCCCGACCAGCACGCGGATCAGGTCGCGCGTCTGCTCGAACTGTTTCTCCAATGGCGGCAATAATTGCTGCGCCGCAGCCAGAGCCGATTCCTGGGCAGCAAGATCCATGCGCATGATATAACCGAGCTGAAATTGCCGCTGCGATATTTTCAGGGATTTCACATTATCGGCAATCATGTCCCTGGTGGCAGCGATCTGCGCTCTGAGCGCCGCTTCCTGCAAAGCGGCCGCGACAACGTTGGAAACCAGCGTAATCTTCGCCGCTTCCAGTTGATAGCGCTGCATTTCAGCTTGAGCCTGCAGCGACTCGACCTGCCTGCGATTCGACCCGAATACATCGGGCACGTAACCTACCGTTAACTGAGCGGTGTGGAAAGTATAAATAACCGGTTCGTTATAAGGAGGTCCGTTGGGATTCTGGTAAGTGGAAATATCCGTGCCGTTGCCCTGGATTCCCGGAGAATTACCGCCCATATTGCCGGCGAGCTGTTGCCGCGAAGGCGAATAACTGAGCGCAACCGTCGGGTAAAAGTACCCTTGCTGGGCATATACCGATTCCTGGGCCTGATTTAACGCGGCCTGAGCGGATGCCAGATTAGGATTTGATTTCAATGCCATTTCGATCAGGGCGTTAAGATGTTCGGACTGAAACAGCGTCCACCACTGCGCCGAAATGTGGGCGTTAACATCGAAATGTTGAGATGCTCCAGCGACATCCTCTGCCCCGGCAGTAACGACCGGCAGCGAGCGAGGCGTGTAGCGCGTGGCCGACGGTGCAGCCGGCGGTTTGAAATCGGGACCGACGGCGCATCCGGTCAAGGTCAGCGTGGCGCTTAAAAACGCCAGAGCCAGCCGGGCCCGGCGCATTTTTCCTTCGTCTTTTTTATGCCTGGTCATTGGACAGGATCCTGAGGAGTAATGGATTCTTTACCGAGAAACATCATTTGCAGGGCTGGCGCTACAACCAGCAGCATGATCGGGCCGAGCAGCATCCCGCCTACGACGACCACGGCCAGCGGCCGTTGCACCTGGCTGCCGATGCCGGTCGATATGGCGGCGGGCAACAGGCCGATACAGGCGGACAACGCCGTCATGAGCATAGGACGCATACGCTGCGAAGCCGCATTAAACATGGCTGTATGCGGTTCCTGGCCTTCGTTGCGGAGTTCGTTGAAATAAGTGATGACCAGAATTCCGTTCATCACGGATACGCCGAACAGCGACACGAAACCGATGGCGGCCGATACGCTGAGCGCCAGCCCGGAAATATATAAGGCGACGATGCCTCCCGCGATGGCAAAGGGGATCGCTGCCAGCGTAAGCAGGCTATCGCGCAAGGAATTAAACAAGGCGTACAGCAATACCATGATCAATCCGATCGCAATCGGCAATATCACCATCATTCTATCCTTGGCCTGCTGCATTTCGTCGAATTCGCCCGCCCATTCGATGCGATAGCCCTGCGGCAATTTTACGTTCCGTCTGATCCGCTGCTGCGCTTCCGTCACCGTGCTGCCGAGATCGCGTCCCCGGACGCTGAATTTGATAGGGATAAAACGTTCGTTGCGCTCGTGATAAATATAGGAAGCGCCGGTGTCCATCGATATCGTCGCCAATTCGCTGAGCGGGATATACGATGTTCCTCCCGCCGGATTCTGATAGGCGACCTTGATTTTGCCGACGGCGTCCATATTCTTGCGATACTGGGGCGCCAGCCGCACCGTCAGGGCAAACTGCCGGTCGCCCTCCAATACCGTCGTCGCCTGGGTGCCGCCCATGGCGGCCTGGATGACGGTATTCACGTCGCCGGAATTAAGGCCGTACCGGGCGGCTTTCGCGCGATTTACAGTTACATTCAGGTTTGGTTGCCCCAATACCTGAAATACACCCAAGTCCTGAACGCCCTTGACTTTAGACATCTGATATAACACCGGCACAGAAATTTTTTCCAGTTCGGCCAGATCGGGGCCGATTATCTTGATCGAGTTCGCCCCCTTGATCCCGGACAGGCCCTCTTCGATATTATCCTGGATATATTGGGAAAAGTTGAATTCCGTACCCTTGAATTCATTGGTGAATGCTTTTTGAAGATCAGCGACCAGCCTGTCTTTGGTCATGCCCGCAGGCCACTGATCGAACGGCTTCAGCGGGCAGAAAAACTCGGCGTTATTGAATCCGGAAGCATCGCTGCCGTCGTCGGGACGACCGTGTTGCGACACTACGGTAATCACTTCGGGATAGCTCTTGATAATCTCGCGCATGCGGTTGACCTCGGCATCTCCGGCTTTGAGGGAGATAGTCGGAGGCATGGAGGCGCGTATCCATAAATTGCCTTCTTCCAGCGAAGGCAGGAATTCCGTTCCGATACGCGGCAGCAATAAACCTGCAAAAGCGAGAAAAGCCACCCCCAGCAATACCGTAGTGCGGCGATGCGACAGCGCCCATTGCAAAACCGGAGTATAAGCATCGCGCAGTTTACGCACGACCCAGGTCTCGGTTTCTTCGACGTGCTGGGGCAGCAGGAAAGACGCCAGAACCGGTGTGATAGTAAAGGTGGCGATCAAGGCGCCGGCCAGCGCATAGCCGTAAGTACGCGCCATCGGGCCGAATATCTGGCCTTCGACGCCCTGCATGGTAAAAAGCGGCAGGAACGCGGCAACCGTGATGACGGTAGAAAAGAAAATAGCCCTGTCTACCTGCAGTACGCTCGCGCAAATCATGCGCATGCGCTTTTTCCAGCCCAATGCGGTATCCCTGACGCCGTGTATGCCGATATCGGCGTACTGATCCAGCAATTCAGTCTGTTCGCTCTGGTTTTTCTGAAAATTCCGGAATATGTTTTCGACCAGTATCACTGCCGAATCGACGATGATACCGAAATCGACCGCTCCAACCGACAGCAGATTAGCCGAATCGCCGGCCATGACAAGAATAATGATACTGAAAAACAGTGCAAACGGAATATTCACCCCGACTATGATCGCACTGCGCAAATCGCCGAGAAATATCCACTGGATCAGGAACACCAGCAAACAGCCGAAGATGAGATTGTGCAGTACCGTGTGCGTAGTGACGCCCACCAGCGCCGACCGGTCGTAATAGGGATCGATTTTCACGCCCGGCGGCAAGGTGCCGTCGCTATTGATCTTGGCCACTTCCTTTTTGACGGCGGCGACGACCTGGTTGGTTTGCATGGTGCGGTTCATTACGACGATCGCGGTGACCACATCGTTATCGCCGTCCCTGCCGGCCTGACCCAGCCTGGGAGCGAAACCGACATTGACTTCCGCCACATCCCTGACGAGCACCGGGGTTCCATTTGTCTGCGAAAGCACGACATTACCGATGTCGTCCACATCCCGGATCAAACCGACGCCGCGGACATTAACGGACTGCTGACCGAAATCGACGGTCCGGCCGCCGACATTGATGTTCGCGTTACCCAGAGCGGCGAGCAATTGCGGCAAGGTGACATGATAGGCTTCGAGCTTGTTCAGATCGGCCTGCACATGATATTCCTTGGTCGTGCCGCCCCACGACACCACTTGAACGACCCCGGGCACAGTCAGCAAGCGGCGCTGCAATACCCAGTCCTGCAAAGTACGCAAATTGGTCAGGCCGAAATGGGGCGGTCCTTTCAGCTGATACCGGTAAATTTCCCCGACCAGGCTGGACGCCTGGATTTGCGGCATTACGCCATTCGGCAAGGTAACGTTTTGCTGCAGGCTCAAGGCTGCCTGAGTATAAGCGAAATAGTAATCGATACCGTATTTGAACGTGACGCGTACGAACGACAGCCCGTAAAACGAGGTCGAGCGTATGCTGTCGACGCCGGGCGTAGCCGCGAGGCCGACTTCCATCGGCACGGTATAATACCGCTCCATTTCTTCTGCCGAAAGTCCGGGCGCTTGCGCGGTAATCTCGAGAATTACCGGAGCGGGATTGGGATACGCCTCGATATTCAATCGATAAAAGGCAGCGATACCGGCTCCCACAAACACCAGCAGCGCCAACAGTATAATGGGGCGGCGCGTCAGCGCGAACGAAATGAGTCCTTTTAACACTATGGGGCTCTTTCTGATAACAATGGATTAACGTAGTTGAAGATCATGCTATTTAGCTTCGAGGCTGTAGGCATTACTGATAAATAACGCCCCTTCCGTCGCTACCAGCTCTCCCGGGTTCAGGCCGCTCAATATCTGGTTCTCGCCCTGTTGCCGGAGGCCGATTTTCACGGTGCGGGGGCTGAAATGGCGACGGTCCCTGGTCACCCATACCGTCATGGTGCCGTCGCCCTCGCGCACCACTCCGTCGTAAGGCACGGCCGGCGAGCGCATCGAAATCCCTGTGTGAACGGTAAAAGTCGCCAGCATTTGCGGCTGCAGCCGGTTTTCCGGATCGGGGACATCGATACGAATGGTGCCCCGGTGCGTGTTCGGGTCAACGGCTGCCGATATATAAGTAATCCTGCCCTGATAAAGCCGGTCGGGATACGCCATCAGCCGGATATCTGCTTTCTGCCCCAGCCGCATCATGGGCATATTGCCTTCGGAAACATTGCCCAGGAGCCATTTGGTCGACAGATTCGACACCGCATAAGGCACCGGCGTGCTCCCCGGCTGCACCAGCGTACCCAGCGCGGCGTTTCTGGCGGTAACGACACCGGCAAGCGGGCTCAAGACCTGCATGTTTGCATCAAGACGATGCAGGCTGATTATCCGGTCGATCTGGGTCTCGGATTTGCCGAATATCCGCACCGCATCGCGCGCGGCTTTATAAGCCGCTTCGGCCGCCTGCTGGTCGGAGACCGCCTGATCGTAATCTTTTTGAGCCAGACCCTGCGCTTCGTATAATTGCTTGCTGCGTTTTAATACCCGGGTAGTCAGTTTAAGCACGCCTTCGGTAGTCAGCAGCGTTGATTCGGCCTGCAGCAAATCGGGGCTGTCGATAGTAAACAAAGGCTGGCCTTTAGCGACGGTATCGCCGGCCTTGGCGAATAACGCCGTGATCCGTCCGGGATAAGGCGGCGATATCTGCACGGTTTTATCTTCATCGAAATCCACTGTCCCGACCGCGTCGCGATCTACCGTAAAGACATGCTGCCCTACCGGCGCTATGGATATAAAGCGAAGCTGGGAATTCGTCAGGGTAACGACACCGGGAGTCTGCTGCGAAGCGCCCTGTGCGGGTCCGGCAAATGCCGGCAAGCCCGGGAAACCGACGGCTCCAAGCAAAATCCCGGCTGCTATCGCCCTTTTAATCCCGAATGCCCTGATATGCCTGAATCGCATGAAATCTCCCCCGTATGTCGCGTCAATTGCCAAATATCTTGCATTGCCTGAATCAATGCACGCGCATTCTAACCGAAGCGGCGCGCTCAAAACCTGTCGGCCAGATTACAGATTGGAAAGGTTGGGAAGTATTTCCGGTAAGGCTTTGAAATTATTGTATAACCTACGACAGGAACGAACTCGATAATTTAGAGGGCGATAGTTGAAGCATCCGTTTGCGGCAGGACGATACGCGCTGTCAGTCCTGTAGCTGCGCTATCCAGTATCAGTTTTCCGCCATGCAGCGTTGCGATGGCGGAAACGATGGACAGGCCGAGACCGTTTCCGGGCAAACTGCGGCTTTGATCGACGCGATAAAAGCGCTGCGTGACCCTGGACAATTCCGCGGCCGGGATGCCCGGGCCATTGTCGCCGACTTCCAGAATCGCCAGGCTCGAACTCGAATAAGCCCGGACTTCAACGAGCGATCCTGTGCCTGCATATTTGATCGCATTGTCGATCAGGCTCGCCAGCGCGCTTCCGAGCAGATTACGGTCGCCGGTTGCCAGCACCGGCAATTGATAATACGCCAGCAATTGCACCGATTGTTCGTCGGCGGTTGCATCGTAGAGTTCGACCATGTCGCGAACGACCCGGTTAAGATCGACGGTTTCGAACGAACCCGTCCGCATGCCCGACTCCGCCTCGGCGATCTGCAACAGCTTCTCGAAAATCTGCATCAATTCATCGATATCCGCAATGGCCGAATACGCCGTATCGGCAAGCACATCCAACGTCATATTTCGGCTGACGGCATCGTCCAGCTTGCTTCGTATCCGGCCCAGAGGCGTCCGCAAATCATGCGCAATCGCATTCGATACATGACGCACGCCTTCCATCAACTGTTCTATCCGGTCAAGCATGCGATTGATGTCCATGTTCAGCAAGCCGAATTCGTCCTTGCTCAGAACGGGAATGCGCTGAGTCAGGTCGCCGGCTTCGATTTCCATGGCAGTGCGCCGGATGTCCCCGATCCGGCGCCCGATCTGATAGCGAAAGAAAATGGCTCCGCCCAGTACGAGCAATATCGACAGTACCGCTCCCGACGCCAATGAGCGCCAGACCAGATGGCCGATCAGTTCCTGCAAAGCCAGATCCCGCCCGACCATCAATCTGCCGCCGTTAGGCAACTGGCGGATCATGAGCCGGGCCAGCGACGGCTTGCCGTTACGGATAACGTTTGTAGTGATCAGGCTGCCGACCGGCGCGGCATCGTCGGGCCATGCTTCGAGATTGCCGGCAATCCGCTGCCCGCTCGCCGACAGCACCAGAAAAATCTCCGTATCGCTATTGATACTGTCCGTCAACTGTCGGGTG
>DASSZW010000126.1:0-3926 GCA_035713285.1 Burkholderiales bacterium
GCTTTTATCTTCAGGCGTTTGTGTTTTGGAAGGCGCGGGTTTATTTCTACCGAACAGACTCTCCAAGACCAATCGGAACCCCGGAAAATGGGCTGAACTGGAGCGGGTGATGGGGATCGAACCCACGTCTAGAGCTTGGGAAGCTTTCGTTCTACCATTGAACTACACCCGCTGTGGTAAAATCAGCTTCTTATCATACTCGAAATCACGAGGGAATTGAAGGTGATTGAATTAACCATTAACGGCGCGCGCAAACAGATACATAAATCTGCGACGGTCGACGACCTCATTATCGAACTCGACCTGGTCGGAAAAAAACTCGCCATAGAGCGTAACGGCGATATTGTTCCGCGCAGCGCTTATCCGGCTACGCCGCTTCAGGCTGGCGATAAACTGGAAATTGTCGTCGCCGTGGGCGGCGGTTAAGCTTTATTCTTATTACTTTATCAGGCACAAATTATTTATGGACGAATTGATCATAGCCGGCAAAAAATACCAGTCGCGTTTATTGGTAGGCACCGGCAAATATCGCGATTTCGAGCAAACGCGGCTGGCCGTCGAAGCCAGCGGCGCAGAAATAGTCACGGTCGCGATACGCCGCACCAATCTCGGCCAGGAAGCCGGACAGCCGAATCTGCTCGACAGCCTGCCGCCGGCGAAATATACCTATTTGCCCAACACCGCCGGCTGTTATACGGCGGACGACGCAGTACGCACCTTGCGCCTGGCGCGCGAATTGCTGGACGGCCACGACCTGGTCAAGCTGGAAGTGCTGGGCGATCCGAAAAGCCTGTACCCCAACGTGATCGAAACGATCAAGGCAGCGGAGATTCTGATCCGGGAAGGCTTCAAGGTCATGGTTTATACCTCCGACGACCCTATCGTCGCCCGGCAATTCGAAGCCATGGGTTGTGTCGCCGTCATGCCTCTGGCTTCGCTCATCGGCTCGGGGATGGGCATCCTCAATCCGTGGAATCTGCAAATCATCATTAACGAGCTGCGCGTACCCGTCATCGTCGATGCCGGCGTAGGCACCGCCAGCGATGCCGCCATCGCGATGGAACTGGGCTGCGCGGGCGTGCTCATGAATACGGCGATTGCCGGCGCGCAGCAGCCGGTGATGATGGCTGGCGCGATGCAAAAAGCCGTACAGGCCGGCCGGGAAGCGTTTCTGGCGGGACGCATGGCCAAAAAAATCTATACGGCCAGCCCTTCTTCGCCCGTCGACGGCGTAATCGGCAGCTGATGAACGACAAAGCCAGTCCGGTCGGTCGCCCCATCCGCAGTTTCGTGCTGCGCCGCGGCCACATGTCGATCGCTCAGCAACGGGCGCAGGAAGAACTGCAAGGCGTATACGGCATTCCGTATACCGGTCGGACGCTGGATCTGGAAGCGGCTTTCGGCCGTGCCGCGCCGAAAATCCTGGAAATCGGTTTCGGCATGGGCGACGCCACCGCCGCCATCGCCGCCGCGCATCCCGATAACGACTATCTGGGCATAGAAGTCCACGACCCCGGCGTCGGCAGTCTGCTCAAGCAGATCAAACAGCTCGAGCTGGTCAATGTACGCATCGTCCAGCACGACGCGGTCGAAGTGCTGCAACATATGATCGCGGATAACAGCCTGAACGGCGTGCACATTTTTTTCCCCGATCCCTGGCATAAGTCGCGCCACCATAAACGGCGCCTGATACAGTCCGGCTTTATCGCTCTGCTCGCGCGCAAAATCGTCCCCGGCGGCTATCTGCATTGCGCCACCGACTGGGAAGATTATGCCGTACAGATATTGAACGTGCTGTCGGAGCAGGAATCGCTCGCCAATACCGCAGCGGGTTACGCGCCGCGGCCCGGCTACCGGCCATTGACCAAATTCGAGCAACGCGGCCTGCGCCTGGGGCACGGCATACGGGATATACTGTTCGAAAAAAAGTCGGGTTCGCGTTAATGCCTGACCGAACGATGTTCGGAATCTCCCTCATCACGGAAGCGAACCTGTCCCGCGATCAGAATTCGTTCTGCAGCCTTTTATAGCCTTTGACCAGATCGATGTTGGTCTGGGCGATATCTTCGGAAAAATCCTTTTCGCTGAAACCGACCTGCTTGATCTTGGACAGATCGGAATCGATATGGATATTGGTGGTGGACGGGATATGAAAACCCTGCGGAAGTTCGCAGTCTTCAACGACGGAATTATGCCGTATCACGCAACCTTTGCCGATCACGCAATTAAACAGGACCGTATTGAAACCGATAAATACGCCGTCACCGACGATGCAAGGGCCGTGCACGATGGAACGATGCGCAATGGAAGTATGCTCGCCGATCTCGACGCGCGCGCCCGATTTCGAATGGATCACGACACCGTCCTGGATATTCGAATTGGCGCCGATTATTATCGGTTCCATTTCGCCGGTATCGTCGACTTCATCGGCGCGGATTACCGCGTACGGGCCGATGAAAACATTTTCGCCGACAATAACCTTGCCGCAAAGAATCGCAGTAGGATCGACAAATGCGGATTCGTGTATCACCGGCAAATCGCCGCTCGGATTCCTGCGTATCATACAACTCCCGATAAATTGGATAGGGTGATGGCAAGGCGCTCACGCCTGGACGGACCAGCCGAAAGCAAATCATTATACTTGAAAGACTCTCCAGTTATAATCAAGCGTACCGCCAACATTGCAACAATCTGCCGACTATACATATGCGCGTCATATTATGCCGTCATAATTCCGTCATTGATGTACGTCAGTCCGGTAATAATTTATGTCCATATTTCAGCTTGCTGCCACTCCCGTACCGGAGAATTCGATCCTGCTGATCGAAGACGACCCCATGATCGGCCTGAGCCTGATGCGTGCGCTGAACGATGCCGGCATGCAAGTCGAATGGGCGCAGGACGGCATTGAAGGTGAACAAGCGATCGCCGCCCGTCAATATCAGCTGATATTGCTGGATCTGGGATTGCCTAACAAATCCGGCCTGGATATTCTAAAAATAATGCGCGGGCAAGGCAACATCACGCCCCTGCTAATTATCACTGCACGCGATGAAGTCGACGATAAAGTGCTCGGCCTGGAATCCGGCGCAGACGATTATCTGGTCAAACCGTTCGGCCTCAAGGAGTTAATGGCGAGAGTGCGAGCCATTTTGCGGCGCGCTGACGAGCAGAGCCCGGTCGTGATCGGCAACGGCGAAATTTGCCTGATGCTGGCGACGCACGAAGTAAGCTACCGCGGAAAAACCGTCACTCTGCCGGCTCGCGAATTTGCCTTGCTTAATATTCTGCTCGATAGTCCCGGTACGATTTTCTCCCGCGAGCAGATCGAGACCCGGCTCTACGAATGGAATCACGACGTCGGCAATAACGCGGTGGATGTGCTGATTCACTATCTGCGCAAAAAATTCGATAACGACATCATCCGCAATGTGCGTGGCATAGGCTGGATGGTAGTCAAACATCCCGCGTGAGACGCCCGTGAGATCGCTGAAACGGCAACTTATATTCTGGCTGGTCGGGCTGCTGACGCTGGTCGGCGGAATTACCGGCGGGATTTCATTCTACCTCGCCCTGAAAGAAGCCGACGCGCTGCTCGACCACCAACTGGTCGAGATCGCGCGCAGCGTGGACGAAGGCTCGCAGTTGCAATCCATGCAGGCCCGGTTCCGCAAGGAAAGTCCCAAGGAGCAGGCGCGCGACTTCGTGATACAGGTAAAGCTGGGCCTCAATGCCGTCCGCTCTTCGCGTCCCGGTTTTCATTTGCCGCTGGCGACGCACTCCGGCTTTACCGACCTGCTGCTGCCGGAAGCGAACAGCGATGCCCGATGGCGCGCGTATACAATGATACATCCCGACCGCATCGTCCAGGTTTCGCAAAACTCGAATGTCCGGCTCGAAATCGCCACCAATTCGGCGATGCGCGT
>DASSZW010000127.1:0-18041 GCA_035713285.1 Burkholderiales bacterium
CCGCTGATATATTTGCGGCCGGCGACCACGCTGCGAATGGCGCCTACCAATTCGTCAGGGGCGCTTTGTTTGTTAAGGTAGCCGGCCGCTCCAGCTTTCAATGAGCGGATGGCATATTGATCTTCCCTGTGCATGGATAAAATCAGGACTATGATATCCGGTACTTCTTTTTTAATTTGCTTGAGGATTTCGATTCCGCTTCGATCGGGCATGGAAATATCCAGCAATAACACATCATATCCGCCTTCCCGGGCTAATTTGATGGCTTCATGACCGGTATCGGCATCGCCTGCGACAACAAGATCGGTAGTTTCGGCCAGAATCTGTTTCAAACCTTCCCGCACGATAGCATGATCGTCAACGATGAAAACTCTAATTTTGTCTAAGGAAATCATAATTAATTTAAAGGGATTTGAATTGAAATAAAGCTGCCTGCATTTTTCTCGGCAGTAATAGAGAGCGTGCCATGCAAGGATTCGACCCGCTCAAGCATGCCACGCAAACCAAACGAGTTCGGTTTTAACCGGTCGGATTGTTCCATACCTTTGCCGTTATCGGCAATATTCAGCATGATATTACAGCCTATCTGTTTTAATTCGACGGTCACATTGCTTGCCATGGCATGTTTGCTGATGTTGGTCAAAGCTTCCTGAAATACCCGAAACAGCGTCGTCGCCTGATCAAGGTTAAGGCTGATATCTTCTTTAGAACTGGAAAACTGGCAGGGTATTCCAATATGCCGCTCAAATTCCTTGGCTTGCCACTCGATCGCGGCCACGATGCCGAAATCCAGTATGCTTGGCCGCAGATCGCCTGCAATACGATGAACGGACTCTATGGTGCGGTTCGCCAGGTCGTTTATGTAATCAATTTTTTCAAGCAACTTTAAATCGCTTTGCGGCAGGCGTTTCTTTAGCAAAGCCAGCGCCATCTTGATGGCGGTTAAATTGCCGCCCAGATCATCGTGGATTTCGCGTGCAATTTTGGTTCTTTCCTGTTCTTTGACCTGCTGGATATGCGAAGACAATTCCGCCAGCTGCGCTTTGGAACGCTTGATTTCTATTTCTTCGAGTTTGGTATGGGTGACGTTGGTGATTACTCCATCCCACATGGTGGTCCCGTCAGGCAATTGATGGGGCGTGGCGCGGATGCTGATCCACTTGATGTCCTGCCAATCCTCGATCCAGATCCTGCCTTGCCAGTTCCAGGTCAATTGCCGCTGCATGGAAAGCTTGATCGAATCACGATAGTCCGCTATGTCTTCAGCCATGATCAGATTCAGGAACAAATACGAGTTATTGAGCAGATGCGCCGCTTTTATCCCTAAGACTTCTTCACAGCGCTCGCTCACGTACAAAAAATTTATTACGCTTTCCTGCTCGTATACGCACTGAAAAACCAGGCCTGGAATATTCGCCACGATTGCCTGGTAGCGCGACTCGCTCAGTTTCAAGGCGTAGGCGGCATCATGATCGTGAGTAATGTCGTTGCCTATCGCGATATAAACCGGAGAACTGTTATCGGGCGACCGGAACAGGCGGAATGAAATCGGATAAGAGGAGCCGTCCCGGCGCTTATGGCGCGTTTCGTAATTCACGCAAGCGGTATTTCCGAGCCTGAGCGGCTCAAGAATGGCCTTGAGGGAGGCGGAGGTCATGTCCTGCGTTATATCGAGCGGGGAGAGCGCTTCCAGTTCGTCCTGAGTATATTGCAGATTATTTAGCGCTGCCCGGTTAGCTTTAATAAAGCGCTGAGTCAGGCAATCCACAAAATAGATTTCGCTGAAAGAACCGTCCAGAACGGTAGGTAGCCATGCTATATCTATCGAGTCGTTCCGTTGTAAAGAAGCATTAAATGGCATAGTGAATCCGGCAGTTAGCGCTAAACAGAAATCATGATACTTGAAGCATAATAAAAAATATTCCCGGCCCTCAGATTTCTGCGGGCCAGGAGCTGGTTAGTGAAATGCCTTATAAGACCGAAAGTCTATTTATTATTTATTATAGATTATTATAGACTCTATTTTCATTAACTCCAGTCGTCTCCTCCACCGAAGCTGTTGTCGCTGACATTGGTGCTGTCATCCCACGAACTGTTGTCATTGACGCCGAAGTCCGATCCGCCGAGGTCATCGTTGGTATTGGACTGATCCCAGTTATTGTCACCGCTATCAGCGGCGGCTCCATTGCGGTCCCCGTCAAGAAAATGATGCGCCAGCTCTTCGCCGGCTATCATGCCCGCGCCCACTGCAGCCCCGGTTGCGAGGCCGGAAACTATGCCGGAGCCCATACCGCCGCCGCCCATGGCGCCACCGCCAGACATCATCGGGGCAGAACCGCCGTAGGGAGGAGCGGAACCGCCAGGCATTCCTGTGGTTGGATAGTAACGGCCCGAAGGGGGCGCATTACGAGCCGATAGCGCCCGAATCACCAGATATACGCCGGCAATCGCCAGCAGGCCCAGGAACATCAGTCCCCATGGAAAATGGGGGCGGGCAGGCTTGTTTACAGTGGTTTCAACGGCTGTGGCGGCCGGCATGCCGCCAGCGATTTTTGCCTGAAGTTCATGAATTGCGGCAGGTTTTGCAAAGGGCAGTCCCGGAGCGATTTTCTGGGCGGTATCGAGCTCTGCCTGAGCGCGGGACATCTGGCCTTCCTTGGCCAGGATTTCGGCATCGATAAGATGTGCTTTTGCGCTGTCCGGATGGGCCTTGAGCACGATGTCCATCATTCTTTCAGCTTCAGCCAGCTTTCCGGCCTTGGTTGCAAGATAGACTTGATGGATGGTCGGCACGCTGTCGGCAAAGACTGGCACGACAACGAGCGCCGTTGCGATTAATAGCAAACCAGAAACGGTTTTTTTAAACATGGTATCTCCTTTGGGCTGGTCAGGCAGGGCCTGACGTGTTACCTAAGATTTTGCCATTCGGCATTAATTCAAGTGCCTGAACAATTTTTTCTTTAAAATCCGCAGAAAAATCAGAAAAAAATCTTTGGTCAAAATCAAAACCATTCTTGCGTTTCAAAAAATAAGCTTCAAAGAAGCAGAAAGCAATTACTTTATACTTTTATTATAGTTAGTGATATTCCGTTATATAGGTGTGTGAGTCAGATTGATATTGCTATCTTTTCTGAGCACTATAACAGAACAAACTCCAGGTTGCGCTTATAAAAACAAGTTAAGGGACACATCAGGCGCATAATCGTTTTGATGATTTGCGTGATTTAACATAATATACATTATGCGAAGTGTAAGAAATTCCATAATTTCTGTTTATTTCATTATTTCACGTGCTGGCGCGAACATTTGGCAAGCAGCCTTTTTGATTGAGCGTAAATAAAATGTCCGGCGTAAAAGATCAAAAAATCAAACCGGCCATTAATCACCTACCATCAGTTTTAATACATGAAAAACGTAATTGGCGACTATCCGAAAGCTTAAAAACATTTCGCCTATGTTATAGAGCACAAAAAAACTCATGGCATAAAATGCGCCGGGATGTTTGTTTTCGATCCCGAGCAAATAATTCGTGACCGGATTCAATACCCGGATTCGCGAAAACATAATAATTGCCAATATGCCGATCAAAGCGCCTGCCATCAGGTCGGAGGGATGATGCAAGCCGAAATATAACCGCGGCAGGCAAATGATGACGGTTGCATGAAACAGAGCCCATATGCCTACTTTCGGAGAAACCCGAAAAAGCGACGCTGCGAGCGCAAACGCCAGTACGGCATGATCACTGGGAAACGAACTCCAGGTTCGCAATATGGGTTGTAAAGTAGTCACGAAATGCAATTCCGGCCTCACGAAAGGCCGGTCGCGGAACGGCAGCATCAAAGCAAGGGTTCGGCCTATCACCAATGCGGCAATAGAAGCCAGCAACGACTCCAGCAGAATGCGCCGGTTGATCGCCTGTTTTAAGCTTTTTTCAAACCACAACCAGCAACCTGCCGCCAGCATGGGAACGAATTTGATAATATTTGCATTAAGCAGCCAGGCAATAGTCTTATCCAGTAGCGGCCATCTGGCCATATATTGATTAATCCAGATAAGTATCTGATCATCCAGGCCGGATATTTCCGGGATTATGGCGAATGTCATAGTTATTTTTGCCTTTTCATTTGAATATATTATTCGCTAAATCTGCCCTAATGAATAAAACTTGAATTGCCATTGCTGTCCATCGGTGACTAGCGATGCTTGGCGGCGACTGGTCATTTAAAAATCGGCATGTTTAAAAGCGAAATTATGAGATTTATACGATTATCTGACATATTAACGTCATATTGCAATTTGATGTCGTAATTATGAATATTCAGGCTTATGTAATTCGCAGATTGTTCGAATCGTCGTTGGCCTGTTGATAATAAAAATTCAAAATACGCCTGCATTTCTATGTGCCCGGTGTATTAATCGATAATGGAATGATTTAGTAATTCGGGAGCGCAAATCGCACGGATGAAATTTATTCCATCCGAAGAAAAATTTTATTTGATTGACAGAAAATAATAACAAAAGATACTATCTCTGACGTTATCATCTCTCTAGCCGTTACATCAAAATGTGCCTGTTTGATCGTTTCCGATATCGTTTGTGATGAGCGGTAGCCGAATCCGTCATGTTTTATTCGTAAGCTTATTGTTTATTTGATTTCTGGAGAGTTGCGTGTGGATTGTCGAGATCGCGCTGAAGCGACCTTATACCTTTATTGTGATGGCTCTGGTCATCGTGCTGATGGGGGCGTATTCGCTTTTTACCACACCGACCGACATTTTTCCGACCATACGCATTCCTGTCGTAGCAGTCGTCTGGAATTACAGCGGGCTGCCGCCCGAAGACATGGCGAATCGCATCGTCGCTTTCACCGAGCGGGTTGCCACCACGACCGTCAACGATATCGAACACGTCGAATCCAATTCGCTTAACGGCATTGCCGTCGTTAAATATTTCTTTCAGCCGCACGTCAATGAAGATCTGGCTGTAGCGCAGATAACTTCAGTATCGCAGACAGTATTGAAACAAATGCCGGCCGGCACTACGCCGCCGTTTATCCTGGCTTATAACGCATCCAGCGTGCCGGTGCTTCAACTCGCCCTGTCGAGCGCCAAATTATCCGAAATGCAGCTGTACGATCTGGGCAACAATTTTATCCGCACCCAGCTGTCGACGGTTGCCGGCGCATCCCTCCCCTTTCCCTACGGCGGAAAACAGCGCCAGGTACAAGTCGATATCGATCCGGCGGCTTTGCAGGCGAACGGCGTTTCGGCGCTGGATGTCACGAATGCAATCGGCAGCCAGAATCTCATCATTCCTGCCGGCACGCAAAAAATCAACGACCTGGAATATTACGTGAAGCTCAATGCCGCTCCGGGCAAAATCGAAGAGCTGAACAACCTTCCGCTCAAAAGCGTCAACGGCACCGTAATCTATGTCCATGACGTTGCGCACGTGCGAGACGGTTATCCGCCGCAAACCAATATGGTACGGATGAACGGGCAGCGCGCGGTGTTGATGAGCGTACTGAAAACCGGCAGCGCGTCGACGTTGAATGTCGTCGACGGCGTCAAGTCGAAAATGCCGGCCATCAAGGCCGGTTTGCCCAAGGACCTCAATACTTCGCTGCTCGCCGACCAGTCCGTATTCGTTCGCGCCGCGGTCTCCGGCGTCATCCGCGAGGGCGTGATCGCTGCGGCCCTGACGGCAACGATGATACTGCTTTTTCTCGGCAGCTGGCGCAGCACCCTGATTATCGCCATTTCGATTCCGCTGTCGGTCCTGGCGTCCATCACTTTGCTGTCGTTGCTGGGAGAAACCATCAATATCATGACGCTGGGCGGCCTCGCGCTGGCAGTCGGCATCCTGGTCGACGATGCGACCGTCACGATAGAAAACATCAACTCGCATCTCGAGGAAGGCAAGGATGTCCATGCCGCCATCCTGGACGGCGCCCATCAGATCGCTATTCCTGCGCTGGTGTCGACCTTGAGCATTTGTATCGTTTTCGCTCCGATGTTCCTGCTCGGAGGCGTGGCGCGCTTTCTGTTCGTGCCGATGGCTGAAGCGGTGGTATTCGCCATGCTGGCGTCCTACCTGCTCTCGCGGACGCTGGTTCCGACGCTCTCGATGTACTGGCTGAAAGTTCACGGCCAGCATGATTCCGGGCCGAAATCATGGCCCGGTAAATTCCAGAAAGGTTTCGAACGCCGTTTCGAAAAACTGCGCGAACGGTACCGGCACGGGCTGGAGTCGGTCCTGCAGACGCCCGGTCTGTTTATTGCCGGATTTCTGCTGCTGGTGCTGTCAAGCCTGGCCTTGTACCCTTTTCTCGGTTCCGATTTTTTTCCGCAGGTCGACACGGGCCAGATCAAACTTCATCTGAGAGCCCGGACCGGGACACGGATCGAACAGACCGCCGTACTCTGCGATCATGTTGAAAACGCGATCGAGAAAATCATCCCTGCCGGCGATCGCGAAAGCATGGTCGACAATATCGGCTTGCCGTATAGCGGCATCAACCTCGCTTACAGCACTTCCGGGCCGATCGGCCCGGGCGACGCGGATATACTTATTTCCCTGCGCGCGGGTCATCGGCCGACTGCCGACTATATCCGCGAACTGCGCAAACAGTTGAGCAGCCAGTTTCCCGGCACCGAGTTTGCTTTCCTGCCGGCGGACATAGTCAGCCAGATACTCAATTTCGGTTTGCCCGCACCGGTCGATATCCAGATTGCGGGATTTAATGTCAAGGCCGACCATCTTTATGCCGATCACCTGCTGCAATCGCTGGGACAGGTTCCAGGCCTGGTCGATCAGCGCATCCAGCAACGCTACGATTATCCCCAGATCAACGTCGATGTCGATCGCGCACGCGCCAGCCTGCTCGGCCTGACTGAAAACGATGTGGCGCAGAATCTGCTCATTACCCTGTCGGGCAGTTTTCAGACCAACCCAACTTTCTGGGTAGATCCGAAAACCGGGGTGCAATACAGTATCGCGACGCAAGCGCCGCAATACCGGATGCAAAACCTGAACGATCTGGAGCGGATGCCGGTCACTAACGGCCGGGGACATCTTCCACAGGTTCTGTCCAACCTGGCGGATTTTCATCGCAGCGTCGCGCCTGCCGTAGTCACGCATTATAACGTCAAGCCTGTTTTCGATATTTACGCCAGCGTTGCAGACCGCGACCTCGGCGGCGTTGCGAGCGATATCGAGCGCATCGTCGGCAAAGCGCCGGCCTTGCCTAAAGGAAGCTCGCTGAACATCCGCGGACAGGTTTCGACCATGCAATCGGCGTTTCACGGACTGGCGTGGGGCCTGGTTGCAGCCATCGTTCTGATCTATCTGCTCATCGTGATCAATTTTCAGTCGTGGCTGGATCCCTTTATCATCATCACTGCGCTTCCGGCAGCGTTGGCGGGCATTCTCTGGATGCTGTTCCTGACCGGCACTCATATCAGCGTACCCGCGCTCACCGGCGCGATCATGTGTATGGGTGTCGCGACCGCCAACAGCATCCTGGTGGTCAGTTTCGCCCGCGAGCGCATGAATATGGGTGAAAATTCCTACGAAGCTGCGCTGGCTGCCGGTTTTGCCCGGATAAGGCCGGTCCTGATGACAGCGCTGGCCATGATTATCGGCATGCTGCCGATGGCGTTGGGACTCGGCGAAGGCGGCGAGCAAAACGCACCGTTGGGACGCGCCGTGATCGGCGGCCTGATGCTGGCGACCGTAGCAACCCTGTTTTTTGTACCGACAGTTTTTTCCCTGATCCATCGTCAATCCAAAGACAATGAACAGCGCAATGCGGAGAATAATCAATGACATCCAGACACCGTTCTTCCCCCCTGCCCTGGATATTCCTCGCGGTCATCCTGATCATGGCGATCGTGGCGGGTATCGGTATTTATCATCGGCGCCAACATCTGGATACCTTGAAAAAAGAAGCCCGCGCTACTTCAGTGCAGAAAGTGATAGGTTTTCATCCGCTTATCGAAGCCGCTACGTCACCATTGGTATTGCCCGCCAACGTCATTGCGTTCAAGGATGCGTCGCTCTATGCCCGCAGCCCCGGATATTTAAAGCGCTGGTTTGTCGATATCGGCACCCGGGTCAAGCAGAACGAACTGATTGCGCAGATCGAAACTCCCGAGCTCGATGCGCAGGTGCGCCAGGCGCAATCCGACCTGACCACGGCGCAGGCCAATTACGATCTGGCGCAGACGACAGCGGTACGCTGGCAGGCTTTGATCAAAACCCGTACCGTTTCGGTCCAGGATCTTGAAAACAAGCTCGGCGATGCGGCGGCTAAAAAAGCCCTGCTCGAAGCGGCGCGTGCGCATCTCCAGCAGTTGACTGCCCTGCAGGCTTTCGAACAGATACGCGCGCCGTTTGCCGGTACCGTTTCGGTCCGTAACGTCGATATCGGCGATCTGGTTTCGGCGGGAACCGCGGGGCGGGAATTATTTCATCTGGTCGACAAGCATGCACTCCGGATTTATGTGCAGGTGCCTCAGGCTCAGGCGCCGTATATTCAGGTGGGTGCGTCTGCCGACATGACTGTGCCCGAACACCCTGGCAAAAATTTTAAAGCCGAAGTGATCAAACTGGCCGGCGCGCTGGATACCACAACCCGGACGGTGATGGTGGAACTGCTCTACGATAATCCGGACGAGCTGGTCAGTCCGGGCGATTTTGCCAATATCCGCTTCACGATGCCCATGCCTCGATCGGACATGCGCATACCGGTGACGGCACTGATTTTCCGTGGCGACGGCTTGCAGGTGGCGCAGATTGGCGCTCAACATCATGTGCATCTGGTGACGGTCGTGCCCGGTCGCGATTTCGGGAAAAGCATGGAAATACTCTCCGGCATCAGCCAGCGCGACACCCTCATAGACAACCCGCCCGATTCGATCGTCGACGGCGAACCGGTGCAGATTGCATCGATGCGCACTCTTAAAGCCGGAGAAAAATGATGAAGCGGCTTCGCCTCGTCGCGCGTGCGATACCCTTGCTCGGCCTGTTTTGCACAGCGTGCTCGCTGGCGCCGGCTTACCATCGGCCGGACGTACCGTCACCCGACCATTTCAGCGACCACAATCCATTTACCCGGGCGCAGCCCGCCGATACGCTGGCCAAGGGAAACTGGTGGGAAATCTACGGCGACGCCACGCTCGATCGTCTCGAACAGAAATTAGGCAACAACCAGGACGTAAAAGCTGCGCTATCCAGGCTGCAGCAGGCTCAAAGCGCATTGCAGGCGCAACGGGCTACGCTCTTTCCTTCTGTCGGCATAGGCGCCGGTACGCAAGAATTACGGACCTCAAAAAATCGCGCTACGTATTTTAAAAGCTTTCCGGTGCAATATCGCGATAATCTGCTGACCGCCGACGTAGCCTATGAGCCCGATATTTTCGGCCGCCTGTCGAACGAAGTCGAAGTCAGCCGTCAGCAGATGGAAGCATCCCGTTCCGATCTTGCCGCGCTGCAACTTTCGATACAGGCAGAACTGGCGGTCGATTATTTCGCTTTGCAGGCGCAGCAGCGCCAGCAAAAAATTCTTGCCGATCTGGTCGATAACGAAAATCAGTATCTGCAAATGAGCAAAGAACTGTATAAAGGCGGCGCCGCGCCGGAAGCGAACGTGGCCGAAGCCGATGTCGTTCTGCAGAATGCCAGAAGCCAGCAGCAGGAAGCGGAATTGCAGGCGCAAACGCTGACGCATGCCATCGCTTTGCTTCTGGGCAAACCGGCTACCGGTTTTGTGCTGCGCACCGAAAGCGGCGAACCGCAGCCCTGGTCGGGCACTCTCCTGCCTTCCAGCCTGCTCGAGCGGCGGCCCGATATCGCCAGCGCCGAAAGGCAGATGCAAGCCGCCAATGCGGCGGTGGGCGTAGCTAAAACCGCTTATTTCCCGCAATTTTCCCTGAACGCTCAAGGCGGCTACGAAAGCAGCCAGTTCGCCAATTTGATCAGCGCGCCCAGCGAGCTCTGGGCCTTGGGCGCGAGCGCGCTGGTTACTGTGTTCGACGCCGGACAGCGTGCTGCATTAACTGAGCAGGCCCGGCAGCATTACGAAGAAACCGTCGCCAATTACCGCCAAACCGTACTGAACGCATACCGTGAAGTAGAGGATAATTTAAGCGCAATCAGGCAGTTGAACCTGGAACATCAAGCTCAGCTTCAAGCTTTCCAATCAGCCTCCCTCGCAGCGAAACAGGCCAACTTCGATTATCAGGGCGGCGGCGGCAGCTACCTCGGCGTCGTGCTGGTGCAAACGCAGGTACTGCAAGCCGAGCAGCAGCTCACGGCCCTGCAGTCGCGGCGCATGGCAGCCAGCGTATTGCTGGTGAAGGCGCTGGGTGGCGGTTACGGGAATACGCAATAACTTCTCTACATAACCAAGCTGACGGTATCAAAATACGATTTCAGCATAAAATCTGCGACTGGCTGGTTGTTGCTCAAACCAATACAAAATCTGTCGTTACATCATAGAGATTGCCCAAATCGGGCCATCGCTTCAATGACATCACGTAATCCAAAACCGCATGCGGTGATATCATACTCGGTGTGGGGACTAGAATAGCCGAAATGGAAAGCTGATTATGAATCGGATAAAGGCGAAGATCGTTATGCCGGCAATAACTTATGCATAAAAGCCTGGAATTGGTTTTGCTCGGATGCGGAGTCCTCGCCCCGGCAATTTATCTTTTCAGCATTATATACGCCGCTGCCGCTTATCCTGATTATCGGCATCGTAGTCAATTCATCAGTGAATTGGGCACGCATAATTCTCCTAAAGCAGCCTATTTCAATGCGGGACTCAGCGTAACGGGAATCTTACTGATGGCCTTTGCTGTTGGTGTTAACTTGAGCCCAGGCAATAGTCGATATGTAAGCCCTACGCAGCTTGGACTCGCTTTTTTTGGATTTACGGTGGTGTTGATGGCTTTTTACCCCTGTGATCCCGGCTGCCCACGTACCCCCGATAAATCTCCACAAATTATTGCGGGTCACGCTAGCGCGATCCCGCCCGGCCAACCCATGACCATGAAGGACTGGAAGCCATAGACCGATTACGCTCAAGAAAGTGCTCGCGACGAGTCTCGGTACGTTGGCCATATTCGATGACAATATTCGATGACAAACTGGATCGAACAACGGTGGATATGCTATTCTCCATCGGTTTTGACAAGGAGAGTGTATGGGACAGCTCGGTCACATTGACGATGACACTGAGAAAGCCGTTCGGCGTTTTCTTGCCTTAATCGCCGGTTGCTATGACATGGCAGGCGCAATCGTCTTCGGCAGTCGTGCGCGCGGTACCCATCGACCAGATAGCGATGCCGATGTGGCTGTGCTCCTGAGCGGCGAGCATCAGCGATTCTTGACTACCAAGCTGGCAATGGCCGATGTGGCGTTTGACGTGCTGCTTGAAACCGGTATCAACATTTCGCCGCTACCGATCTGGCTCGATGAATGGGAACATCCGGAAAACTACTCGAATTCAGCTTTGCTTCAAAATATCGCCAGCGAGGGGGTTCGACTGTGAGCAATCCATTGACACCGGGTGACTTGATGGCAAAGGCCGACCGTGCATGTTCGTCAGCGAGGGCCTTGCTTGATTTAGATGATATCGACGGCGCATGCAATCGCGCCTATTACGCGATGTTCGATGCCGCTCGCGCTGCATTACTGGCTTCGAATTCTCCCGTCAAACCCGACATTGGCAAGACGCACAGTGGCCTTATCAACGCTTTTAGCGAGCATCTCATCAAGAATGGGCCTGTCTCGAAAGAACTGGGACGTTTGTTGAAGCGTGCGCAGGAAATCCGCCTCGTTGCCGACTACAATGGTGATTCGGTTGAGTTCGGCGATGCACAGGAAATGGTGGCGCAGGCCGAAATTTTTGTTACTGCCATGCATACCGAGTTCATGCCAGATGCCTCCAGCACTGCCGACTGTGAGATAGAGCCATGAGCGCTCGTTTCTTCCCCATCGATAAATGCGGACGCAAATCGGCGCTGTATACAAAGGGTGCTGGAATCCCTGCACGCTTAGCAAGCTTATTTATGAAATATCCGGGCTAAATGCCTGGAGAAAATTTCAAATTGTAAAGGCTTATAACGTCCCCTACTTGTTACTATAGAAATATTCCTCTAAACTTGCCGCATGCATTTCCTCAATCATAAATGGCTGAATCTGATTTCCCGCTTGATGCTGGCGGCGATTCTGTTTATGCAATATTCTTTGGCGTCGCAAGCGTGCATGCTGGCGGATGCGCATCCTGCCATGGCTTTTGCTGTCCAGGCCACGACAGATTGCGCTATGCGCGATATGGACAAGCCAAATCCAAATGCTTGTTTCGTTCATTGTACCGCCAGCGACCAAACGCTGGATACGCATCATTCCGCACTCGATCCGGCGGCGATTCTGCCAGTAACGACATTGATGATTGCATCTTCCCAGGCATCATTTATCACGCGGATTTATTCGTCTCCCCTCCTCTTCTCCAGCGGCGGTCCGCCGCTCTATCTGCTGCTCCAGAATTTCCGCAATTAAGCTCTGCAGTTTGCATTAACTGCCGATAAGGACGATATCGTCCCGGCACGCCATTACGTTAAAGCAACTGCTGGAGTCGTCGAAATGATTCGATTTATCTGTTTTTCATGGTTCTTGTGTTGTTTCGGGTTCGCCTGTGCCGGTACGGCCAATGCCGGCGATACGGTAAACTTTGCGCAAGAAAATGCCGGCCCGGATACATTAATAAAATTGCCGGCGCAGACTGCCGCTACGCTCTCCCTGGAGCGAGCCGTCGAACTCGCGGCCGAACGCGCGCCTCAAGTCGAAGCGGGGCAATACAAACAAGCGGCGGCAGCGGCTGATCGCGACCGCGCCGGACGTTTACCCGATCCGCAGTTACAGTTCGGGGTGCAGAACCTGGATACGCAGGGTCCGGGTGCGTTCAATCCGAACGGCGATTTTATGACCATGCAGTTTGTCGGCGTTAGCCAGGATATTCCGTCGTCGGCAGCTCGCAGCGCGGAACGCAGCAAAGCGCGCGCAAACGAGGCCGCAGCAGCGGCCGATACGCAAGCCGCCCGCTCTCTCGCGCAGCGCAGCGCAGCGACTGCGTGGGTCGATCTGTGGGCCGCACGGCGCGCAAATGCCTTGCTGGAACAATTGTCAGTGCAAAACAGCGTCGCGATCAAAGCTGCCCGCGCCCGCCTCGCCGCTGCGGCGGGCTCTGCGACCGACGTGCTCGCGGCGCGCGCTGCCGGAGTCGAACTGGATAACCAGATCGAAGCTGTTCGCGGCGACGAACAGGAAGCGCAGGCCGAACTGGCGCGCTGGACCGGTTCGGTTAACAGTGAAATGGCGTTGTCCGGCCCTCCCGATTTCTCGACGTTGCCGGTACGCGAAAGCCGTTTGCTGCAAACGCCCGACCAGCAGGCGCCGCTGCTGGCGTGGGGGCCGCGGGTAAAATTGGCCGAAGCCGACTTACGGCGTGCCGAAGCCAGCAAGCAGCCGGACTGGAATGTAGGCGTCAGCTACGGCTTGCGCGCGCCCGGCTTGCCGCCTCTGGCTTCCGTGCAGGTCGGAATGAGAGTCCCTTTGTTTCCTGGCCATCGCGAAGACAAGGATATCGATGCGCGTCACGCCGACCTGGAGTCGGTGCTTGCGGATCGGGAAGACGCCCGCCGGGCCCAGATCGAAACGGTAAAACGCTCGCTGGCCCGCTGGCAAAGCCTGAATGCGCAAATACAACGCGACGAACAGATCCTGCTGCCATTGACACGCGACCGTGCTGAAACCGCATTGGCAGCCTATCGCGGCGGCGGTTCGCTGGAGCCGTGGCTGGAAGCGCGGCGCGCTGAAATTTCCGCCAATCTGGCTTATGCCAACACCCTGGCCGCGCGTGCGCGCGCCTGGGCCGAACTGGCTTATCTGTTACCGGAGGCTGCTCCATGAAAAAATTCCTGCTTATTCTTGCTGTCATCCTTGCGTTCGGGGCAGCCCTGGCCGGGGGATATTACTGGGGATTGCGCAGCAAACCGACGGCCGACACGGCAGCCGCCGTTCAGGATGGCCGCAAGATTCTGTATTGGTACGACCCGATGACGCCGGCGCAGCATTTCAACCATCCCGGCAAATCGCCGTTCATGCCCAGCATGGATCTGGTGCCGAAATATGCCGGACAAAGCGATGCCGCCGGTTCCGCACCGGTACTCCGTATCGATCCCCGTATCGAACAAAATCTTGGCATGCGCACTGCCGTCGTCCGCGTTGCGGCGCTGGCGCCCGAACTGCGCGTTACCGGCATCCTGGACTGGGATCGCAACCGCGCTGTCGTCGTGAGTGCGCGCACCGGCGGCATACTCACGAAGGTATACGTGCGCGCGCCGTACGCCAGAGTCCGCGCAGGGCAGCCGCTCGCGGTATTGCTGTCGCCGGACTGGAGCGCGGCCGCCGCGGAACTGGGCGCGTTGAACGATGCGCACAACAGCGAGATGCAGTCGCTGCATGCGGCGGCGCTGGCCCGTCTGCGCGTTCTCGGCATGAGCGCCGCGGAAATCCGTCAGTTGAGCGCAGACCCTACGGCCGGGGTGATCCTGCGCGCTCCCGCCAACGGCGTGGTCAGCACGCTGAATGCGCTGCCGGGGCAAAGCGTGACCGCCGGCGCTACGCTGATGCGCATCGACGACCCGGCCCGTCTATGGCTGAACGTCGCGATACCGCAGGCGGAAATAGCCGGTATCCGTGCCGGCACACAGGCGCAAATTCGCATCGATGCCCTGCCTGGCAGGATTTTTTCCGGAACGGTTGCGGCCATGCTGCCCGAAGTCGATGCGCGCACGCGCACGCAAACCGCCCGCATCGTGCTCGACAATCCCGATAACGCGCTCGCGCCGGGCATGTACGCTTCGGTCGGTCTGCACCCGTCACCCGGCAAAGCCTACCCGCTGGTACCGGACAATGCATTGATCAGTACCGGACTGGATAACCGTGTCGTCCTCGATCTCGGCAAAGGCCGCCTCGAACCTCGCGCCGTGCGTACCGGCCGTTCAGCCGGCGGATACACCGAAATTCGCGCCGGACTTCAGGGCGGCGAGCGCGTGGTGACTTCGGGAGAATTTCTCTTCGATTCCGAATCGGACATGAACGGTGCCCTCAAACGCCTGACCGTGCCTCTGCCTTATCCGGCATCGGATGGACAGCGCAAAATACTGTATTGGTACGACCCGATGGCGCCGGCCCGGCATTTTAATCACGGCGGCCCCTCTCCGCTGATGCCGAGCATGAATCTGGTGCCGAAGTACGCCGATACGCCGTCCGCTCCGACCGTTCCGCCAGGGCCGAAACCATGATCGCCGCGCTGATCCGCTCTTCTATCCGCAACCGCTTTCTGGTCTTGATGGGGGCGCTGCTGCTTGGCGGCTGGGGCGTCTGGGCGATGCTTCATATGCCGCTGGACGCGCTGCCCGATTTATCCGATACCCAGGTCATACTGCGTACCAGCTGGGCGGGGCAGCCGCCTCAAGTGGTTGAGGACCAGCTGACTTATCCTCTGGCGACGACCATGCTGTCGGTGCCGGGAGTAAAAACCGTGCGCGCCTATTCGTTCTTCGGCGACTCGTTCGTTTACGTGATCTTTCATGGCGGCACCGATCCGTACTGGGCGCGTTCGCGCGTGCTCGAATACCTGAGCCAGGCGCGCGACCGGCTGCCGGCGGGTGTCAACCCGGCGCTGGGTCCCGATGCCACCGGGTTGGGATGGATCTACGAATACGCGCTGGTCGACCGCAGCGGCACGCTGGATATCGGCCAATTGCGCGCGCTGCAGGACTGGTTTCTGCGTTACCGCCTGAAAACCGTACCCGATATCGCCGAAGTGGCCAGCATAGGCGGCATGGTGCGGGCCTGGCAAATTGTGGCCGATCCGCTGAAGCTCGCCGCCTACGGGCTTACCGTGGCGCAAGTGAAAGCCGCCGTGCTTGCGGCCAACGGCGCGACCGGCGGTTCGGTGATCGAACAGGGCGAAGCCGATCTGATGGTTAAAAGCATAGGCTATCTGCGTACTCGCGCGGATTTCGAACGTATCCCGCTAACCGCCGGCAACGGGGGGACGCCCGTTACCTTGAACGAGGTCGCAACCGTACGACGCGGACCGACATTCCGCCAGGGAGTCGCCGACCTCGACGGTCGGGGCGAAGTCGTCGGCGGGGTAGTGATCCTGCGATCTGGCAAAAATGCACTGCAGGCAATACAAGCGGTCAAAGCGCGGCTGGCCGAACTTCAGCGCAGTCTGCCCAGAGGCGTAGAGATCGTGACCACTTACGACCGCTCGCAGCTCATACTCGACGCCGTACATAACTTGCGCGAAAAACTGATCGAAGAATTTCTGGTAGTGGCTCTGGTATGCATACTGTTCCTCTGGCATCTGCGTTCGTCGCTGGTGGCAGTGATTACCTTGCCCGCCGCGGTACTGACGGCTTTCATCGTCATGTACTACCAGGGAGTCAGCGCCAACCTGATGTCGCTGGGCGGCATCGCCCTCGCGATCGGCGCAATGGTCGACGGCGCCGTGGTGCTGATAGAAAACACGCACAAGCATTTCGAGCGCTGGCACGAAACGCAGGGAACGGACCCGGTCGGCGAACAGCGTTGGCAAATTATCGCCGATTCGGCTGCCGAAGTCGGTCCGGCCCTGTTTTTCAGCCTGCTGGTGATCGCGCTGTCGTTCCTGCCGGTATTTGCCTTGCAGGGACAGGAAGGCCGCCTGTTCCAGCCGCTGGCGTTCACCAAGACGTATGCGATGGCGGCCGCGGCCGCGCTGTCGGTAACGCTGATTCCGGTGCTGATGGGCTACCTTATCCGCGGGCATTTGCGCACCGAACTGCAAAACCCGTTGAATCGGGGACTGATCGCTGCCTACAGGCCTCTGCTCGATGGCGCAATCAAGCACCCCGCCATCGTACTCGCCGCCGCGCTAATCGCCGTCATTCTGACTCTGTGGCCGTTATCCAGGCTAGGCAGCGAATTCATGCCGCCCCTGAACGAAGGAACCTTATTGTATATGCCGACCGCCTTACCGGGATTGTCGATCGGCAAGGCGGCGCAATTGCAGCAGCAGACCGACCGCATGCTCATGTCGGTACCCGAAGTGGCGCACGTATTCGGCAAGGCGGGTCGCGCCGATACGGCGACCGACCCGGCGCCGGTGAATATGTTCGAGACCACGATCACTTTCAGGCCTCGCAGCCAGTGGCGTGCGGGCATGACCATGCAAAAAATCGAGGATGCGTTGAATCGCGCAGTGCAGGTGCCCGGGTTGACCAATCTCTTCGTACCGCCGATCGCCAATCGGGTCGAAATGCAATCGACCGGAATCAAGAGTCCTGTCGGCATCAAGGTGAGCGGGCCGGATCCGGTCGTATTGCAGCGGCTATCCAGCGCCATCGAGCGCACGGCGCGCAGCGTGCCCGGCGTCGGTTCGGCGGCGGCCGACCGTACCGCCGGCGGCCGTTACGTCGACATACACATCCGCCCCGATGCTGCCGCGCGCTACGGGCTGACGCAGGCGGATCTGCAGACCGTCATTGCCACCGCAATCGGCGGCGATCCGATCGGTGAAACGATAGAGGGACGCGAACGCTTCCCGGTTGTGCTGCGCTATCCGCGTGCGATGAGGCAATCGCTGGCGGCGTTGCGCAGCCTGCTGATCGTAGCGCCCGACGGCGCGCAATTGCCGCTGGACGCGGTCGCCGACATTGCGATAACGGCCGGTCCGTCCATGCTTACCAGTGAAAACGGCGAACTGGTCAGCTATATCTACGTCGACAGCAGCGACAGCAATCTTGCCGGCGTAGTCGGCCGCCTGCAACGAGCGGTAGCGCAAGCTGTGCAATTGCCGCCCGGTTACACGATAGGATGGTCGGGGCAATACGAATCGCTGCAGCGAGCCGAACAGCGTTTGAAAACGGTTGTTCCGGCAACGCTGGCGATCATTTTTCTGCTGCTCTGGAGCATTTTCC
>DASSZW010000128.1:0-8428 GCA_035713285.1 Burkholderiales bacterium
CCGGCGGCCAGCTTGCCGCCTCGGTCGAATCGCTGGCCAAAGGCGTGGACAGCCGGCTGGCGGAAATCTCGGGCAAGGTCGCCGAACGGCTGGACGAAGGCTTTAAAAAAACCAATGAGACCTTCGCCAGCGTCATGGCGCGTCTCGCCACCATCGACGAAGCGCAAAAAAAAATCGACGGTCTCACGACCAATGTCGTCACGCTGCAAGCCTTGCTGGGAGACAAACGCTCGCGCGGCGCCTTCGGCGAAGTCCAGCTCGAAGGCCTGGTGCGTAACATCCTGCCGCCGGACGCTTACCTTTTCCAGGCTGCGCTGACGAACGGCAGCCGCGTCGATTGCGTGCTCATACTACCCGATCCGACCGGCCGGGTGTCGGTCGACGCCAAGTTCCCGCTGGAAAATTACCATCGCATGTGCAATCGCGAAAGCGCCGAGTCCGACCGCGCTCTGGCGACGCGCGCGTTCAAGACCGACATCCGCAAACACGTCGACGACATTGCGTCCAAATACATCATCGACGGCGAAACTTCGGACGGGGCGGTCATGTTTATTCCCGCCGAAGCCGTGTTCGCCGAAATCCACGCCTATCATGCCGATGTCGTCGAATACGCCATGAACCGGCGCGTATGGATCGTCTCGCCGACCACGCTGATGGCGGTGCTCAATACGGCACGCGCTGTCATCAAGGACGTAGAAACCCGTCGCCAGGTCCATATCATCAAAGACGAACTCTCCAAACTCGGCAAAGAATTCGGCCGTTTCGACGCGCGCATGAAAAAATTGGCCGACCATATCCGGCTGGCTCACGAGGACGCCGCCGAAGTTCATACTACCAGCCAGAAAATCAGCCGGCGATTCAGCCAGATAGAATCCGTCGACCTGGAACATCTGCGCCCGGCGCCGTCTTTGCTGCCGGACGAAGAATAAGGAAAATTCCGCATGACCGATGCCGTCGAACTGATGCGTGCCAAACTGAATACCGAAACCGCCAAAGCCGACTGGACGGAATTGATGCCTTTTTTTGCCAAGGGGCAGCTGATCCGCGTCGATAGCCAGCTCGATCTGATCGAAGTCGCGGCCCATATCGCCTGCGACAAGGCGGCAACGGTAAAAAACTGGATGACCGACGGCAAGGTCGTCAAACTCGAAGATGCGACGGCTGCCGACTGGCAAGCGCGCAATCCGGCGATCTGGGCGGTGGTCGTCGCGCCCTGGATCCTGGTTCAGGAGCGCGCTCATTAATCATGGCTATTTTTTCGGACTATTCATCCTGCCCTCACCTGCATGTCGCCGCGTAAACCCGACAGAACCACGCTGACGCTCCTGCTGGCGGGTCTCGCGACGCTGGGGCCGTTCTCCATCGACACCTACATGCCTTCGTTTCCGGCGATCCAGGCCAGTTTGCACGCCTCGCCGCTGCAACTGCAGCAAACCCTCAGCATATATCTGTTCTGCTTTGCCGCCATGATGCTGTTTCACGGCTCGCTGTCGGATTCGTACGGCAGGCGCCCCATCATCCTGGTCTCGCTCATCGCGTTCATCCTGACCTCGATCGCCTGCGTCTTCGCCGCCGACATCCGGGTGCTGATGCTGTTCCGCGGCCTGCAAGGGCTGTCCGCGGGCGCCGGCATGATCGTCGGGCGCGCCATGATCCGCGATTTATATTCGGGTGCCGAAGCGCAGCGGCTGATGTCGCATATCACCATGATGTTCGGAATTTCACCGGCCATTGCGCCGGTCATCGGCGGCTACCTGCAAGTCTGGTTCGGCTGGCAATCCGTGTTTGTATTCATGGCGCTACTGGGTATCGTATTGCTGCTGCTGAGTTATTATTATTTGCAGGAAACCCATGCGCTCGATAAACGGCAACTCTTCTCCTTCAAACCGCTGATCAATAATTATCACCAGGTTGCCAGCCACCCGCATTTTTTATTGCTGGCCGTGACCGTCGCGCTGAATTTCGCCGGTTTTTTTCTCTATATCGCGTCGGCGCCGGTCTTCGTACTGAATATTTTGCATTTGCATGAAAACCAGTTTGCCTGGCTGTTTATTCCCGCCATCTCCGGCGTCATCACCGGCGCATTTCTGTCCGGGCGTCTGGCAGGACGGGCAACGCCGCAGCAAACCGTCGCTTATGCGTACGGTTTATTATTGACCGCCGCCATTCTCAATGTCACCTATAACAGCCTGCTTACGCCCGCCTGGCCGTGGGCGGTTTTGCCCATCAGCCTGTACGGCATGGGCATGTCGCTCGCCATGCCCAGCATCACCCTGCTCGCGCTGGACCTGTTTCCCCAGCATCGCGGACTGGTCTCCTCCATGCAGGGCTTCGTCCAGACCATGCTCAACGCGGTCGTAGCAGGCGTTATTTCGCCGCTGCTATCGTTCTCGCCGATCTACCTGGCCTTGGGAATGGCAGGTTTTCTGTTGTCGGGTCGCGCGGTCTGGGCGATTTACCGGCGCGTTCGATAGCACGCTCATTGCGGCCGGGCGCTTTTGGTCAATTTGGCGTATTCGGCGGCTGTCAGCGCAACAATCAGCGCATCGAATAAAGTCAGCATGATAAAACCTGCCGAAACACCGGTAACGGTCATATGATAGATTTGATAGGCCATGAATATCAAAGTCAGAACGATTAATCCCGGATAAGCCCATAATCGTCCGCGCAGGATTTCAATGACGATGGCAAGTTTGGCGATGCCATGGGCCAAAAGGTAAATTGCCGCGAAAACAATGGTATTTTCGTGAAAATGCGCAAGCCACTGCAGAATGTGCGTAGCGACGAAATCGGTCGGGTCCTCCCGCAATTCCGGAGCAAAAAGTAAGGCAGCCCATGCCTGCAACCAATGGGGATTGATAAAAAGGAGCCACAAACCGCCGCCCGTTTCCCCCGCGCCGTCGATCGCTTTCAATGCCAGACCCAACTCAAAGGCTTTGTCCAGCGCGGTACCGTTACGAAAATGAGTTAACATACCCTACTTGTCGCAGCAAATCCGCATCGTAACATTTCAGCAAGAGCAGGGAAACCCGCACCGATCATCGCCAGCGTTTGCAGACGATGATTTACCCAGTATTCGATCAGATATTAAAGATTTCCTAAAAATCCGCCGTTAAGATTATTATGTCGGAGTTCGGGCATAAATATTTGCATTGTGTTTTAACTTAAAGGAAATGCCATGTCCTCAATTAGTGCTATCACATCCCAAAACAATCCTGTTATGTCGACTAATCTCAACCCGACAACACAGCGAACTTCCGTCAAGGACGGAGACGGCGATCACGGGGTAGAAGCCGCTGCCAAAACCGCCACGCCAGTCGTCCCTACGGTCGGGTCGACGCCTGCACCCGGACAACCCGGCGCGATCATCAACACTACGGCTTGAGCTTTTATCGTAGCCATCCTGACTCGTAGCGGGTCAGGGATCGCATTTCTTTTTTCGACCGGGCGTTTTATCGCCGGACGCTTCGGGCCGGTCTCGTCGGTTGAGCAGATTCCTGGCTTCAATCATTATTTCAGATGCTGTCAAACCGACAGGCCCCACTCCCTGTTCCAGCAGGCTGTCTGCCGCCGCACCATGCAAATAGACAGCCAGTTGCAACGCAGCGAACGGACTGAGTCCCTGCGCCAGCAAGGCCGCTATCATACCCGTCAGCACATCTCCCGTTCCAGCGCTGCTCAAACCCGAATTTCCGGTCGGATTGATCCGCAGCTCCCGTTCCGCAGACACGCAAATACTGCCTGCCCCCTTTAACACCACGCTGGCGCGATATTCTTCCGCCAGTTTCAGGGCTGCCGCCCTTCGGTCGCGCTGTACGGTACGGGTATCGCTGCCCAGAAGCGATGCCGCCTCGCCGGGATGCGGCGTCAACAGGCATGGAGCGGAACGCCGGGCTAACCGGTTTTTGAGCGATTGCGATGCCGCCAGCAGGTTCAAGGCATCGGCGTCCAATAACAGAACAGCTTCCGTTTGCATTGCAACGTCCAGGTATCGCTGCGCCCGTTCCGAACGCCCGAGCCCCGGCCCGACTGCAAGAACGGTCAACGCCTGAGTCAGCAATTGTTCCGGATCGTGCCACATCAATTCGGGATGCTGAATATCCAGTTTCATGTTATCCGCAAGACTTGCGGCATACACTTTGCCCGCGCCGAGATAAAGCGCCGCCCGAGCGCAGAGCAATACGGCGCCTGTCATTCCGGGAGTTCCCCCGAGGATGCCTGCCGCACCGAAATCGCCTTTATGGCTGTCGGGTTTCCGGGCAGGCAGGGCTTGCAGTATCGTCGGACCGATCAGCTTGGAATCCGGCCAGTTATTGATATTTTCTGTCATGAAATCGCCTTAACCCCCGATATTCATAAATTCGCGTGACGATCGAGCAGGATTCGTTTTGCAGGGCAGTTTTATGAAAGCGTGGGGTCGCGGTTCATGCGCCCAATTGAATAAAATTTTCATACGAAACAAAAGGCCAGTGAGGGGGCGCGTTAATTTATGAAATATCCGGGTTAAATGCAGCAAAAGATTACCGTTTCAGCAGCAATTCGAATTCGGCGGGCGGAACCGGCCTGGAAAAGAAATATCCCTGCCCGTAATCGCAGCCTGCCGCCGACAGCAAATTGCGTTGAGCTTCTGTTTCGATCCCTTCCGCGACCACTTTCAGGCCGAGTTTGTGGGCCATCACGATAATAGCTTCGCAAAGCGCCATATCGTTGGCGCTGGTTTCCAGCTCGCGCACGAAAGACTGATCGATTTTGAGAAAATCGATATCGAATTTCTTAAGATAGGAAAGCGAAGAATAACCGGTACCGAAATCGTCCAGCGATATGCATATGCCTGCGCTGCGTAATGCCCGCAATTGATGAATGATCGCGGTGCTGGCGTCGAGCAGCAAGCCCTCGGTGATTTCCACCACAATGCTGTTTCCGTCTAAATCCAGATCGTTTAAATACTCGAACCATGCCTGGAAATTGCCCGGAAAACGGCGAAACTGGACCGGAGATACATTAACGCTAATCTGAAATTCCTGGTGGTACGCTGCGCGCCAGATTGCCGCCTGGCGCGCCGTCTGGCGGAATACCCAGTCGCCGATATCAATTATCATCCCCGTTTCTTCGAGCAAAGGAATAAAATCGGCCGGACTGACCATCCCTCGCTTAGGATGCCGCCAGCGTATCAAGGCTTCCGCCTTAAATACGGTGTCCTCGGCCAACGATACGATGGGCTGGTACAAGACGCAGAATTGCTCGTTTACCAGCGCATTCCGCAAGTCGTTGATCAGGTGGCGCCTGGTTTTGGCGCTTTCCTGCATGTCAAAGGTAAAATAACGGAAACAATTCCGGCCTTGCGCCTTGGCGGCATACATCGCCTGATCGGCGTTTTTGAGCAGCGTATTCGCATCGGCGGCATCGTCGGGATACACGGTAATACCTATGCTGGCGGAAATATAGGCTTTTTCTTCGCCAAGCAGGATTGGAGCCGATAATTTCGCCAGCAGATTCTGGATGATATGCTCGACCCGGTTCAAGCCTTTCAATTCCGAAATAATAATGCCGAATTCGTCCCCGCCCAGACGGGCCGTCGTATCCGATTCACGGACGCACAGCTTGATACGCCGGGCCGCTTCGATCAACAGCAAATCGCCCATGCTATGGCCCAGCGAATCGTTGATTTCCTTGAAATTATCCAGATCGATAAACAGCAGAGCCATGGGAAGGTTTACCCGATCGGTTTTTTTTATTTCCAGATCGAGTCTATCCTGAAACATATGGCGATTGGGTAGTCGGGTCAGGGTATCGAAATTGGTTTGTTGCCAGATCAGGTCCTCTGCTTCCCTTTTTTTCGTGATATCCGATAACAAGGCGACGTAACGATATACCGATCCGTCTTCGTTATAAATAGCATTGATCGTCAACCATTCAAGGTAGGCTTCGCCATTTTTACGCCGGTTCCATATTTCTCCCTGCCAATGGCCGGTTACATTCAATGCGTTCCACATGGTGGCGTAAAAAGCCCGGTTATGGCGGCCGGAACTTAGCAAGCTGGTTTTTTTCCCTACCGCTTCTTCCCAGGCATAACCGGTCAGTTCGGTAAATGCAGCATTAATCCATACGATGTTCCCGGCCCTATCGACTACCGACATCGGCTCGCTGGTGTGTTGAAATACCATCGCCGCAAGCTGCTGGGCTTCTTCCGCCTTTTTTCGTTCGGTAATATCGCGCGCTATGGCGACAAACAATTTTTTACCGCTACTTTCTTCAACCAGTTGCAGGAATATATCGACTTGAAATTCGGTCAGGTCGCTACGCCGGTACACGGTCTCGAAATTCAGGGTCTCTTGTTCGCCGGACAACAACGGCAAAATCATCTTGTAAAATTCGGACTTTGAAAAGAGCGGCAATATCTGGTACGGCGTCATGGTCAGCAATGCTTCCCGACTGTATCCCAGACCTTGTATCACTCCTTGATTCAAATAAACGAAATGCAGGGTATCGGGTTCGAACATGAAAATCATGTCCAGGGTATTGTCCAGAATATTCTTGAATCGCAACACTTCTTGTTCCGCTTGTTGTCGGGCAGTAATATCGCTGGCGATCCCGATAATGCCGGTTACTGTCCCCTGCGCATCGCGCACTTTTACTTTAACGATTTCAAGCACATGTGGTTTGCCGTCTACAAAAGGTAGGGTTTCATAGGAAATATGCGGCGAATCGCGATTCAGACATTCAAGATCGGATTTAATGCAACTTTCGGCCAGCGTCGGCCCCAATGCTTCAACTTGATGTTTGGCGGCGAGCGCATGGCTTTCGCACAAACCTACCGAATCGCAGAATGTCTTGTTTATAAAGCGGTAACGTCCGTCTATGCCCAGCAGCCAGATACCGAAAGGCGCATTATCAAGAATTGCCTGCAAACTATGCTGCCGAAGAACTTCCGGTTGCCCTGATTCGTTGATATCCTGCATTTTCTCCTCTTGTACTTCGTGAGCGTTTCCATAACCGCAAATCGAGCTGTTGCTATCATTATATTGATAGCAATACTTACGCTTTGTGCGTCCGGCATCGGTGTGCAGATTTTCGGGAGGACGCACCGAACATTAATGGCAACTGCCGAGAAGCATGGCAAAGTGTTTGGCGCAAAGGGGCTGACTGAAAAAATAACCCTGCCCTTCCTCACAATGCTGGCCTTTGAGAAAATCGACTTGTATCTGCTGTTCAACGCCTTCGGCAATCACTTGCTGTTTCAGGCTCGTGCCCATCGCTATGACTGCGCTTACGATAATGCCATTGCCTTTGGCTGTCAAAATATCCTGTACGAATGAACGGTCTATTTTGAGCACGTCGATAGGAAACTGGTTCAGATAGCTCAAACTGGAATAGCCTGTACCGAAATCGTCTACTGCTAACTGGACGCCCATTTTCTTGAGCTGCTGCAAAACCTGTGTGCTCGATTCCGCATCCCGCATCAATACGCTTTCGGTAATTTCCAGTTGCAATGAGTCCGGCGACAGGCCGGTTTCATCGAGGATGGCGCGCACTCCGTCGACAAAATCCTTGCACCGGAATTCCAGCGCGGAGATATTCACGGCTATCGATCCGAGTTCAAGACCGGAATTCTTCCAGCGCTGCGCCTGCAAACAGGCTTCGCGCAATACCCAGCGTCCGATCGGCACGATCAGACCGCTATCTTCGGCGATCGGTACAAAACGGTTCGGCAACATCATTCCCCATTGCGGATGAATCCAGCGCAACAAGGCTTCTGCCCCGGTAATCCTGCCGGTTGCAAGATTCACCTTGGGCTGGTAATGCAAGATCAGCTGTCTGCGTGTCAACGCATGCCGCAGACTGGTTTCTATGACCTGCCGCTGCACAGCCCGGACATTCATGTCGGGCTTGAAAAACTGATAATTGTTGCGGCCTTTTTCCTTGGCCTGATACATGGCCGTATCTGCATTCTTGATCAGGGTTTCGGCATTCTGCCCGTCGGCGGGGAAAATGCTGATCCCGATACTCGGCGTGACATGCAGATCGTGACCGACTATAAAATGCGACATCGCCAGCATGTCCAATATCTTGTCGGCAATCACTGCCGCCCCTTCCCTGTCGCTGTCTTCGGTAAGCAGTATAACGAATTCGTCGCCTCCCTGACGGCTGACCGTATCTGAACTGCGCACGCAGGCGCTCAGGCGGCGCGCGACCGATTGCAATAGTTTATCTCCGATCGCATGCCCCAGCGAGTCATTGATGTGTTTGAAATTATCCAGGTCGAGAAATAATACGGCCAGGTGCGTGCCGCGTCTTTCCGCTTGCGAAATGGCTTGAGTGATGCGGTCATTGAGCAGCAGCCGGTTAGGCAGGTTAGTCAGAAAGTCATGTTGCGCCAAATGCGCCATTTTCATGGCCATCATCTGAACCGCAGAAATATCATGAAACA
>DASSZW010000129.1:0-2589 GCA_035713285.1 Burkholderiales bacterium
CGAATTCGCTCTGCTTGCCGACGCGTTTCAGCAGGTCGCCGATTTGCGGGCCGCCGCCGTGAACGATGACCGGATTCATGCCGACCAGCTTTAAAAGTACGACATCGCTGGCGAATCCGGCTTTCAGGCTATCGTCCGTCATCGCATTGCCGCCGTATTTGATGACGATGGTCTTGTCGAAAAACCGCTGAATATAGGGCAACGCTTCCGATAAAATATTCGCTTTATCGCCGGGAGTGAAATGACTGGTGGACATGCTCGCGCTTTCAAATTAGATAGTCGATTTTAACCTGAAAACGGTCATTGAACCATGCACTCAACCGAACCGGCTTACCGGAGCCGGCTTAACGCGAGTTTACGGGCTAACGTAACGCAATCGGCCATCGTGCCGGAAGGTTGCGCAGGGCAACGGCAATTCCACTAAATCGCAGTTTAGTGGCACAATACCGACTTTGAGATACACAGGCTTGCTTTGGGCAGACATTTGATCGAAATCTCTGGCGCATTTACACAAAATAGCATTCATTCCGATATCGTCGATTCATTATCGCCATCAGCAAGAGCGCAGCACCAGGATCGATTTTGCAGTTATGGGCAGGACTTGACGGAAAAACCGCAAGTACGCAGACCGGGGTTTCCGGAAATCCAGAGTCAGCAATATATGTGGGATAAAGAATGACTGACCGTATGTATCGTGGCATTTTAGGGAGCTTGCTGCTCACCGCCTTGCTGTTTGACCTGAACCTCCTCATGTTTGCTCTCATTGCAATGTTATTGCTGGAGGGCGTGACCAATTGGCGCATTCCGCATTTAGTAAACGGCTTGCGGCGCAAATCGTTGAACTCCGATCCCTCAACCGGATGTCATTATTACCGTTATCAGTTTGAGGCCGAACGGGCTTGGCGGTTGCTGGTCGGGTCATTGCTGGGGGTTGCTTACATATTTTTCTATCGGTCGCTCTGGTTTATTCCCTGGTTTTTGGGATTTGCCATAATCGGGGCGGGCGCAAGCGGAATCTGCCCGATGGAATTCAGCCTCAAACGTATCGGTTTCAAATAAAACCATGCCCGAAGCAACCCGTCCCACGTTATTCGGCAGCGATCTGCCGACCAAAATTTCCGGCATCGTATTCTGGGGGACGGTAGTGATCGGCTTGCTGATCGCATTTATGGTGCTCAAGAACAAAGAAGACGAATTGACCCGGCAATACCATGACAATGCCAAGCTGTTGCAGATCGTCATCGTAAAATCGTTGGAATATTCGTCTGACGACGGTTTTTCCGATATTACGCGGCAAAATCTGGATCGCAATCTTCGTCCTTTTTGCCGCGTTATCCATTGCGAAGCAATAGAAGTCAAACGGGGTTCGGTCGAGTTCGTGTTCGGCACCCGAAAAGATGGCCAGACCGTTATCCGCACACGATTGCCGATTCATCCGGTACAGCATGGTATCGCACCGTTCAGCGTAGAAACGGCCATTGCGTTTCCCGGCCTGCAAGGAGTCCTGTCGGCTTATCGCAAGGTGATTCTGCTGTCTATCGCCTTGCTGATGATGGTGTTGGGGCTGATTCTGCAGATTATCCTGCAACGCCTCCTTACCCGCCCTTTTTCCGCCATGGTCGCGGCTGCGCAGCACTTCGCCGACGGTCGCAACCATATCCGTTTTGACGAGGACCGCGATGACGAATTCGGCTATCTGGCCAAATTCATTAATCGCGCGCTGGATTCCGGCGCCAAACACTACGAACAGCTATCCTGTGCGCTGGCGCGGGCCACTGCTTCGGAATCGGCGTTATTTGCAGAAAACGAACGTATCGAAGTCACGTTAAGTTCGCTGTCGGAGGCGGTGATAACCACCAATGCCGAAGCCGTTATCGAATATCTCAACCCAGTGGCTGAAAGCATGACTGGCTGGCAGCTTTCCGAGGCTCGCGGCCAGCCGCTGGACGACGTCATCGGGATAATCAACGAAATCACCCATGAATCCATGCCCACCCCGGTTCAGCAATGCCTGACCGACAACAGTACGGTGCTGCTCGCGGAAAATGCGGCCTTGTTATTGCGCAACGGACAAACGATCGCGATCGAAGCTTCGGCTGCGCCGATGAGAAATAACACCGGCGCCGTGATCGGAGCGGTCATGGTGTGCCTGGACGTAAGTCACGCCCGCCGGTTGGCGATCGAGCTTACCTATCAGGCCAGCCACGATGCGTTGACCGATTTGTACAATCGCGGCGCATTCGAAAATTCGCTGCGGAAACTGTTGAGCGATACATCTGCAAACATCGATCACGCCCTGTTTTATATCGACCTGGATCAGTTCAAGATCGTGAACGATACCTGCGGACATACGGCAGGCGATGAATTATTACGCCAGGTATCGCAAATATTGCGGGAATGCATCCGGGAGAACGATATTCTGGCGCGCCTGGGCGGCGACGAATTCGGTATTCTGCTGCTGAATTGCGCCTTGTCCGCAGCGATGGATGTCGCCGAAAAAATACGGCGCGAAATCAAGGAATTCCGCTTTGCGTGGCTGGAAAACGTATTTGAAATAGGTGCCAGTATCGGCGTGGTGAAAATTCAGGC
>DASSZW010000130.1:0-2025 GCA_035713285.1 Burkholderiales bacterium
AATCCGTGGCATGGTTTTTATTTGCGATGCATGGTATTACATCGCCGGCCGTCACGGTCATATTCGCCAATTTTCTTTTATCCGCCGCGCAAGCGCTTAAGCTTTCCGCCATCTACGAATACAGGGGACTAAAACTTCCACGCTGGCAATGGCTGTTACCGATATTCAGCAATCTTCTGGTTTTTATCGTTTTGCTTCATCGCCATCTTCATCAGCAGATGATTGCAGGCAGTTTTATCTACGCGATACAGATGCTGCTGATACTCGTAGCGCTCGGCCGCGATACCGAATCCCGGGTCGGCCGGGCATGGAATCTATTGTTCAGTTCGACCTTGCTTATACTGACCGTATATCTGCTTCGCGCGTTCAATATCCTGAACAGCCAGCAATTCTTTGCTTCGCTTCCTGTTTCAATCACGCCGCATTCGATACTGCTTATCGTGCTGTTGTCCGTAATCGGTTTATGCATTACCGAATCGATGGGTTTCGTCCTGATGATCAAACAGCGTTCCGACCGCGAAATTCTGTCGCTGGCCATGACAGATTCGCTTACCGGCATTTTTAACCGGCGAGCATTTATGGCTCACGCAGATAAAGAGTGTTCCGCCGCGCAACGCAATGGTTTACCGCTGGCGCTATTGATGATAGACGTCGATCATTTCAAAAAAATCAACGATCGATACGGCCACCCGACCGGCGATGAGGTATTGGCGGAAATTGCCCGCATCCTCACTACGCGCTTGCGCAAAGAAGACACCATAGGGCGTTACGGAGGCGAAGAGTTTTGCATCCTGCTGCCGGGTACGGATGAAAAAGGGGCTTTGGCGATAGGCGAAAATCTGCGGCAGGCAATTTCGGCAACCCCTTTGACCAAAGGGAAAAGACCCATATTCGCCACCGTCAGCATCGGGATAACAGTACAACCGCCTATCGGTTCATTGGACTCGCCCGATTTCACAAAACTGCTTGCCGCAGCGGATACGGCGCTGTATCAAGCCAAAGGGGATGGCCGCAACCGCGTCGTGCTCGTCAACAGTTTACGCACCAGACGATTGCAACCCGAGGCTTTGATTTAGCGGCGACTCAATGTATCAGCCAGAACGTCACGCACGCCCATAATGCTACCGCCACGAGCAAATGCGGGTCGCGCACCACATCGCGCGACGGATCGCCGCCCCCGCCCTGGCGGTGCAGCAAATAAATATAGCGAAATACACCGTACATTACGAACGGTACGGTATAAATCAGGTTCGTCGTGCCATGTACCCGTATCGTATCGGGGCTCATTGTATACAGGCTATAACTCATGATCACCCCTGTTGCAGTAATCCCTATCATCTTGTCGAGCAGTACCGGGCTATAATAAGCCAGCACTTTACGGTGTGCAGTCTTGTCCGCCGTCAATTCGATCATCTCGGCTCGCCGCTTGGCAAAACCTAAAAACAGCGTCACCATCAAACCGCATAATAACAGCCATTGCGACGGAGGTATGCCCACGCCCAGCGTTCCCGCCAGGATTCTCAGCATGAAACCGGCAGCGATAATAAAAACGTCGAGGATGACAATATGCTTCAAATACACCGAATACGCCAGATTCATTAGCGCATAGGCCATAACGATAGCCAGGACAGCATACGAGACCGAACTTGCCAGGCTGACAGCGCATAACGCGAGCACCAATGCGAACAATCCGGCAGTAGTCATTCTTATCTGCTGCGCCGCCAAAGGGCGCAAGCGCTTTAGCGGATGCAGCCGGTCACGCTCGCAATCGGCCATATCGTTTACCACATAAATCGCACTGGAAATCAGCGAAAACGCTATTGCAGCGACAATCACGCGATACACCAGATATTCGTCATGCCACGCGTGGCCGAAGATCAGTCCGGTAAACACAAAACCGTTTTTCAGCCATTGATGCGGTCGCATCAGCCGCCATAAATTCACTACAGTTTTCATCGATTCCGGCTTTCTGTTAACAGCGTTCTGCTTTTCCCTTGCCGCAAAAACGCTCAGGGAAAAGCGGTC
>DASSZW010000131.1:0-20893 GCA_035713285.1 Burkholderiales bacterium
GTGATCGCGATGCTGGCCTTATTGTTGCTGCAAACGCTTACCGGACTGTTCTCCACTGACGACTCCGGCAGTACAAGAGGCCCGCTGGCCCATTTGATCAGCGACGACGCCAGCGATACGATCAGTACCATTCATTCGGTCACATTCGATTTTCTGATTGCCGTCATCGGCATCCATGTCGCGGCGGTATTCTTTTATCGCATATTCAAACACGACGGGCTGATTACCGCCATGATCACCGGAACCAAGGATATCATTCCAGGCATGACGCTGCCCGAATTACGGTTTACCGGATTGCGCCGGGCGGGAATTGTTTTCATCTTGGCCGCCGCAACCGTAATCGCTCTGGTAAAGTTTAACTAACCCGTTTGCGGCAACGACGCGAAATGCAAGCCGAACGGGTATGGCCCGGATAAACAAAATAAGTGGATCAAAACCGTTCGGCGGCAGTTTGTCCGGAAATTGCGGTTCTATTGCCCGGGACGGGGCAACGCGTGCAAGATCTGGCTGTCAAAAGACGGTTCGTGATCGAAGCGGGTAACGAGAGCCGAAACGGCAAAAGATGCGGCAGTCGCCAATACCAGGATCAGGATGCTCCGGGTTCTGCCCGGCGCGACATCCTGATTGTCCAGAAAACGCTTTAAGCCGTAAGACGCCGCAAAAAAAGCGGCGGTAGACAGAATCAGGTCGAGCATATCGATACGCTGCCGTTAATGCGGAATCCCCCTGAATTGTTGATGGCAGGCCTTGCAGCTTTGCTCGACGTCCGAGACTTCAGGCCGAATCACGTCGAGATTCCCGGTTTGCGCAGCGCTGACCAGTTTGTTCGTGGCAGCGATAAATTTATCCTGCGCCTGTTTGAACTCGGCGGGCTTGTCCCAGACGTCGGGTTTCGCCCGCGTAGGAGAATAATTGCTGTCCGGAGTAAAATACTTCCATGGTTGCGTACTCAGGCTTTGCAGCTTTAACGCCTGCTGCAAAAATTCAGCCTGGTCGTATGGTTTGCGCCCTCGCGCCACTTTACCCATCGGTTCGACGGTACGGAGAATATGCTTGAAGATGGCCTTGCGTTTGGTCACAGGCTGCCCCGGATGCGTATCGGTCTGACCGCATGCCGATAGCGTAAAAACCATCGCCAACAAGCCGACTATACTTGATATTTTAATTAATTCAGCGCTTTTTTCCATGTCAAATCCGACCTAGTATGGGGACAGTTTCATAACAGTCTCAGGCTACATCTTGCCATAACCGGGATAATGCCTAGTTAGACTTACAATGACCTTACTGCTTAACGAATAAGCTGAATATAAGTGCAATTTTGCAGAGAAACCCCCTAAAAATCCCAGTTTTAGGTACAATAGCACTTATTTTATTTTTCGGGGGTTCATTATGCCTATTTATGCTTATAAATGCGCTGCGTGTGGCTTTGCTGAGGACGTCATGCAAAAAATGGCCGATGCCGAACTACATGTATGCCCTCAGTGCAGCCAGGACACGTTTTCCAAACAGCTTACCGCAGCCGGCTTTCAGTTGAAAGGCAGCGGCTATTATGCCACCGATTTCAAACAGTCCGGCTCCGCCCCCGCCGCCGCAGCGGACGGCGACTCCGGCACAACCGCCCCCGCCTGCGGCACGGGCGCCTGCCCGGCTTGCGCGTAGCGCCGGAAACCGCACTGTTTATATGAAACGATATTTCGTAACGGGCCTGGTATTGTGGGTGCCTCTGGGCATCACCGTCTGGGCGCTGACATTGATCATCTCCACGCTGGATCAGAGCCTGCTTTTGCTGCCGGCGCAATGGCGCCCCGAAGCATGGCTGGGCGTGCGGGTTCCCGGACTGGGCGTGATTTTAATGCTGCTGGTGATTTTTCTCAGCGGACTGGTGACGACAAATGTCGTAGGCCAGCGCCTGGTGGGCTACTGGGAAAGCGTATTGTCGCGCATTCCCGTTGTCAAATCGATTTATTATAGCGTCAAGCAAGTGTCCGATTCGCTGCTTTCCGGCACCGGGGACGCTTTTCGCAAGGTTTTGCTGGTTCGCTATCCGCATCCGGACGCATGGGCTATCGCATTCCAGACCAATCTGCCCGCGCAGGTATTTCCGCATCTGCCCGAGGAGCACATAGCCGTATTTATTCCTACCACCCCGAGCCCGGTTAACGGCTTTTATTTCTTCGTCAAAAAAAGCGAAGTCATCGAACTCGACATGGGTATCGACACGGCATTCAAATACATCGTCTCCATGGGCGTCGTCAGTTCGCCGGAGAAAACCATTACCGCCATTTCACTTTAACCGTCCATCGTATATCATCATGCGCACTCACTACTGCGGCACGATCAATCGTGCGCACCTTAACCAGACTGTTACCGTCTCCGGCTGGGCTCACCGGCGCCGCGATCACGGCGGCGTAATTTTCATCGATCTGCGCGACCGTGCCGGCATGGTGCAAATCGTCTGCGACCCGGACAATCCCGATACGTTCGGCATCGCCGAAAACATCCGCAGCGAATTCGTCCTGCAGGTCACCGGCTCGGTAAGATTGCGCCCCGAAGGAACCAGCAACAGCAACCTGGCGAGCGGCGAAATCGAAATCCTCGCCACCGCCATCGAAGTGCTCAATACTTCGGCTACCCCGCCGTTCCAGATCGACGACGAGAACCTGTCCGAGAACGTGCGCCTGACGCACCGCTATCTCGATTTGCGCCGGCCGGTCATGCAAGCCAACATGCGCCTGCGTTACCGGGTATCCAAAAATCTGCGCGATTTTCTCGACACCCGCGACTTCATTGAAATCGAAACGCCGATGCTGACGCGTTCGACGCCTGAAGGCGCACGCGACTATCTGGTGCCGTCCCGCGTCCATGCCGGCCAGTTTTATGCCCTGCCGCAATCGCCCCAGCTGTTCAAACAGCTATTGATGGTGTCCGGCTTCGATCGCTATTTTCAGATCACCAAATGCTTTCGCGACGAAGACCTGCGCGCCGACCGCCAACCCGAATTCACCCAGGTCGACATCGAAACCTCATTCATGAACGAAGAACAGATCATGGCGCTGGTCGAAGACATGATACGCAAACTGTTCAAACAGGTAATGGACACAGAGCTGCCCGACCCGTTTCCGCGCATGCCGTACGCCGAGGCCATGAACCGTTATGGCTCCGACAAGCCTGACCTGCGCATAGAACTGGAACTGACGGAACTGACGGATTTGATGAAGACGGTCGATTTCAAGGTCTTCCGCGCCGCAGCCGACATGGAAGACGGCCGCGTTGCCGCATTGAGGATTCCGGGCGGCGCCAGCCTGTCGCGCAAGGATATCGACGATTACACCGATTTCGTCAAGATTTACGGTGCCAAAGGCCTGGCCTACATCAAAGTCAACGACGCAAGCCAGATCAATGAAACCGGCCTGCAATCGCCTATCGTTAAATTCCTGCCGGAAGCAGCGCTCGCCGAAATCCTGCACCGCACCGGTGCCGCAAGCGGCGACCTGATATTTTTCGGCGCGGACAAGACCAAAATCGTCAACGATGCGCTCGGTGCGCTGCGCTTGAAAGCCGGCAAACCGGTGGACGAATGGCGGCCGTTATGGGTGGTTGATTTCCCCATGTTCGAATACAACGAGGAAGAAAAACGCTGGGACGCTTTGCATCACCCGTTCACAGCGCCGAAATCCGGCCACGAAGAACTGCTCGTCAGCAATCCCGGCGCAGCGCTGTCCCGCGCTTACGATATGGTATTAAACGGCTGGGAAATAGGCGGCGGCTCGATCCGTATCCATCAACAGCACATTCAGGATGTCGTGTTCCGCGCTCTGGGCATCGGCGCGGAACAGGCGCGCGAAAAATTCGGCTTTTTGCTCGACGCCCTGCAATTCGGTGCGCCGCCCCACGGCGGGCTGGCCTTCGGTCTCGACCGGCTGGTGGCTCTGATGAGCGGCGCCGAATCGATCCGCGACGTGATCGCCTTCCCCAAAACCCAGCGCGCCAACGATCTGATGGTTCAGGCGCCGAACAATGTGGACGAAAGACAATTGCGCGACCTGCATATACGCCTGCGCAATATCGAGAAAAGCCAGCCGGAAAAAGCGGTTTAGGTAACGTCGATACCGAAGCGAATGAAGCCGGCTGAGATATTTCCCGATGCGCAAGCGTCCGGGAAACCAGGAATCCGGACTCGCCAAACGCTCCGGCAGGGATTTGTCAAAGGTCGCTCAGTTGGCAAACCCGCAAAAGACATCCCGCATCAGACTGATCAAGCGCAATGTTCGCGTATCGCCTACCCGGTAATACACCCGATTGGCGTCCTTGCGCGTGCGCAGCACCCCTTTATCGCGCAAGATCGCCAGATGCTGCGAGATATTGCTCTGGGATGTGCCAACCTGATCCACAATATCCTGCACGCTCACCTCGCGGTCACCCAGTACGCATAAAATTTTAAGCCTGAGCGGATGCGACATCGCTTTCATCGCGCGCGAAGCCTGCTCGATATGCTCATCCTTATCGATCAGGTCAATGTGTTCAAGATTAAGTACAGTTCCAGACATAGTTCACCAAACAGCAATATGACAATATTATTATAATGCATCGGGGTGCAAAATATACTAAAATTGAAGAGATAAGCATAATATAATCTGTTTCGCCTCCGCAAAAGCCTGAATGAAAGAATATAACCTGTGACCCCTGCCCTACTAATCATCCTTGACGGCTTCGGTTGCCGCAAATGCAGCACGGACAACGCCATCGCCCTCGCCGCCAAACCCAACTGGGATCGTTACTGGAACCGGTATCCGCACACCTTGCTCCAGGCTTCCGAGTCTGCCGTCGGCCTGCCTTCCGGCCAGATGGGCAATTCCGAAGTCGGCCATCTCAATATCGGCGCAGGGCGCGTCGTATATCAGGAATTTACCCGCATCGACCTGGCGATCAGGGATCGCGCCTTTTTTACCAATCCCGCACTCAAGCATGCCATCTCGGCAGCCAGGCAGAATGACGGCGCCTTGCATATCCTGGGCCTGCTTTCCGATGGCGGCGTACACAGCCACGAGAGCCATATTCACGCCATGCTTGAAATGGCGGCGCAGGAAGGCCTGAAAAAGGTTTATCTGCATGTTTTTCTCGACGGTCGCGATACCGCACCCAGAAATGCCGAAATGTATCTGCAGCGCCTGCAGGCCAAAATCGATGCCTTGCAGACCGGACGGATCGCAACCATGATAGGCCGTTACTTCGCCATGGACAGGGACCATCGCTGGCAACGCATCAAAGCCGCGTACGATCTGATCACGCGGGGCAAAGCGGAATTTACCGCGCCGGATGCGCTGACCGGACTGAAATCCGCGTACGAACGCGGCGAATCCGACGAATTTGTCAAAGCGACCGCCATTGTCGGCGACCATGAAACACCGGTACGGGTAAACGACGGCGACAGCATCGTATTCATGAATTTCCGTTCCGACCGGGCACGCCAGATATCGCGCCCTTTCATCGAACCCGATTTCGCCGAATTCGACCGGGAGCATCTGCCGAAGCTGGCGGATTTTTGTACGCTGACCGGTTACAGCGATGACTTTAACGTCTCGGTAGCTTTCCCGCCGGCGCGCATACGCAACAGTTTCGGCGAATATATTTCCAGGCTGGGTTTAAAGCAGTTACGCATCGCAGAAACGGAAAAATATCCGCATGTGACTTTTTTCTTCAACGGCGGCGAAGAAACGGTATATCCGGGCGAGGAACGCATCATGATCGCATCGCCGGATGTCGCCACGTACGACCTGAAACCGGAAATGAGCGCCTACGAGCTTACCGAGAAACTGGTCGCCGCCATCGAAAGCAAACAGTTCGACGCGATTATCTGCAATTACGCCAACGCCGACATGGTCGGCCATACCGGCAATCTGGACGCCGCCATCCTCGCCATCGAAGCCCTCGATCGCTGTCTGGGACAAGTTATCCCGGCCATGCAGGCGCAGGGCGGCGAAATACTGATTACGGCGGACCACGGCAATGCCGAACTAATGACCGATGCCCACACCCACCAGGCCTATACCGCTCACACTACCAATCTGGTGCCTTTGCTGTACATCGGCGAGCGTTCCGCAAGTCTTGCCCAGAATGGCGCACTGGAAGACATCAGCCCGACCCTGCTGCGCATCATGGATGTTCCTCAACCCGCCGAAATGACTGGTAAGGCGCTCATACAGTTCGAGTGATCGCACGCATGCCATCCGCGACCCGCCAGTCCCTTGCAATGCAGCCTGCCGGAAGGCGGGCGGCCTGCCCGCTCACCAGACGCTTTTTTCGGGTAGCGCGGGCCGGTTTCCTGTTTATGGCAGCGTCCGGCATGCTGATCCCCGCTCAGGCGGATACGCTGCCGGCCTCGGCCGATCTGTCGGCCATACACGCCAAACTGCAGCAATTGAGGCAGCAAAATGCGGCCGCACAATCCAACAAACACCACGCGGCGGACGCGCTGCAACAATCCGAACAGGCGATCAGCACAGCCAACCGCAATCTTCAGGAACTCGAGCAGCGCCGCAAAGAATCGGAGCAAACCCTGGCGCATCTGCACAGCCAGAAAGACAGTTTACGCACCGCCGTCCTGCGCCAGCAAAACGACTTGAGCAATCTGATACGGCAGCAATATTTTTCCGGCCCGTCAGACGACATCAAACTGCTGATGAGCGGCGGCAACCCCGACGAGATTGCCCGCAATCTGATTTATTTCGCCTATATCAACCGGGCCAGAAATCAGCTGATCGGTTCGTTGCAACAAAATCTCAACCAACTCGACCAGATTACCCAGGCAGAACAGCAGCAACAGGAACGCATCGCCCAGCAGCGCGAACAGCGCGAAAAGGAACGGCAAGTGCTGCAAGCCGAACGCCAGCAAAAAAAACAGGTTCTCAAACAGCTGGGCACAGAAATCGAGGCGCAACGCCAGCAAATCGCCACGCTGGAACAAAACGAAAAGCGCATCACCAAATTACTGCAATCCCTTGCCCGCGCCGCCGCCCAGAAAAGGGCGAAAGCCGAGGCGCGCGCAGCCGCCCGGGGAGCCCGACACAAAAATGTCCGGGCTCCCGAATCCGGAACCGAGGCGCGGCCAACCCAACCGGTTCTGCCCATGAACGGTCTGGGCCGACTGAAAGGCCATCTGCTGTTACCTACGCGAGGGGAACTTATCCACCGCTTCGGCACTCCACGGGAGCAGGGCGGAACTTTGTGGAAGGGAATCTTTATCAAAGCTCCCGCCGGTCAAGCAGTGCATAGCGTCGCGGCCGGCGAAGTGGTTTTTGCCGATTGGCTGCGCGGATTCGGAAATTTGATTATCATAGACCATGGTGACGGCTACATGAGTCTATACAGTGATAATGAAACCCTGTATAAACGAGTCGGTGACAATGTAAAAGCCGGGGATGTCATCGCCAGTGTCGGCAATACGGGCGGTAATAGTGAAACAGGGTTATATTTCGAATTACGCTATCGAAGTCAGGCTTTTGACCCGAGCTCATGGATAGCACGCTAGACGAGGATGTCAGGAATGCGCAACAAACTACAAAAATTCAGCTTAATAATATTCGGCGTCCTGATCGGCGTCGCACTGTCTCTGCATCTGCCCGCTATTGCCGAACACGGCGCAACCCAGGCCTTGCCGCTCGACGAACTACGCGAATTTACAGAAGTTTTCGGTAAAATCAAGAGCGATTACGTAGAACCCGTTTCCGATAAAAAGCTGATCGACGATGCCATCAACGGCATGTTGTCGGGACTCGACCCTCATTCCGCATACATGGATGCCGATGCCTTCAAGGAGCTTGAAGACGGCACGCAGGGCGAATTCGGCGGACTGGGCATAGAAGTCAGCATGGAAGACGGCTTTATCAAAGTCGTGTCGCCCATCGAAGATACCCCGGCGCAGAAGGCGGGCATCAAAAGCGGCGACCTAATCATCAAGCTCGACGATACTCCGGTCAAGGGCATGACGATCAACGAAGCGGTAAAACGCATGCGTGGCGCACCCAATACGCCCATCACACTCACCATCGTGCGCAAGGGCGTACCCAAGCCGTTCGCCATCACGCTGATGCGCGCCATCATCAAGGTGAAAAGCGTCAAGTATAAACTGGTGGATCCGAATTACGGCTATATCCGCATTACCCAATTCCAGGAACGCACCGGTGAAAACCTCGCTCAGGCGATTCTTGCCCTCACCAAGCAAAATAAAGCGCCGCTCAAGGGCATCGTGCTGGATCTGCGCAACGATCCGGGCGGACTGCTCAATAGCGCGGTCGGCGTCGCCTCGGCCTTCCTCAAATCCGGCGCGCTGGTCGTTTATACCGAAGGTCGGACCGAAGACGCCAAAATGCGTCTGACCGCCAACCCCGACTCCTATCTGCGCGGCAATCAGAGCGATTATCTGAAAAACCTGCCGACCTGGGTCAAAACCGTACCTATGGTCGTACTGATAAACGGCGGCTCGGCTTCTGCATCGGAAATTGTTTCCGGCGCATTGCAGGATCAGAAACGCGCGGTAATCATGGGTACGCAATCATTCGGCAAAGGTTCGGTACAGACGATATTGCCGCTGGGCAACGGTACCGGCATCAAGTTGACGACGGCACGTTATTTCACCCCTAGCGGACGCTCCATCCAGGCCAAGGGCATCACGCCGGATATCATAGTCGAAGAAGCCAAGGTGGTGAACAGCAATCAGGACAGTCTGCTCAACATCCGCGAGGTCGACCTGGAAAATCATTTGAGCAATCCGAATAAACCCGATGCCAAGACTACGGTTATGCCCCCGGTCATCGTAGAACCCGGCAAATCTTCCAAGCCCGCCAAATCGGGCAAAGAAGGCAAGGACAGCAAAACCGATGCGGACGAAATCGTCTCCAAAGACGATTTCCAGCTGAACCAGGCGTTAGGGTTGCTAAAAGGGATCAATATATTCAAGACCGAAGCAAAATAAGGCAGTGAACGACGAAGAACTGCTGCGCTACAGTCGTCATATTTTACTTGACGAAATCGGCGTAGCAGGACAGCAGGCCATACTCGATGCGCATATTCTGATCGTCGGCGCAGGCGGTCTGGGATCGGCGGCCGCTCTGTATCTTGCTGCCAGCGGTGTCGGTCATTTGAGCATCAGCGACGGCGACACCGTCGACAGCAGCAACCTGCAGCGCCAGATTATCCATCGCAACGATGCCATAGGCTGCAATAAAGCCGAATCCGCAGCCCGTACGCTGGCTGCCCTCAATCCGGCCGTCGCCGTGACGCCGATTAGCGGGTTTTTATCCGGAGGGGTACTGGAGCAAACTGTCGCAGCGCATCAGATCGTCATCGACGCCAGCGATAATTTCCGCACCCGGCACGAAATCAACCGGGCTTGCGTACGTCATCGCAAGGCGCTGGTATCGGGCGCGGCGATACGTTTCAGCGGTCAAATCAGCGTATTCGATTTACGCAGTCCGAACAGTCCCTGTTACCAGTGCCTGTTTCCCGATACCGGGACAGAAGAGGAAACCAGCTGCGCGCAAAACGGGGTATTCTCACCGCTGGTCGGGATCATAGGCGCAATGCAGGCCGCGGAAGCGCTCAAGCTTGCCGCAGGGGCAGGCACGACATTGAAGGGACGTTTGTTACTGCTGGACGCACTGGACATGCAATGGCGCAGCATCGGCCTGCAACGCGACCCGCGCTGCGCCGCGTGCGGCGGCGTTTAAAGACCGTGCGCCAGAACCGTCCAGTATTGGGCGAAATCCGCCGCAGGCAAACGCTTAAAACCGCTTTTGGCATACAACTGCCAACGTCCGGCCACCTGGCATAACAGCAGGTTTGCGGCTATATTCGCATCGGCACCGATTTCACCTTGCGCTGCCGCAATCCGCAGTGACTGCCGCAATGTCGCTTCGATCCGGTCGTGCACCTGGTTGATGCGCGCTTGCAGCCGGTCGTTTTCATTGACCAGGGCATCGCCGATCAACACCCGGGTCATGCCCGGATTTTTTTCCGCGAACGCCAGCAATACCGAAACGATCGCTTCCGTCTGCGCTATCCCGCTTTCATGGCTGGAGGTGATTTTATTGATCATGCCGAAAACCGACTGTTCGATAAACTCGATCAATCCGTCGTACATTTGTGCTTTGCTGGCAAAATGCCGATACAGCGCTGCTTCTGAAACCTGCAATCGCGCCGCCAGCGCTGCCGTTGTAATTTTCTCCGCTGCCGGCATTTGCAGCATTTCTGCCAGCGTTTGCAGAATCTGAAGCTTTCTTTCCCCCGGTACAGCCACAACTCCCCCCTTCTAAAAACCTGCTACGCTTCAAATCTGCGGATGCGCGCGTTCCAGCTTGTTATATAATCCATTGAGCGCGTCCAGATAAGCTTCGGCAGAAGCAACCACGATATCGGTATCGGCGCCCAAGCCGTTGACTATCCTGCCGCCCTTGGCCAACCGTACGGTCACTTCGCCCTGCGCATCCGTGCCTGTCGTAATATTATTGACTGAATAAAGCTGCAGTTCCGCCTGGCTTTCGACGATTTGCTCCAGCGCCTTGAACGTGGCGTCGACCGGCCCGCTGCCGCTGGCGCTGGCTCTGGCTTCCTTGCCGTGCGCGCTGATTACTACCTGGGCGCAGGGCGTTTCGCCGGTTTCGGAACACACCTTGAGCGACACCAGCTTATACGCTTGTTCAGCGTTAGCCGACGCTTCTTCGCTCACCAGCGCATGCAAATCCTCGTCGAATATCTCGTGTTTTTTGTCGGCCAACTCCTTGAACCGCGCAAAGGCGGCGTTGACCGCTTCTTCCGTGCCCAGATCTATGCCCAGCTCGGTCAGGCGCGAACGAAACGCGTTGCGGCCCGAAAGTTTGCCCAGCACCATTTTGTTGGCGCTCCAGCCCACGTCTTCGGCGCGCATGATCTCATAGGTTTCCCGATGCTTCAGCACGCCGTCCTGATGGATGCCCGATTCGTGCGCAAAGGCGTTGGCGCCGACGATCGCTTTATTCGGCTGTACCGCAAAGCCGGTAATGCTGGCGACAAGACGCGAAGCAGGCACGATTTGGGTCGCATCGATCCGGGTTGTGCAGTCGAACACATCGGCGCGGGTCCGTACCGCCATCACGACTTCTTCCAGCGACGCGTTACCGGCGCGTTCGCCCAGGCCGTTAATCGTACATTCGACCTGGCGCGCGCCGTTCAATACCGCCGACAGGGAATTCGCCACCGCCAGACCGAGGTCGTTATGGCAGTGCACGGAAAAAACGACTTTATCCGAATTGGGGATGCGCTCGCGCAAGCGGTAAATCAGTTCGCCGAACTGACCCGGTACGCTATAGCCAACGGTATCGGGAATATTCAGCGTTCGCGCTCCGGCGTCGATTACCGCTTCGAGTACGCGACAAAGAAAATCCGGATCGGAACGGCCCGCGTCTTCGGCGGAAAACTCCACATGATCGGTATACTGCCGCGCCCACTGGATGGATTTGACCGCCTGCTCTATCACCTGCCCGGGCGACATGCGCAGTTTCTTTTCCATGTGTATGGGGCTGGTGGCGATAAAGGTGTGAATGCGCGAGGACGCGGCACCCGCGAGCGCCTCGCCGGCGCGCTGGATATCGCGCTCCAGCGCGCGGGCGAGGCCGCATACCGTACTGTTTTTGATCGCCTGCGCGACCGCTTTGACCGAGGCGAAGTCGCCGTTCGATGCGGCCGGAAACCCGGCCTCGATCACGTCCACCCGCAGCCGTTCCAGTTGACGCGCGATCCTGACCTTTTCTTCGGCGGTCATCGATGCACCCGGACTCTGTTCGCCGTCGCGCAGCGTAGTATCGAATATGATTAAATGATCTTTATTCATGAAATAGTTCCCTAGATTGGCCGGAACTGCCGAACGTTATCAAATGCCGGCACACGCATCCAACCGCAGAATTTCCTCCGGCTCGCCCGCTGCCAGCATATCATTTTATACAACATTCTTTACACGAACATTCTTTACGCGAACCCGTAATTACACGATCCGGCAAGCCGGCTCAAATAAACCGGTTGCAATGCCGGTCCCAAGTCGAGAATCGGGTCAGCAGAAAATAACACTCGGATTTCAGTCTGTTTTACGAATCAGGAGCCGCTTATACCGGTTTGTTGTTGTTCCTGTGCAACCATGCCCAGACTGTCATGGCGTACCCCGACAATGCATACAGCGTAACCACGGCAAACAGCATTTCCGGCGGACTGTAGGCAATAAGAACGAATCCCATGGCGATTAAAAAAACCACCATGAAGGGTACGCTGCGTCGCAGATTGATATCCTTGCCGCTATAGTAACGAATATTGCTCACCATCGTCAGACCGGCAAACAACGTTACCGAGAAAGCCAGCCAGTGAGCTTCGCTCCCGCTTACTCCATATTCGTTCATGACCCACACCAGTCCCGCAATCAGCGCTGCAGCAGCCGGACTGGGCAAACCCTGAAAATACCGTTTGTCCGAAACTTCGTTCTGGGTATTGAAACGGGCGAGACGCAAAGCTGCGCCGACGCAATAAACGAACGCCGCCATCCAGCCCAGCTTGCCCATGCCTTTCAAGGACCAGACGTAAGCGATCAGCGCCGGAGCAACGCCGAACGACACCATATCCGACAGGGAATCGTATTCCGCGCCGAACTCGCTCTGCGTGTGCGTCAGCCGCGCCACCCGGCCGTCGAGGCCGTCGAGCACCATCGCCACGAAAATCGCCACCGCCGCCAGTTCGAACCGTCCGTTCATAGCCTGGACGATCGCAAAAAAACCGGCAAACAAAGCGGCGGTGGTAAACAGGTTCGGCAACAGGAAAATACCTCTCCGTTGCGCGCGGCGACCGACAAACGGATTATATTTATAAGGGTCTGACATAAGTCTGCCGGCAATTGCCGCCTCCGGTCCTGCGATTCAAGCGTCGCAGGGCGGAGACCGGCTTTAGTTTTTGGTTTGATCGACCAGTTTGTTCTGCTTGATCCAGGGCATCATGTTGCGCAGCTTTTCACCGACGACTTCTATCGGATGCTCCGCATTCTGACGGCGCTTGGCGTGCATGCCGGCAGCGCCTGCCTTGTTTTCGAGAATGAAGCTCTTGGCGTATTCGCCGTTCTGGATATTGGCCAATGCCTGCTTCATCGCGGCGCGCGCCTCGTCGGCGATGACTTTGGGTCCGGTGACGTATTCACCGTATTCCGCGTTATTCGAAATCGAATAATTCATGTTGGCGATGCCGCCTTCGTACATCAGGTCAACGATCAGTTTGAGTTCGTGCAGACATTCGAAATACGCCATTTCCGGCGCATATCCGGCTTCGGTCAGGGTCTCGAAACCGGCTTTCACCAGTTCCACGCAACCGCCGCACAATACGGCCTGTTCGCCGAACAGGTCGGTCTCGGTTTCTTCGCGGAACGAGGTCTCGATCACGCCGCCCTTGGTGCCGCCGTTCGCTGCAGCGTAAGACAATGCCAGATCGCGGGCTTTGCCGGAAGTGTCCTGATGCACGGCGATCAGCGACGGCACGCCGCCGCCCTGCTTGTACGTCGAACGGACCAGATGCCCCGGACCTTTGGGCGCAACCATCACCACGTCGATATTTTTGGCCGGAGTGATCTGGCCGTAATGGATATTGAACCCGTGCGCGAACGCCAGCGTCGCGCCCGCCTTGATATTCGGCGCGATGTCGTTGTTATAGACGTCCGGCTGCTGCTCGTCGGGAACCAGCACCATGACCAGATCGGCGTTTTTTACCGCGCTGCCGACTTCCTGCACTTGCAGGCCGGCGGCTTCCGCCTTGCTCCAGGACGCACCGCCCTTACGCAAACCGACGATCACCTTCACCCCGGAATCCTTGAGGTTATTCGCGTGAGCATGGCCTTGCGAGCCGTAACCGATGATCGCCACGGTTTTGCCTTTGATCAGCGAGAGGTCAGCGTCTTTGTCGTAATAAACATTCATGTAAAACTTCCTTTTAACAAAATTTCAATAAAATCAGATTTTCAATATGCGTTCGCCGCGACCGATGCCGGACGCGCCGGTCCGTACCGTCTCCAGGATCGCTACCGGGTCGATCGCCTCGATAAAGGCGTCAAGCTTGGCGCCGGGCCCGGTCAATTCTATGGTGTAGGTTTTTTCGGTCACGTCGATGATCCGGCCGCGGAAAATATCTGCCATGCGCTTCATTTCCTCGCGGTCCTTGCCGTATGCGCGCACCTTGACCAGCATCAGCTCGCGTTCGATATGGCTGCCGTCGGACAGGTCGAGAATTTTAACCACGTCGATCAGCTTGTTGAGCTGCTTGACGATCTGTTCGATGATTTCTTCGGAGCCGCGCGTAACGATGGTCATGCGCGACAAGGTCCGGTCCTCGGTCGGCGCGACGGTCAGCGATTCGATATTGTAGCCGCGGGCGGAAAACAGGCCTGCCACCCGCGACAGCGCGCCTGCCTCGTTTTCCATCAGCAATGAAATGATATGGCGCATGCTCACAGCTCCTCCGCCAGAATCATTTCCGAAATCCCAGCCCCGTTAGGCACCATCGGGAATACGTTTTCGGTCTGGTCGGTAATGAAATCCATAAACACCAGCCGGTCTTTCAGCGCAAACGCTTCGCGCAGCGCAGGCTCGATATCTTCAGGTTTTTCTATTTTCATGCCGACGTGACCGTAAGCTTCGGCGAGCTTGACGAAATCAGGCAGCGAATCCATGTACGATTCGGCGTAGCGATTGCCGTAGAAGAATTCCTGCCATTGTCGCACCATGCCCATGTAACGGTTATTCAGATTGATAACCTTGATCGGAATATGATACTGGCGGCAGGTCGAGAGCTCCTGTATGCACATCTGTATGCTCGATTCTCCGGTCACGCAGGCGACATCTCTGCCCGGTTGCGCCAGTTGCACGCCCATGGCGGCCGGCAGGCCGAAGCCCATCGTGCCGAGGCCGCCGGAAGTTATCCAGCGGCGCGGCTGGTTGAATTTGTAGAATTGCGCCGCCCACATCTGATGCTGGCCGACGTCGGTAGTGACGAATGCGTCGCCTTGCGTGACCTGCCAGAGCTGCTCGATTACCATTTGCGGCTTGATGATATCGCTGTGACGATCGAATCTCAGGCAATCAAGATTGCGCCAGCCCTCGATCTGCGCCCACCAGGAACTCAACGCGGCTTCGTCGCGCGGCTCTCTGGCGGCCTTGATCAGCTTGATCAGTTCGTCGAGCACCGCCGCGACATCGCCGACGATCGGCACGTCGACCCGCACCCGTTTCGCTATGGACGACGGATCGATATCGATATGGATAATACGGCGCGCTTCGCGGGCGAAATGTTCGGGCGAACCGATCACCCTGTCGTCGAACCGCGCGCCGACCGCCAGCAGCACATCGCTGTGCTGCATCGCCATATTGGCTTCGTAGGTGCCGTGCATGCCGAGCATGCCGACGAACTGCTTGTCGGTGGCGGGATAAGCGCCCAGCCCCATCAATGTATTGGTGCAGGGGAAACCCAGCAGCCGCGTCAGTTCAACCAGTTGTGCGGAAGCGTTACCCAGCACCACCCCGCCGCCGCTGTAAATCATCGGCCGCTTCGCTTCCAGCAGCATTTGCGCCGCTTTTTTGATCTGCCCGCTATGGCCTTTGACTACCGCGTTATACGAGCGCATGCTGACCGATGCGGGATACTCGTATTCGAACGCCTGCGCGGTAATGTCTTTCGGTATGTCGACCAGCACCGGCCCGGGACGGCCGGTAGATGCGATATAAAACGCCTTCTTGATCGTGGTCGCCAGATCCTTGATGTCCTTCACCAGAAAATTATGCTTGACGCACGGCCGGGTGATGCCGACGGCATCGACTTCCTGAAACGCGTCCAGACCGATGGCGTGCGTAGAAACCTGACCGCTGATCACGACCAGCGGGATGGAATCCATGTATGCGGTAGCGATGCCCGTCACCGCGTTGGTAATCCCGGGACCGGAAGTGACCAGCGCCACGCCCACTTTGCCGGTCGAACGGGCGTAACCGTCCGCAGCATGAACGGCAGCCTGCTCGTGCCGCACCAGAATATGCTTGAAACCGTCCTGCTTGAAAATTGCATCGTATATATTGAGAACGGCTCCGCCCGGATAACCGAACACAAATTCGACGCCTTCTTCCACCAGACAACGTACCGTTATCTCAGCGCCTGTCAATTCCATTCCCGTTGCCTTATCTATATAATCCAAAGAACTTTCGATATTAAAGCCAAACCCGTCTCAGGTCAAAAAAATCGCTATTTTACAGCTTGTTCGCTACTCTTTACAGACAAAGTCGTAAGGGGCATCAGGACAACACCCTAATGCGCCGCCTCCCAATTCTTGCCCGTTCCCATCCCGACTTTCAGCGGCACATTCAATGTCGCCACCTGGCACATCAAGCCGGGCAAAGCAGCCTGCACTTGCGCCAATTCGCTTTGCGGGACTTCCAGTACAATTTCATCGTGGACCTGCATAATCATACGCGATTGCAAGCCTTCGCGCTTGAGCCATCCGGCGACCGCTATCATGGCGAGCTTGATCAGGTCCGCCGCCGTGCCCTGCATGGGCGCGTTGATCGCCGCGCGCTCGGCGCCTTCGCGGCGCTGCTTGTTGACGCTGTTTATCTCCGGCAACCAGAGCCGGCGGCCGAAGACCGTCTCCACGTAACCCTGGCGGCGGGCTCGCTCACGCGTTTCCTGCATATACGCCGCCACGCCGGGATAACGGACGAAATAGCGGTCGATATACGCTTGCGCGGCGGAACGCTGCAAGCCGAGCTGATTGGCCAGACCGAACGCCGACATGCCGTAAATCAGGCCGAAGTTGATCGTCTTGGCGACCCGGCGCTGATCGCTGCTGACTTCGGCTTGCGTCACGCCGAAGATTTCCGCCGCCGTCGCGCGATGGATATCGGCGTCTTCGGCAAACGCCCTGACCAGGCTCGCATCACTCGACAGGTGCGCCATGATGCGCAATTCGATCTGGGAGTAGTCGACCGATACCAATACGCAACCGGGCGGTGCGATGAACGCCTCGCGTATGCGCCGGCCTTCGGCGGTTTTTACCGGTATATTCTGCAGATTGGGTTCAACGCTGGACAGACGCCCAGTGACCGCGACCGCTTGCGAATAGCTGGTATGGACCCGGCCGGTAGCAGGGTTGACCATTTTCGGCAATTTATCGGTGTACGTCGACTTCAGTTTCGCCAGGCTGCGATACGTCAGCAAAATCCTGGGCAGCGGATAATCCTCGGCGAGCTGCGTGAGCACGTCCTCATCGGTAGACGGCACGCCGCCCTGCGTTTTCTTGATGACGGGCAATTTGAGCTGGTCGAACAATATCGTCTGTATCTGTTTCGGCGAGTTGAGATTGAACGGCTGTCCCGCCAGGACGTACGCGTTCTGCTCCAGATCGCGCATGGCGTGACCGAGTTCGTGGCTGTGCGCCTTGAGCAGTTCGATATCGAGCAGCACTCCGTCGCGTTCGATCTGCCACAGAATCGGCAGCAGGGGAATTTCGATCTGCCGGTATACGTAATCCAGTCCCTGTTGGGCGCACAGTCGGGTATAAAGCGATTGATGCAACTGCAGTGTAATATCCGCATCTTCGGCGGCATATTCGGCGGCGACGCCCAGCTCGACCTGATTGAAGCCGATTTGGGCCGCACCTTTTCCCGCTACCTGTTCGTAGCTGATCGTCTGCACGCCCAGGTGCCGCTGCGCCAGGCTGTCCATATTGCGAGACAGGTGCGATTCGACGACATACGACTGCAGCAGGGTATCGTGCACGATGCCCGCCAGCGTAATGCCGTGGTTCGCCAGCACATGGCTGTCGTATTTGAGGTTTTGCCCCACTTTACAGCGCAGCGGATTCTCCAGCCACGGACGCAGATGAGCCAGCACTGTTTGCAAATCGAGCTGGTCCGGCGCATCCGGTCCATTATGCCCCAGCGGCAGATACGCGGCCCGATGCGGCGATATCGCGAACGACATGCCCACCAGCCGCGCCTCGAACGGGTCGAGGCTGGTGGTTTCGGTATCGAAACTGGTCAGTTCGGCCGCTTCCATCTGTTGCAGCCATTCGTCGAGTTGCGCCAGGGTCAGCAGAATTTCGTAGTGTCGCGCCGGTTTTTCCGCCGACACGAACGCAGCGGCGGTATCGGCGCTATCGACGGATTCCGGGCCGGATAATTCGCGCAGCCAGGTACGGAAATGATAACGCCGGAAAAATCCGGCGAGCATCGCGCGATCGGGCTGTGCCATCACCAGGTCCGTCACCGCCTGCGCCAGCGGCACGTCGGTGCGGATGGCGATCAGTTTGCGCGCGGTCGGCAGCCAGTCGAGCGCGCGGCGCAGATTATCGCCTACAGCGCCCTTGATTTCATCCGCATGCGCGATCAGCGCGTCCAGGTTGTCGAATTGCGCGAGCCATTTGACGGCCGTTTTCGGCCCTACTTTCTCGACCCCGGGCACATTGTCGACGGCATCGCCGATCAGACTTAAATAATCGACGATGCGATTCGGCGGCACGCCGAATTTCGCCAGTACCGCCGCTTCGTCCAGCCTTTCGTTGGACATGGTATTGATCAGGCTGACGTGCGCGTCGACCAGTTGCGCCATATCTTTGTCGCCGGTCGAAACCACCGTCTCTATGCCTTGTCTCGCGGCCTCGCAGGCAAGCGTGCCGATCACGTCGTCGGCCTCGACGCCGTCGACCATCAGCAGCGGCCAGCCCAGAGCGCGTATCGCGTCATGCAGGGGAGCAATCTGGCTGACCAGGTCTTCCGGCATCGCCTGCCGCGTCGCCTTATATTGCGGGTACCAGTCGTCGCGAAAGGTTTTTCCTTTTGCATCAAACACGCAAGCGTTATAATCCGCAACGATGTCCTGTTGCAGCTTCCGCAGCATGTTTAATACGCCGTAAATCGCATTGGTCGGTTCGCCGGCCGGATTACGCATGTCGGGTAAAGCATGGAAAGCGCGATACAGATACGACGATCCATCCACTAACAGCAATTTTTTAGCCACAACTTACCTCGATATGTTTAAACAAAAATTACCCAATCTGATCGACCCCGAACTCGCCAATCATTCCCGATACAATGCACGCGAATCCTGGCGCATGTTCGAGATTATGTCAGAATTTGTTTCCGCCACCGAACGCCTGAGCGAAATTCGTCCCGCCGTCAGCATTTTCGGCAGCGCGCGCACGCCCACGGATCATCCTTATTATCTGCTTGCAGAACGGATTGCGCGGCAATTGTCGGACGCAGGGTTTTCGGTCATCTCCGGCGGCGGCCCCGGCATCATGGAAGCGGCCAATAAAGGGGCTTTTTTCGGCAAGTCGCCCAGCGTCGGCCTGAACATCCAGTTACCGCACGAGCAGCATAACAACGCCTTCCAGGATATCTCGCAAAGTTTCACGCATTTTTTCGTGCGTAAAGTCATGTTTGTCAAATTCGCGTCGGCTTACGTCGTCATGCCGGGCGGCTTCGGTACGCTGGACGAACTGATGGAAGCGCTGACGCTGGTGCAAACCGGAAAAACCCGCCGCATTCCCATAATTCTCGTCGACGAACCTTTCTGGCGCGGCTTGATCGGCTGGTTTAGCGATACCCTGGTAACGGCGAAGGTCATCAGTACCGATGACCTGAATCTGATCAAAATCATCGACAACCCGGACGATGTCGTTCGAGCAATTTTCGACCATTACGAAAAACAGGGATTCGAACCTACGCCCCACGATCGCGAAATTCAATTATATTTATAAAATGGATCGCAGCAAAAGAAGCTGCCTCTGCTAAAATCCAGCCATTACAAAATCGAGGAGACTCCTGTGCGCCCATATATTGCCGCTTTCCTGTTCAGCTTGCCGATAATCGGTTTTGCGGGAGAACCCAACGACTTGCAGCCTTTGCCGACGGTTCCACCCCTGCCGGGAGCCACAAACGACGATACCGAGCCGCAGGTCACGATCAAGCAGAAAGGCACCAGCAAGGTAGAAGAATACCGCATGCGCGGCCGCTTATACATGATCAAGGTCACGCCGTTCAAAGGCCACCCGTACTATCTGGTCGATACGCGCGGCGACGGCCATTTCAGGCGCCAGAACAGTCTCGATCCCGGAGTCAAACCGCCGATGTGGATCATTCATCAATGGTAGCCGTGTCTCGCATATGATGCCAGCCGCGATTCCGCCGTTCTCAGGTTGTTTTTCGTAACAGGCAAGGCAACAAGCGCCTTGCCGCAGGATTTTATTTATGTCTGTATTCACTAGCGTCACCGGGGCCGATGCCGAAGCTTTGCTCGAACGATATTCCATAGGCTCGCTGCTTGAGCTTAAAGGCATCGTCTCAGGCATAGAAAACACCAATTATTTCCTGACCAGCACTCAAGGCAAATACGTATTGACCCTGTTCGAAAAACTCAGCCCGGCCGAACTGCCCTATTTCCTCAAGCTGATGGACCATCTGGCAAAGCGCGGCGTACCGTGCCCGCAGCCGGTCGCCAACAGACAGGGCAGTTTTCTGGACGAAGTCAAGGGCAAGCCCGCCAGCATCGTCAGCCGGCTAAACGGCAGTTCGCTCACTGAGCCGAACGCTGCGCAATGCAGCGCTGTCGGCAGCGTACTGGCAAAGATTCATCTGGCCGGACAGAATTTTTCGATACCGCGCGAAAATGAACGCGGAGCGCATTGGTGGAAAACCGTCAGTCACGAACTGCTGCCCCATTTGAACGGGGAAGCCGGAGCGCTGCTGCAAGCGGAAATTCGCTATCAGGCGCTCCATCGCTGGCAGGATCTGCCGCGCGGCGTCATCCATGCGGATTTATTCCGGGACAATGTGCTGTTCGAAGGCGATGTCGTATC
>DASSZW010000132.1:0-6646 GCA_035713285.1 Burkholderiales bacterium
GGTCACTCATAGTTTCAATGTCGCCGACGTCGGCAAAGTCGATGGCAGAATCAGTATCCTGAACGTATTCGATACCGTCTATGAAATCCGCGACGGTACCGGCATAGGCGTCGGTGCACCGCAATTCGGACCGCGCCGGGCGATCTACTTCAGCGCCGACAAATTTTTCTGATCCCACCCGCCGCCATGCAGTACATTGCCTGCAGCAATTCACGATGGAGATAAGCATGCACGATTTACACGAAAATTTACTGGCACTCAAACTGGGCGGAGCAATGATGTTTCCCCTGTCATTTCTCGCCATCGCAGCATTTGCAATCATGCTGGAAAAGGCTTTTCTTTATTGGCGCTATGCGCGTCTTTCGAACGAGCTTCTCGCCTTGATAGAAACCTATGGCTTCGCTTGGAGCGATGTAGAAAAAAAATCAGAACAACTTAATAAAAACAATTACTTCAGACGGTTTTTTGATGTAATTATCAATAACCGAAAACGACCGTACTGGTGGACCGAATCGCGGGCGGCCGATGAAGCGCAGCAGATAGAAACCGCCCTGTCGCGCCGCCTCTGGGTACTTGAAACCATAGTTACCGCAGCCCCGCTGCTGGGGCTGATGGGAACCATTGCCGGCATGATGCACGCCTTTCAGCTGATCGGCAGTAACGGCCTGGTCAATCCGACCGGCGTCACCGGAGGGGTCGCCCAAGCCCTGATCGCTACCGCGGTCGGCTTGTTCATCGCGCTCGTTTCCCTGTTCGGGTTTAACTTTTTTTCCCGGATGCAGGCGCAAATCATGGATGAAATGGAACGCCTGGGGACGCGCATGATCGATCATATCCGTCTCGACCAGGAGGAGGCCATCGATGAAACTGCGTAAAGCCAGGGTCCAGCGCAAGGGCCGGATCGAAATCATCCCGATGATAGACGTCATGTTTTTTTTACTGGCGACGTTTATGCTGGCGTCGCTGTCCATGCAGCATCTCGATGCGCTGAAAGTCAATTTGCCGTCAGGCAAGGCAGAACAATTGAGCGCCGAAAAACCGCTGACGTTGACGATTACGGCCGAAGGTAAAATTCTTGTAAACCGCCAACCGGTCACTTTGGCAAGTCTGGCCGCCACCCTCAAACCGCTGCTGGTCACAGCAAGCAAGGATGTCGTCGTCGCAGCCGACGATAAGGCGCCTCAAGGCATAGTCGTACGCGCCATGCTGCAGGCGCGCACTGCCGGAGCGGGGCATTTCCTGATAGCGGTGGCGCATGAGTGACAGTCGGCAAAAATCGGCACCGCGCTTGATATGGTGGTCCTGGCCGGCTGCCATGATATTATGGGTGCTCGTTTTGTGGGCAACAAGCGTTTACCTGGCGAATCAACCGCCAGTCATTCCTGTGCCGCCGCCCATAGACGCCCGTATCGTCGAATTGCCGCCGGCAAAGTCGTCCAGCAGCCATGCAACCTCATCCCCGGCTCCGCATCGCGTGAAACAGAATCCGCCAGCGATTTCAAAACCTGAAAGGGTTCCTCCCTCCCCGGCCAAACCGACACTCCCTCCGGCGGTAACGCACCGTGTTACAGCGCACACGGTTCCGCCTGCCGCACCAGCACCGGTTAGTCCTGCATCTTCCGCTCCGCCCAAAACCGCAATACCGCCCTCGCCGCCTCCCGCACCGCCGGCACCCGGGAAGCCAAAATCCGACTCGGCAGAAAACGGCACTCAATCGCTGGGAGCGCATGCCATTTATCAGCCGAATCCCGTCCTGCCGGAAGATCTGCGCGATGAAACCATGCATGTCGTTATCGTGGCGCGATTTCATATCGCCGAAGACGGCAGCGTGACGGTCGAATTACTCAAATCGGCACCCAACCCGCGCGTCAATCAAATCATTCTGAATACGCTGAAAACCTGGCGGTTTTTTCCGGCGACGCAAGCCGACAAACCGGTCGCATCGACTCAAGACATCAATATTTCGATAGATGTGGGCGATTAGCGTTCAAATTGCGACGGCAGAAAACGACTAAAGCTCCGACGTCGCGGGGATGACGATGAAACGAGCGCGCCTCTGATCCGTATTTATGATTGGCGAGCAAGCTGCCTGCGTTTATAGTAAAAACCCGAAAAGGAGGATTTCCATCAGCAATGTTTTGTCAGTAATGGTTGCGTTTACAGCAATATCTGCTTTTATTACAGACGCATTATGTAATTAACGGTCAAAAGGAATGCATGCGCATCCGTAGGTCACCGCAAAGAACGCCTGATCAGCTTTTCAGCCTCGACCGAATTGTTAGTCGAAGGAATCCGTTTCAATGACGAAATTCATCGCCTTCCGACTGGCAGGACGACGTTCATCCCTAAAGGTATTCGACGGTACAAAACCCACGAAGAGTCCAACGAGCATCAGCGAGACTGTCTGGTGGCAAGCATGGCACGCATCGCGCTGGAACGCTCCTGATGGAAGAGTTCAGCCGACCGGCAACGCTGGAAGACCTCAAAACCCTGATCGCGTCTCTAAACCATCAGCACGCTGAAACCTCCTGATCGGCGGCTATGCCCTATTCGCCCATGGCTACCACCGGGCAACCACCGACATCGACGTGCTGGTGTCAGCAACGCTGGATACAGGCAAAAGAATCAAGGAAGCTTTGATGGTTCTGCCCGACCAAGTCGCAAGGGATATTGATCCCGTCTGGTTTGAGGAAGGCGAAAACATACGCGTTGCGGATGCCTTCGTGGTGGACATAATGCTCAATGCCTGTGGAGAAACCTACGAAACCTTAAAGCAGTATGCCGAGACAGTCGATTTGGATGGCGTGCCGATTCGCACGATCAATCTGGAAGGGCTGTTACTTACCAAGCAGACGATGCGGGACAAAGATGTGTCTGACCGCATCATCCTCGAGCGGGCGCTGGAGACATTTCGAACAAATACCAAGCATCCCTTATCTAGCCGGAAACTTTAACGGATTTCCATTACGGAAATTAACGACGACCTTGTTCCAGGGGAAGCGCTGGTTTATCGTCATCCTCGCACGGCGGATGTTCAGATGGTTGATTTTATTTGATTCCCAGCATGCCTAAGTCCGCCGAAATCGAGTGATTCAGTATTTTCCTATGCGTGACCGGCGAATTCCTTGATCATTTCGCGGTTGAAAGCGGGTAGATCCCTGGGGCTGCGGCTGGTGACCAGCCGGTGATCTATCACCACTTCCTTATCCTGCCAGTTGATTCCGGCATTGATCATGTCGGTTTTCAGCGAGGGATAGGACGTCATGTCCTTACCCTTCATCATCCCGGTTTCAATCAATAACTGTGGGCCGTGGCAGATCGCCGCCACCGGTTTATCTTTCTTTAAAAAGCCGGCCGCGAAATCGATATAATCTTTTTCCATCCGCATCTTGTCGGGATTAAGAACGCCGCCGGGTATCATCAGCGCATCGTAATCCTTGCTGTCGGCATGGTCGAGGTTAACATCGACCGGGATTTCTATCGACCAGTGATCGGTATCCCAGGCTTTCAGCTTATGCTGCCTGGAAACGACATGAACGGTCGCGCCCGCTTCTTCCAGCGCTTGCCTGGGACTGGTCAGTTCCACTTCTTCAAACCCGTTTTCCGCTACGATGGCGATCTTTTTTCCAGTTAATTTAGGTGAAGTCATCATTTACTCCTGTCAACAAAGATAGATGTAATCATCCTCTCGAATTCCGTGCCAACTCTATGCGCTAGCCAACGCAAGCTCCAATCCGGATGATTTTCGGCTACGTCAGGCAATAATTGACCGGAATCAAAGGCCTGAGTCCGTGATCTTCGCCGATCGCTTCCCGCAGACTGATTTCTATAGCCCGGCACAGCGCGTCCAGCGGCAGATCATTGGCGGCATTGCCGAAGGGCTCTTCGATTTCGTCTCCCAGCGCATCGAGTCCGAAAAAAGTATAGGCCACGATCCCGACGACAAAGGGCGTCATGAATCCTATTGTATCGACGAGACCGAACGGCAGCAGAAAGCAATACAAATACGCCGTTCTGTGCAGCAACAGCGTATAGGAAAAGGGCACGGGCGTATTTTTGATCCGTTCGCATGAAACCGCAGCGCGAGTCATTCCTGACACCGTCTTGTCGATGGCGACCGCGAGCAGAACTTCGACTTGACCTTCGTTCAGGCACAAGCGTAAATCCTGTCCCATACGCTGCATCAGGAAATCCGGAAGATTCGAGGCATTATCGAGCAACAGCCATTCTTTTTTTTCCAGCAGGGGCACGAGATCGTTGCGCGCATCGGTTTCCCGCAAATGGTGGCGCAATGCGTGAGCAAAAGCGATCACGCGATAAATCATCCGAATGCGGATATCCCCCAATCCGGCCGCGACGTTCAGCGAAACCGTCGGAGCGACCAGGCTAAGGCATAAACGCGAAAAATTCCGGCTTTGAACAATGATCTCTCCCCACAGCTTTCGACCTTCCCAGTAACGGTCGTAGGCAGCATTGTTACGAAATCCGAGGAAGATCGCCAAAGGCAACGCCATGATCGTAAACGGAATGGACGACAATGTGATCTTGAAGCCGAAAAATCTGCCGTGGTTGAGCATTACCCATATCGCAAGAACTATGTTGACCAGCAAAGGCACCCAGATTTGGCTTAATACCGACCCGCGCAGGACAAAAAACAGTTTCAGGCCTGACGGCCGGTCTCGAATGATCATGAGAAGCTCGAGAGCGAACCGGTCAGGGAAGCAGCGCCGCGGCTTTTGCCGCGAGGCCGCCCACAGCCGACCAGTCCAGCGATTCGTCGCCCCGAGCGGCAAGTTCGATGAAACGATCGCGCAGGATACCGGCAAAAGGAAGCGGAACTTTTAACGTTTCTGCCGCGGCAAGCACCAGCCGCATGTCTTTCTGCCCGAGTTCGGCCGCAAAACCCGCCGGTTCAAAACTGCGGTCGGCAATCATCCCGCCGTAATTTTTGTAGATCGGGATATTAAAAATGCTCGACGTCAATAATTCGAGGTATTGATGTCTGTCTATCCCGCCTTTTTCCGCCAGCGCCATCGCTTCGCCCAGCGATTCGATCACGGTAGCAATCAGAAAATTGCCGCTTAATTTAACCAGATTCGCTTTCGATGGCTCGTCGGACATCCGATAGGAACGCTGACCCAGACCATCGAACACCGCCTGCAACCGTTTGATTACATCCGCATTTCCGCCGAGGACAAGAAACAGCTTGCCTGCCGCAGCCGCATCCGGCCGTCCGAAAACCGGGGACGAAATAAAATCCTGCCGCTTTCCGGCATGCGCTCGCGCGAGTCTTTCCGCGAGTTCGACGCTGATCGTACTGCAGGAAACATGTACGGCGTGCGGTTTGAGATGTGCCAGGAGCCCATCGGAGCCGTATGTGACCTCTTCCGCCGCCGCATCGTTTGCCAGCATCGAAAACACCGCTTCTGCCTCGCAGCATTCCGCTATCGTTTTCGCCCCCGTCGCGCCTCGAGCGACCAGGTCGCGCATACGATCCGCAGTACGGTTGAATACGATTACCTCATGGCCCGTTTCCAAAAGACGCGAAGCCATAGCCGAACCCATGCGCCCCAATCCGATAAATCCGATTCTCATATCCTGTCTCCTCAACGTCAGCCGTTGTTTGCTGGTTAACGCATAGCACGCTTGATTGCCGTTTTCCGGCAGCATAGCCCGCCAACTCCTTCCCCAACCCATTTAACCACAAAAAAAATAAGGTTCAAATATCAAATATGTAAATTGACATTTGCGAATTTCTGGTATTAACTTAATTTAAGGGAGAGCAACGGAAAAAAATCAAATTTCTTGTTTCCGTATTTTTTGTTTTAAACGAACGGAAAATCGATACCGGAAGATCGCTACAGCGATAGTTCATTGCGTCAGCATAATTCATTCATGCCGCGGAGGAAGTAATGCAGCTCAATCGAAGACAATTCCTGAAAATTTGCACCTCAAGCCTGGGCGCATCCAGCCTGGCGGCCATGGGTTTTTCCGCCACCGCCGCGCTGGCGGAAGTGCGCGAATTCAAACTTCTGCGCACCACGGAGACGCGAAATACCTGTCCCTATTGTTCGGTCAGTTGCGGTCTCCTGATCTACAGTCTGGGAGACAAGGCGAAAAACGCCAAATCCTCGATTATCCATATCGAAGGCGACCCCGACCATCCGGTCAATCGCGGAACCTTATGCCCCAAAGGCGCGGGTCTGCTCGATTTCGTTCACAGCCCTAACCGGCTCCAGTATCCTGAATATCGCGCTCCCGGCACTACCGAATGGAAACGCATCTCCTGGGATGAAGCCTACAGCCGCATCGCTCGCTTGATGAAAGACGACCGCGACCGCAATTTCATCGCCGCCAACGATCAGGGAACCACGGTGAATCGCTGGCTGAGCACAGGTTTCCTTGCAGCATCGGCGTCCTCCAGCGAAAGCGGCTATTTGACGCATAAAATCGTCCGCAGCACGGGGATGCTTTGTTTCGATAACCAGGCACGCGTCTGACACGCACCTACGGTGGCAAGTCTTGCCCCTACGTTCGGTCGAGGCGCGATGACCAACAGCTGGGTTGACATCAAGAATGCCAACCTGATCCTGATCATGGGCGGCAACGCCGCCGAAGCCCACCCGTGCGGCTTCAAATGGGTGAC
>DASSZW010000133.1:0-23062 GCA_035713285.1 Burkholderiales bacterium
GTGCGCATCTGCCGGTGCGCGACGTCTTCACCTTTCATGAAGCGGATCAGCAATTCCGGCAGCGCCCAGTCTTTGGCCAGCGCCAGTTGCAATTCGGCCAGGCGGAACCCCAATATGCGCCGCTGCGCTTCCTCGCTGCGCAAAGTGGCATCGCACTGTTGCAAAACGAGTATTTGCGTCATGTGCGCCGATGCGTAGCACCACATCAATATTTCAGCAAAATTATGCAACAGGGCGGCAATATAAATCTCGTCGAAATGCAGATCGTGCAAATGCACTGCCCAGTCTTTGGCATAATTCGCCGCGCGCAGCGCGCGATTAACGGCTTGCAGCAATCCGGTCAGCGCCGGCGTATTTCCCGCCAGCAGACTTTCCATCACCAGATCGGGTTTTATCTTGTCAAAAAAAACCTGCAGACCCAACATCAGCAAAGCCTGCTCGACCTGCACCACTTCGTTTAACTGGGTATCATGCTTATGCCGCTGCAAATAACGCAACAGCACCACGGTCAGCAGCGGGTCGTGCATGATTACCTCCGTAACCGCACGCACGCTCAACTGCTCGGTATCGTCCTGCAGAACCGCCAATTCCCGCACGGTACGCTTGAGTACAGGAATTTCGGCTGTTTCAAAAAACTGCAGCCAATCTTCGGCATTTTTTATATTTGCTTCCATGTTCCGCCCTTATCGCAATCCTCCGCCCGGACCCGGAAAATACATCTGTCCTAATGGATTATCGGAGTAATCCGGCAAAACCTGAATGGGAGATTTATACTGATTTTTCCGTGACTTGTCTTGCAACTTTAACCTGCGTGCTATAGTCTATGTCTCTGTACAGGTTTTTCATTGTGAGGTAAGTATGCAACCTAATTTTCAAACGTTTAACAATACGTCACAACTCGCTGTCAGCCAGCAAAAAGTATTGCGCAATACTTACATGATGCTCGGTCTGACCATGATCCCTACCGTGATCGGGGCTTTTATCGGCATGAGCCTGCGCTTCGGTTTCATGGCGCAGCATCCTCTGCTGGCGATGGTCGGCATGCTGGCCGTCATGTTCGCTCTGTTCATGGGGATTTCCGCCAACCGCAACAACGGGTTGGGCGTACTGCTGCTGCTGGCAGCGACTTTCTTTTTCGGCCTGATGTTAGGCCCGATATTGCAGGTGGCGCTGCACTTCCGCAACGGCGGCCAGCTGGTCGGCATGGCGGCGGGCGGTACGGGGGCGATTTTCCTGACGCTCGCCACGATTGCGACCGTCACCAAAAAGGATTTCAGTTTCCTGGGCAAGTTTCTGTTCGTGGGCTTGGTCATGCTGATCCTGGCATCGCTGGCGAATATGTTTTTCCATATTCCGGCCGCCTCGCTGGCGATTTCCGCCATCGCCATCATGATTTTCTCCGGCTATCTGCTGTTTGACATCAGCCGCGTCATCCTGGGCGGCGAAACCAATTATGTGATGGCTACGCTGGCGATTTACCTGGATATCTACAATATTTTCGTCAATCTGCTCAATCTGCTCATGGCGTTGGCGGGCAATCGGGATTAAGTCGTTCAACCGCAAATATCTGGAACCGGACGTATTCAGTCCGGTTTTATTTTGCCGGCCGTCACCCGCTCGCGGCCGCCCGGATCGCGATGGGTCTGTATATCCCCAAAACCGGCGGCGGCCAGCAGCTGCCGAACGGCGGCTCCTTGCTCATATCCGTGCTCGAGCAACAGGCTACCGCCGGGGGCCAGATAATCCCGCGCTCCCCCGACGATGGTCTGCAAATCGTCCAGACCGGTCGTTCCTGCCGCCAGCGCATGCAGAGGTTCGAAACGCAAATCCCCCGCCTGCAAATGACGATCGCCGGCAGCGATATACGGCGGATTGCTGACTATTACGTTGAATTTCGATGCAATCGACACATTCCGCCACCAGTCGCTTTCCAGAAAATGCACATTTCGCAATTGCAGGCGAGCGGCATTCCCTCGTGCTACCTGCAGCGCGGCGGCACTGGCATCGACGGCCAGGTAACGTCCCAGGGGACGGAATTTGGCCAGCGCCAGCGCAATTGCTCCGCTGCCAGTACCGAGATCGAGCGCTTGCAGCGGTTCGTCCGCCGGCATGCGCTCCAGCGCCAGATCTACCAGCAATTCGGTTTCGGGACGAGGAATCAGTACGTCGGCATTGACGGTGAGCAGTAAGCCGTAAAACTCTTTTTCGCCGAAGATATACGCCACCGGTTCGCCGCGCAGTCGCCGTTCGAGATAGCCGCGATAGCTCGCCGCCGCTTCGTCCGGCAGCGGATCACGGTCGTGAGCCAGCAGCCACGCACGGTTTACCCGTAACGCATGCGCCATCAGCAGTTGCGCCTCGAAACGCGCTTCCGCTATCGGCATGCCCGAAATCTGCGCCAGTCTCGTTTCATCCTGCCGCAATAAATCGCCGAGCCTACTCACCCATCGCCGCCAGCAGTTCGGCCTGATACTCGCCCGCCAGCCCGGCCAGCAACTCGTCAAGATCGCCGTCCATAATGGCGTCGATTTTATACAAGGTTAAATTGATGCGATGGTCGGTAATCCGGCCTTGCGGAAAATTATAGGTGCGTATCCGTTCCGAGCGATCGCCGCTGCCGACCAGCGATTTGCGCGTTGCCGCTTCTTTTGCCGCGATGTCGCGCAATTGCTTGTCCTTGATGCGCGCCGCCAGCACCGACAGCGCCTGGGCTTTGTTTTTATGCTGCGAACGATCGTCCTGACATTCCACCACGATACCGGTCGGAATATGAGTGATCCGCACCGCCGAATCGGTTTTGTTGATATGCTGGCCGCCTGCGCCGCTGGCCCGGTACGTATCGATACGCAAATCGGCCGGATTAAGATTGACCTCGGCTACCTCGTCGGCTTCCGGCATGACCGCGACCGTACAGGCCGACGTATGGATGCGGCCCTGCGTTTCGGTCGTCGGGACGCGTTGCACGCGATGGCCGCCGGACTCGAATTTGAGTCGCGAATAGGCGCCGCGGCCTATGATCTTGACGATCACTTCTTTATAGCCGCCCAGTTCGCTCATGCTTTCGGAGATAATTTCCACTTTCCAGCGCTGCCGCTCGGCATAGCGCAGGTACATGCGTAATAAATCGCCCGAAAACAGGGCCGACTCGTCCCCGCCGGTGCCGGCGCGGATTTCCAGGAAAATATTGCGTTCGTCGTTGGCGTCTTTCGGCAGCAATGCCGACTGCAACTGGTTTTCAAGGTCGAGCAAACGTATTTTGCTGTCGCTGATTTCGCTTTCCGCCAGTTCCTTCATCTCGGCATCGCCGAGCATTTCAACCGCGCCGGCAAGATCCGCTTCGGTTTGGGCATAGGCCCGATACAGATTGACTACCGGCGATATCTCGGCATGCTCGCGCGTCAGTTTGCGGTAATTGTCCATATCGTAGACGACCGTTTCCACGGCGAGCAAACGATCTATTTCTTCCAGCCGCTCAGTCAGCTGAGCGAGTTTTTTCAGCAGAGTGGGTTTCATTCGGAGTGCAGCGAATAGAGCCGCGACAGTAGCGCCACCAGTTCCTGGCGCTCCATATCGTCGGCATGATTAAGGGCATGGGTAGGATGATGCAGAAATTTATTGGTCAGGCTGCGGGACAGGATTTCGAGAACTTCCGCAGGTTCGTCGCCCCGCGCCAGCAATTTCATCGCCCGCTCGACTTCATTGCGCCGTACGCGTTCGGCCTGATCGCGCAGACTGCGGATAGTCGGCACTACTTCCCGCGTTTCCATCCAGTGCGAAAATTGCTGTACGCTGGCTTCAATAATGCCTTCGGCCTGACTCACTTGCGATTGCCGGTTGCTCAGGCCCTGCTGAACGATGCTGCCGAGATCGTCGACGCTGTACAAAAATACGTCGGACAATTCGCCCACTTCAGCCTCGATATCGCGCGGCACGGCCAGATCCACCATGAACATCGGCCGGTGGCGACGCGCTTTCAGCGCGCGCTCCACCATGCCCTTGCCCAGTATCGGTAACGGGCTCGCGGTGCTGGTCACGACGATATCGTAATTTGCCAGATGCTCGGGCAGTTCGTGCAGGGCGATCGCCGCGCCCTGATAGCGATCGGCCAGCGCAGCTGCCCGGGCGACGGTACGGTTCGCCACCAGCATGTGTTTGGGATGGCGCGCGCCGAAATGCGCCGCGCACAGCTCGATCATTTCGCCGGCGCCGATAAACAGCACGTTCTGCTCGGCGATGCTGGGGAATATCCGCTCGGCCAAACGCACTGCCGCCGCCGCCATCGACACGGAACTGGCGCCGATTTCCGTCGTGGTTCGCACGTCTTTCGCCACCGCGAACGTCTGCTGAAATAATTTATGCAAAACGATGCCCAGCGTGCCGGCCTGCTCGGCGACCCGGGCGGCCTGGCGCATCTGCCCCAGAATCTGGGTTTCTCCCAGCACCATCGAATCCAGCCCCGATGCGACGCGGAACGCATGGCGGGCGGCGGCGGTATCGGGCAACGCATACAGATAGGGATCGATGCTCAGGCGGCTCAGTTGATGATAATTCGCTAGCCAGTCCTGCGCTGCATCGCGGTCTACGGCATTGCAATACACTTCCGTGCGGTTGCAGGTCGACAGGATTGCGGCTTCCTTCACCGTTCCGGTCTTGATGAAATCGCGCAGCGCCGCCTCCATCCGTTCCGCATGGAATGCGACCCGCTCCCGGATATTCAGCGGTGCGGTCTGATGATTGATACCGAAAGCGAGCAATTGCATAATTTTTTCGATCTTAATTCCGTCTGCCGTCAGACAGGCAGAATAGTTTCGGCGCATAGCCTTCTATTGTCGGTCCGAATAGCATCGGCATCGGATCGACATTGTCATATCCGGACTCAACCGATGCCGTGCCTGGCCGCTCTCGCGCAGCTACAGGCAGCACACGATAATCCGGTACCGTTAAAACCTGCGTCAACAATGGACTCATCTCCTTGATCAGTTGCGCCGGCAAAGCGCTGGTAAAACTGTAATTCGCCGCCGCTTCGCCCCGCACCAGCGCAGTCATGGTGCCGAAGAAACGGTCGCCGATAAAAAACACCATCGTCGCCGTCCGGTTGACCACCCGGGAAGTCAGCACGTTGCCGTTTGCATCGAACGTATCGAAACGATGATCGCCGGTGCCGGTTTTCCCTCCCATAATTATAGGATTACCTTGCGCATCTTTGAAAGCGCCGCGCAAACGTACCGCCGTGCCGCGTTCGACTACGCCTTGCAGCGCGCGCCGCACCACTTGCGTTAACGCTGCCGGCAGCAGACGCTCGCCCCGCGGCGGTTTATGCACGAAAACGGTTTCGTAAGGCGTACCGACGGCGAAACTCAATTTCCGGATCGATATCGCTGGCAATTTTACGCCGTTATTGACCACGATGCCCATCAATTCCGCAAGCGCTGCCGGCCGATCGGCCGACGTCCCGATTGCCGTGGCATACGACGGCACCAGACTGTCGAACGGATAACCCAGCCGCTTCCAGTCCTGATGAATTTTTTCAAACGCTTCGACTTCGAGCAGGCTGTGGATACGGCGGTCCTGAGCATTCCTGCGGCTGGTCCGGAATAGCCAGCGATAGACCGCAATGCGCTGATCGCGGCTGGCGGCGACGACATCGGCGTAATTCGCGGCCGGATGATTGCGCATATATCCGACCAGCCAGAGCTCTAACGGATGAATTTGCGCGATGTATCCAAGATCGGCCAGGCTGTAGGCTCCCGGTGCAAATTCGAGATAAAGTTTCGACAGCTTCCGGTCGTCCGGCATGTCTTTTGCCGCGGCACGGCTGCGCAAAAACAGCTCGAATTGATCGAAGCTCGCCCGCGGCGCGAGATAACGAAACACTGCCGCCATTCGCGTAACGCCGGGATGCATCGCGTCAAATAACTGTTCCGTCATCTGCTGCGGCGATTTATCCCGGTATTTTTTATGGAAACGCAACAGAAACTGCTGTCCTTCCCGGTCTGCGAAACGTTCCAGATAAAACCGGCGGGCCGGGTTATCGGCGCCTTTGAGTTTCAGCACGGCAGTTTGCGGATTTTGCGCGATATAATATAAAGTAATATCGCGCATCAAACGAATGAACACCAGATTGACCGAATTCCGCGTCGCGTCCCATAAATCCATTTCCCGGCTATCGTCGTCCTTGTTGAAATTGACGAAGCGGTGCAGACCGCCGCCGGTAAAAAAAACCGTCGACGTCGAAGCGGAATAATGCCGGTCCATCGCCGCCTCCAGCATGGATAACAGCGATTTGTCGGTGCTGTGCAGATAATAATTCGCCGCCCAGTTCGAAATCGGGTCGGAGGCGGTTTCGGCTTCAGTTTTTAATTGGGCTGGCGACATCGTCTGATACCGATCGCGCAATGCGGTGACGATTTCGAGATAGCTGATCAGCGTCCGCAACTTGGCCGTGGAACCCAGATCGAGTTTCGCGCCTTTATTGATATCGAAAGGCTGATTCAGGTTATCGGCCTGTATCCGCAACAATGCGCCTTGAGGCGCGATTTCGTAGAGCGTGAAACTGTAGATGATTTTATTCAAATCGTTTTCCGGGGTGAGCAGGTTTTTGCCGTAAATGCCGAGGCCGGCGGTGCCCTGCGCGCTATTCAGGCTTAACAGGAATCGACTGACCGCCGTTTGCGCCGGGGCATTCAAAGTCGTGGCAGCGGTCAGGTCGAGGTGGTCGACATCATACAGCCGCGGCACATCCAGCAGAACCGCCAGATGCTCGCGCAGGAAATTCGCCGCTTTCTGCTGGACGAAATCGCGATACGGCAGCGATTTTCTGGGATGAAACGTTAACGGCGCAGCCAACGCGGCATCGCGCAGCGCCGGACTGATAACGCCTTCGCGGGCCAGCAGCCGCAAATGCGCATTGGTCAGCGCCTCCAGCGCCCGGCGATGAAAATTCAGATAAAACGAAGGCTTGCGTTGTGCGATCAACAGCGACAACGCGTGCTTGTAGGCGTAACCGGTTGCAGCGTCCGGCCGCGCGGCGGTCAGCAACCGGTCGACCATGCGATAATCGAGTCCGTACCAGTCCCATAACGCATCGGGCAAGCCCACCACTTCCCCGGTTCCGGGAACCGCCGACAACGGCACCGTATTCAAATAGTCCAGCACCAGCCGCTGACGCGTCGCCGTCGTGTCCGGGCCGTCCAGGTACGCCCGCACCGATGCCGATGCCATCTGCTGCCATTTATCCTGCATGGTCAGCGTGAGACCAAAGGGAGAATGCCGGTATTTTTCAATTTGGGTAGCCAGGGTGCTGCCGCCGGGTACGTCATGACCCGGCTTTACGATTTGCACCAGCTTATCGATCACGGCTTGCGCCAGGCGATCCCATTGCACCGCAGGATTGCGTTTGGGCCAGTCGGTCCGCAACAGTTCGCGATTTTCGATAAACAGCAGGCTATTGCGCAACAAAGGCGGAATCGAGTCGAAACGGGCATACACGCGTTGCGGAGTCCGGCTCTCGAACATTGTGTGGCCGGTGTCGTCGACGATCGTCAAACCGGTCTGGTCTTGTTCATGATAGGGCAGATTCAAACCGAAATCCGCCATCCGCTGCATGGACGAATTGATCCGTGCCTGCTGCTGAATTTCGAAGCCTCGTTCCTTCAGGCGCTGCGTAATCGCGGGCAAGGCGATATAGCCGGCACGAAAATCGGCAGGTCCGTGATCGGGGAAACGAAGCGCCGGACTCGGGCCGTTCGCGACATGATATCGCATTCCGGCCGCATATCTGCTCAAATACCGGGCTTGCAGGGTAGAACTGCTGAATTCCCACGCAATCAGGCCTGCTACGGCAATTGCGGTTACGATGCCGCCGCCTGCGACGAAATAATAAATACGTTTCATGGTCATGCGCGTATCAGCGAGCGTCCAGCCAGTTTTTCCCGATAATAAAATCGCTGTATAAACGGGCTTCTTCCGTGCCGTCAGCAGGCTGCCATTGATAAGCCCAACGGGCGTTAGGCGGCATCGACATCAGTATCGATTCGGTGCGGCCCTGCGATTGCAGCCCGAACAGGGTCCCTCTGTCCTGGACCAGGTTGAATTCCACATAACGGCCTCGACGAAAGGCCTGAAATTCACGTTCGCGTTCGGCGTAAGGGGTATCTTTGCGCCGTTCCAGTATCGGCACATAAGCCGAAAGGAAATGCGCGCCTATGCTTTGCATCATTTGCAGGCTGCCATCGAAACCGGAACCGGTAAAATCGTCGAAAAAGATACCGCCGATGCCGCGCGGTTCGTTGCGATGCTTCAAAAAGAAGTATTCGTCGCACCAGGCTTTGAAACGCGGATAATAGTCCCGATCGAACGGGTCGAGCGCATTGCGGCACATCCGGTGAAAATGAACGGCGTCTTCTTCGAAACCGTAATACGGCGTCAAATCCATTCCGCCGCCGAACCACCATACCGGTTCGGCACCGGCCTGGGTCGCCATGAAAAAACGCAGATTGAAGTGGACGGTCGGCGCATACGGATTTCGCGGATGAAATACCAGCGATACGCCCATCGCTTCAAAGCCTCTGCCTGTCACTTCGGGATGCGCCGCCGAAGCCGAAGGCGGCAGCCTGGCGCCGTAGACATGCGAAAAATTCACGCCCCCCCGTTCCAGTACGCCGCCGTTTTCCAGGACGCAACTCAAACCGCCGCCGCCTTCGTTTCGCTGCCAGCTATCGCGCAAAAACGAGCTGCCGTCGACCTGTTCCATCCGCTCCACGATTAAGCTTTGTAATTGCAGCAGAAAATCCTTGACCGCTACGCTATCCAACACGCCCCCTATCCCTGAAATTTCAGCCTGACAAGCGCAGCACGAATGACACTCATTTCCATGCGGCACAAATTTCCATCTCAATTGCGCAAAATACGGCCCGTCGCCAAATCCTTGATCATTGACGGGCGGCGGGAACGACCGATATTACCGCGTATCACTTTCACCCGGTTGCCGAAGGCGTGCAAAACCTGGCCTGTGCGTTTGAGCGCCCGCTGCCCGCTGCGATTGGCGCTGGTCGAAACCAGCGCCGTCCCCAGACGCCGGCATAACCGGGCCGCCGGAAGGTGGGCTGTATGCCGCACCGCTACCGAAGCATGCCGCCCTCGAACCCAGACCGGACAGCGGGAAGAGGCCGGCAGCAACAGAGTGACCGGTCCGGGCCAGTACCCGGATTCGACAGCCTGCTGCAGGGCGTCAGGCTGCACAAACGGTTTAAGCTGATGCGGGTCGGCTGCAATCAAAATCAGTCCCTTTGCCTGCGGTCTGCGCTTCAGGCGCAAAATACGCAACACGGCTCTCCGCGAACGCGGATCGCACCCCAGACCGTAACATGATTCGGTGGGATAGGCCATGACCGCATTGAAATTTCCCCGTTTCAAATTATTGCCTGCCTGCCCTTAATGTATGTTTTATCGACAACGCCATGGCTCATTTTTTACGATCGATAGCCCGATAACCGATGTCGCGACGCATCTGACATCCGTCGAATTTAATCTGCTGCGCGATCTCATAAGCGCGACGCTGCGCAATCTTGATGCTGTCGCCCAATGCCGTCACACACATCACGCGACCGCCGCTGGTAACAGGCTGTTTGTCCTGCAGCCGGGTTCCGGCATGAAACACGTGAAAATCTTCTTCGTTTTTCGGTATGCCGCTAATCGGATCGCCCAGTTTCGGCGCGTTCGGGTAGTTTTCTGCCGCGAGCACCACGCCCAGGGCTACCCGTCGATCCCATACCGCTTCTATCGTATTGAGAGTGCCGTTGACGCCGTGTTCGAGCAATTGCAGCAAATCGGATTTAAGGCGCAGCATGATCGGCTGCGTTTCGGGGTCGCCCAGGCGGCAATTGAATTCCAGAACCTTGATATTGCCGGCGGCATCGATCATCAGCCCCGCATACAGAAAACCCGTATAAGGCGTACCGGCCTTCTTCATGCCCGCCATCACCGGCATGATGACTTCGCGCAGCGTCTTCGCGTAAATTTCCGGCGTCACGACCGGAGCGGGCGAATAAGCGCCCATTCCGCCGGTATTGGGTCCGGTGTCGCCGTCGCCGAGCCGCTTGTGGTCCTGGCTGGTCGCAAGGGGCAAAACATGCTCGCCGTCGCACAACACGATAAAGCTGGCTTCTTCCCCGGTTAAAAATTCTTCGACCACTACGCGCGCCCCGGCATCGCCCAGCCGATTGTCTTCCAGCATCATATCGACCGCTGCGCAGGCCTCTTCGACTGTCTGTGCGACCACTACCCCCTTGCCAGCCGCGAGTCCGTCCGCCTTGACGACGATGGGCGCACCGGCAGACCGGATATACGCCTGCGCGGCAGCCGCATTGGTAAAGGTCTGGTATGCAGCGGTAGGAATACCGTGCCGGAGCATGAAACTCTTGGCAAAATCCTTGGAAGCTTCCAGTTGGGCAGCCGCTTTCGTCGGTCCGAATATCTTCAGCCCTTTCGCCCGGAACTCGTCGACGATGCCGGCCGCCAAGGGCGTTTCCGGCCCGACAACAGTCAACACGACCTGCTCGTGGCGGGCAAATTCGAGCAGCAGGGGAATCGATGTAATGGGAACATTAGTCAATTCTTTTTCCGCCGCCGTGCCGGCATTTCCCGGAGCGACGAATACTTTGGCAACGCGCGGCGATTGCGCCAGCCGCCATGCCAAGGCATGCTCGCGACCTCCGGATCCAATAACTAGTATATTCATTTTGATCAAAACGCTAATCGTATGGTTGGAAATATCCCGATCATGATTGCGCTATCCGCATCGCCACAATCCGGTCCGGTACCGCCTTCTTTTCAACGGCAGTGCGATTCGACAGCTTTTCCGCAACAGGACAGAGCGCGCTGCAAATACCCTGCTCCTGATTGCTCTCGCTCTCAGCCTGCAACCAGAACCCAACCGGGTTCAATGACGGAAATGACGGTGCCCGGTAAATACCATGGCAATTCCATGCTCATTCGCTGCCGCAACCACTTCCTCGTCCTTGACGCTGCCGCCCGGCTGAATCACCGCTTTCGCTCCCGCCGCCGCCAGTACGTCGACACCGTCACGGAACGGAAAAAACGCGTCCGACGCCACCGCGCAACCCGCCAGCGATAAATGCGCGTCCGCCGCCTTGATTACCGCGATCTTGGTCGAATCGATCCGGCTCATCTGACCGGCGCCGATTCCCAGCGTACGGCCTTGCGCTGCGAAAACGATGGCGTTCGATTTTACGAATTTCGCTACCCGCCAGGCGAACAGCATGTCCTCGATTTGTGTGGCGCTTGGCTGGATTGCCGACACCACGCGCAAATCCTCGGCACGGATATTAAAATTATCCGCCGTCTGCACCAGCAGACCGCCGCCGACGCGTTTCAATTCCAGCGCATTCGCTTCGTGCGCCAGCGGTACGGCCAGTACGCGCAAATTAACTTTATTCGCCAGCACGGCCCGCGCCGCGGCACTGTAAGCCGGCGCAATCAATACTTCGGCGAACTGCTGCGTGACGGCGAGGGCCGCGCTTTCGTCGACTTCGCGATTAAAGGCTATGATACCACCGAATGCCGACGTGCTATCCGCCGCGAACGCCATGCGATAAGCGCTCGCGCAATCTTCCGCCGCGGCGGCGCCGCAGGGATTGGCATGTTTGACGATAACGCAGGCCGGCTGCACGAACGTTTTAACGCATTCCCAGGCCGCGTCGCTGTCGGCGATATTGTTATAAGACAAGGCTTTGCCTTGCAGCTGGGTAAAATGCGCGAGACTTCCGGCCACAGGCTGGATATCCCGATAGAATGCCGCTTCCTGATGGGGGTTTTCGCCATAGCGCATCGTCTGCACCCGGTCGAACTGAAGATTGAGCCGCGCCGGAAAGACCGTCACGCCGCCGTTCGTTTCGCGAGCGGTCAGGTAATTGGCGATCGCGCTGTCGTAGTGCGCGGTATGCGAAAATGCCTTGCGCGCCAATGCGAAACACGTTTCTGCCGACACGGTTCCGGCGGCCGCATCAAGTTCGTTCAGGATGCCGGCATAATCCGCCGGATCGGTCACGACCGCTACATGCTGGTAATTTTTCGCTGCCGAACGCACCATTGCGGGGCCGCCTATATCGATATTCTCTATAGCATCGGCGAGACGGCAATCGGCCCGGGCGATCGTCTGGCTAAACGGATACAGGTTCACTACCACCAGATCGATATAAGGAATGCCCGCCTGCCGCACTGCTTCGGCGTGCTCCGGCAGATCGCGGCGCGCCAGTATGCCGCCGTGAATTTTGGGGTGCAGCGTTTTTACCCGCCCATCCAGCATTTCCTCAAAGCCGGTGTAATCGGCAACCTCCGTCACCGGGATGCCGTGTGCCGCCAGTAGCGTAGCGGTACCGCCGGTAGACAGTATTTCGATATTCAGATCATGCAGGCCTTGCGCCAGCGCGATAACATTTGTTTTGTCGGAGACGCTGATAAGCGCTCGTTTTATATGAGCCATGAAACATCCTGAAGATAATTGACCAACGTTGATTATTGTATGCCGTAACGCGCCATTTTTTTGCGTAAGGTATTGCGGTTGATACCCAGATAATCCGCAGCGCGGGTTTGATTGCCCTCGGCAAAATTCAGCACGATTTCAATCAGGGGCTGTTCTACGCAGGCAAGTACCATATCGTATATTCCGGAAGGAATTTCCCCATCCAGGTCACGCAGATAGGATTCCATCGCGCGTTCGATACAGGCCGCAATTTCATTGTCTTTATTCATTATGTTCTACCTGGCTTTAGGTTTCTTCAGTGAGGCTGTCGTCCGTTGCATAAGCAAGATTTTTGCCATGCGCACGGCACTGGTCGAAAAAATCGTCTACGGCCGACACCTGCTGTTCTAAAGTTTGCAACTGGTTCATTGCGTGACGGAATACCGCCGAATCGTACAAACCCTTGGTATACCATGAAATATGTTTGCGCGCGATACGGACGCCGGCCTGTTCGCCGTAAAATTCGTAGAGATCGTAAAGATGCTGTCTGAGTACGCGATGGATTTCCGAAACTTCCGGCGGCGGCAAATGCCGGCCGGTTTGCAGAAAATAATCGATTTCCCTGAATATCCACGGACGCCCTTGCGCTGCCCGCCCTATCATTATCGCGTCGGCACCGGTATAGCTCAAAACGAACCGGGCTTTTTCCGGCGTAGTGATGTCGCCGTTGGCGATGACCGGAATTCGTGCGGCCGCCTTGACCGCGGCTATGGTATCGTATTCGGCCTGGCCGGCATACCCGCAGGCCCGCGTCCGCCCATGCATCGCCAACGCCTGTATGCCGCTACCTTCGGCGATATTCAAAATAGCCAGAGCGTTCTTGTTATGCTTGTCCCAGCCGGTGCGGATTTTCAAGGTCACGGGCACGTCCGGCACAGCCGCGACTACCGCTGCCAGTATCCGCGCAACCAGAGGCTCGTCCTGCAATAATGCCGATCCGGCCATCACGTTGCAGATTTTCTTTGCCGGACAACCCATGTTGATATCGATGATCTGCGCGCCGCGTTCAGCATTATAGCGCGCCGCATCCGCCATCATGGCAGGATCGGACCCGGCAATCTGGACCGAAATCGGATCGACTTCGCCGTCATGGTTGGCGCGTCGCTGCGTTTTAGCGGAACCGTACAGCAGCGAATTGGAAGTCACCATTTCCGACACGGCCATGCCCGCGCCCATCCGTTTGCATAATTGCCGAAACGGGCGATCTGTGACGCCGGCCATGGGCGCGACGATCAGATTGTTATTAAGGGTAAAGGCACCAATACGCATAGATGAAATACGGGGATGAACAACGCATTTTATACACTAAACCCGCTGAGCGCAAAATTGATAGATAATATCGTTTTGGCGAAACCGATTGATAGAACCATGACGACTCCACTCCCTGCCGCCGGTTTGATACGACGTTTCGGCGCGATGCTCTACGAAGCCCTGTTGCTGCTCGCATTGCTGTTTATTGCAGATTATCTTTTCATCAGCCTGACTCATAATGCGCAGTCGCCCGCATTTAAAACGGTATTGCGGTTTTATCTGCTGGCGGTCATTGCCGTTTATTTTACCTGGTTCTGGTCCAGGGGACAGTCGCTCGCCATGAAAACCTGGAGGATAAGGCTGACCACTTCGGCAGGAAACAAGTTAAAGCTGCATCATGCCTTTATTCGTTTTTTGCTGGCAACGTTTTTAATCGGCATCAGCCAGTTATGGGCGATATTCGATCGCGACCGGCAATTCCTGCACGACCGCCTGGCGGGAACGCGCCTCGTTTCCTGTAACGGCTGACGGAATCGGGGGGCTATCGTTCTACCGTTGCTCCACCCGCAGCAGCAAAACGATACCGAGCAGTAAAAATGCCAGCGTCGGCACCAGCACGCTGACGATAGGCGGCCAGTCGTTAAGCAGGCCGATATAGGCGAACAGGCGATTGAACAGATGATAGCCCAGCCCCAGCATGATTCCCGCGAATACGCGCGTACTCACCGAGCCTGCGCGGGGCCGGTGGTAGGCGAAAGGCAATGCCAGCAGTATCATCACCGGCGCTGCAAAAGGATAAATCAGTTTGCTCCACAACGCGATTTCGTAGCGCTTGCTGGGCTGATGATTGGCATGCAGATGTTCGATATATGCCCATAGATCGAACGCCGACATTTTTTCCGGTGCGACCAGCAATACGTTCATGATGCTCGGCGTTAACACCGAATGCCATTCGGTAGACGGGTAATGGGCAACCTGGATGCCGGCATCGGTAAATTTCGTTTCGTCGATCTGCGACAGCTGCCAGACGTTGTCGTGCAGAAAAGTGCCGACGGCGGCTCGATATATGCGCAGTAAACGAAACCGGTCGTCGAAGGTATAGACATTGATGTCGCGCAGGCCGCCGTCCGGCGTCACCTCGCGTACATTAATGAAATTATAGTCGTCGCGCACCCACAAACCCGAACGAAACGACTGGGCGACGAGAGCATGGGTCGCTTTAAGCTTGACCTGCTCGGCATAGCGGTCGCTGGCAGGGGCGATGATTTCGCCGAAAACGAAGCTCAGGACGGTAAACAGCAAACCGATCACCATCAGATACACGGCGATGCGCCGGATCGACAGCCCCGATACCAGCATGATGGTAAACTCGGAGTTTTCGACCAGGCGCGACAAGGCGACCAGCGTACCGATCAGGGCTGCGACCGGCAATAATTCATACATATGTCCCGGCACGCTCAATACGACATAAAAAAGAATGCGCCAGAAACTGTAAGCGCCCTTCCCCAGCGAATCGAGCTCGTTCATCAGATCGAACAGCGCAAACAGCGTCATCAGCGCCGTAAACACGAAAGCAGAGGCGGCAAGAACCTCGGTCGTCAGATAGCGGACGATAATCCTCATCAACGCCAGCCCTTACGCATCGTCAAGCGCTGATAGTACATCAGCAGCATAACGATCGCCATCAGCATGTGAACGCTGAGCAGGCCGACCCAGAACGACAGCTTCTGCTGTTCGACCCAGGCTTCCATGATGCCGAGCAGATTGTTATAAATGACGAAAATCAGCAGCGCCCGGATCAGGTTAAAGGAACGACCGGCACGGGGATTGACGAAACTGAGCGGAACCGCCATCAGCGCGAGTATCGCGGCACTGATCGGAAATCCGCAACGCCAGACGAATTCCGCCAGATTGACCGGGGTGGGCTGTTCGAGCAAAGTGCGGGTAGGCAGCGAATTCGCGCCGTAATCGCGATGAATCACGGCCGACTGGGGTTCAAGCCGCATCCAGTAACGGCCGAATTCGGCAATCTTGTAATCGGCCTGACCCGGGATGCCTTCGTACCGCCTGCCGTTTTCCAGGACCAGATAGCGTTCGCCGTTGGGTAATTGCCGATGTGTGCCGGTTCGTGCGACGGTGATTCCGAGCTTGTTGTTTTCCATCGATTGCACGAATACTTTTTTCACCTTCGTGCCGTTGGCTTCCAGGCCTTCGACAAAATAAACCTTGTCCGCCTGCTTGGATTCCGTAAACATGCCCGGCGAAATAATCGACAGCTCGTCGCGACTGTCGAGCAATTGCCTGAATTCATCCTTTTTGCTCAGCGCCCAGGGAATAACTCCCAGATTCAATACCGCTATCGCCAGCACGACCGGCAGGGAAAACGTCAGAATCGGCCTGACCCACGCAGTCAGGCTCAACCCTGCGCTGAACCATACGACCATTTCGCTTTCGCGGTAAGCGCGCGATAACGACATGATTATGGAAATAAACAGCGACAGGGATAATAACAGCGGCAAAAAATTGAAAATGCCGAAGCCCAGGAAAGCCAGTACCGCTTCGATCGCCAGTTCGCCCCGCGCCGCTTCGCCGAGCAAGCGAATAAACAGCGTAGTCAAAGTGATCGTCAGCAGTACCAGAAATACACCGAGGTAATTAAAAATGAGCTCACGCAGTAAAGCGCGTCGAAAAAGCATAATAAAATTTCTTAATTTTGACTTTTAACGGAAGACTGCAAATAATGAACGGTATTCATTCATATATCAGGAGCATCTCGTGGAATTTAGCATAAAAAACACGCAACCGGAAAAACAACGTGCCACGTGCATCGTCGTCGGTGTCTATGAGTCGCGCCAATTATCCGCCAGCGGACTCCAGTTGGATAGCCTCAGCCAGGGGTATATATCGAAAATCCTGGCGATGGGAGACATGGAGGGACGCGTCGGCAGCACCCTGATGCTGCATCATGTTCCCGATATACATAACGACCGCGTCCTGCTCGTAGGTTTGGGCAAAGCCAAGGAGTTCGACCGCAAGGCCTTCCTGACCGGCATCAATGCCGCCCTGGCCGGGATCAACCAGACCGGTTCTCCCAACGCTGCACTATACCTGCTGGAAGAGACGGTGGCAAACGCCGATCTGAGCTGGAAAATCGAACAGACCGTTCTCGCCGCTCAGGGGCAGCGCTACGTGGCCGCCAAATTAAAAAGCAAAAAAGATGAGCCGGCAAAAGCGCTGAAAAAACTCACGCTAATCGTTGAGCCCGCCAACAGCAAAGCTGCTGAAACCGCTCTGGCCCGAAGTCAGGCCATTGCAGCCGGGGTAGAGCTCGCCAAGGACCTCGGCAATTTGCCGGGCAATATCTGCACGCCTACCTATCTGGCCGAGCAGGCACAGGGCCTGAGTAAGGAATTTTCGCTCAAATGCGAGGTTCTCGAACAGAAAGATATGGAAAAACTGGGCATGGGCGCTTTGCTCGCCGTGACGCAAGGCAGCCGTCAGCCCCCAAAATTCATAATATTACGCCATAACGGCGGCAAAAAAACCGATGCGCCGATCGTGCTGGTAGGTAAAGGCATAACCTTCGATGCCGGCGGCATTTCGCTCAAGCCCGCCGCCGAGATGGACGAAATGAAATACGACATGTGCGGCGCGGCAAGCGTACTGGGCACGATGCGCGCTGCCGCCGAACTCAAATTGCCGCTGAATCTGGTCGGCATTATCCCCAGTTGCGAAAACCTGCCCGACGGACAGGCGGTCAAACCCGGGGATATCGTCACTTCCATGTCGGGCCAAACGATAGAAATCCTCAATACCGATGCCGAAGGACGCCTGATATTATGCGATGCGCTGACGTATGCCGAGCGTTTCGAGCCCGCCGCCGTAATCGACATCGCCACGCTGACCGGCGCCTGCGTCATAGCGCTGGGGCATCATGTCTCGGGCCTGTTTACCGACGACGACGCATTGGCAGGCGAACTGGAACGCGCCGGTCAGGCAGCGCACGACCGGGCCTGGCGGATGCCGTTATGGGAAGATTACCAGAGCCAGCTCGACAGCAATTTCGCCGACATGGCCAATATCGGCGGACGGCCCGCCGGTTCGATTACCGCCGCGTGCTTTTTGTCGCGCTTTACCAAAAAATATAATTGGGCGCATCTGGATATCGCTGGCACGGCATGGAAATCCGGCAAGGAAAAAGGCGGCACCGGCCGTCCGGTGCCTTTGTTGATGCATTTTCTGCTGGCGCGCGCTGCAGTGAAATGACGACCGTCGATTTTTATTCCAACACGCCGGACAAACTGGTCCTGGCGCGGTTGATCGCGCATAAGGCTTACCGGCGCGGACTCGATATCATGGTTCACAGTACCGACAGCGGGATGCTGGCGGAACTGGATCGAACCTGGTGGCGCGATCCTGCGGCCGGCTTTTTGCCGCATTGCGCCACCGACGCGGCACATGCCCCGCAAACGCCTATCGTACTGGGCGCCGAGATTGGACAGCTTCCCCACAGCGACGTACTGATTAATCTCGACGGCATCACGCCGGTTTTTTTCAGCCGGTTCCAGCGGCTGATAGAAATCGTCAGCACCGACGACGCAGACCGCAATTCTGCCCGGCAGCGCTGGCGGTTTTATCAGCAACGAGGTTACGCCACGACCCATCACGATATGAGCAAATAATATGGACGAACCCTTGCTGGACAAAATGCAGCAGTTAATGGGCAAGTACCAGGCTTCGTCGCTGGCGCCCGAAACCGCTATTCAGGGCTCCCATCCTCCTGACGGCAGGCAGCCCGCTTTTCCGGTCCTCACCGATATCGTCAAGCTCGGCGACGCGGTATTTCAAGCCGGCGCTACCGGCACCGAACCCGGCAGTCAATCTGAAAATGCCGCCGCGCAATCCGGAGAAACAGCCGATCAGATTGCCAGGCAGATTCTTGCCGTCATCGATGCGCAGCTAAAAACCCAGATCGATACGCTGATTACCCCCAGGCTCAAGCACGCCATGGACGAAACGCTGGCTGTACTATTGCCGCAGCTGGTGGTGAATATCGAAGCCGTTATCCATGAAACCATAGTCGCGGAATGCAACCGCCGCGGCATAACGTTCCAGAATGACGAAAATCGTTAAGGCATTGCAACAGCGGTTCCGACTAGCGGTTAACGGTCATTTCTAGGATAATGCAAGGTTTATTCCTCTACGCCGCCGTGCATCATGGAACTCGCTAAAAGCTTCGAACCCCGCGACATAGAACAACGATGGTACCGACACTGGGAGCGGGCCGGCCATTTTCACGCCGGCATGGCACCGGATCGAGCCAACTATTGCATCATGCTGCCGCCGCCCAACGTCACCGGCACGCTGCACATGGGACATGCTTTTCAGCACACCATCATGGATGCGCTGATCCGTTACCATCGCATGCAGGGACATAACACCTTATGGCAGCCCGGTACCGATCACGCGGGCATCGCCACGCAAATCGTCGTCGAGCGCCAGCTCGACGCGCAGAATATTTCCCGCCACGATCTTGGCCGCGACGCCTTTCTTGACAAGGTATGGGAATGGAAAGCCCAGTCCGGTTCGACCATTACCTCGCAGATGCGGCGGATGGGCGCTTCCTGCGACTGGTCGCGCGAACGCTTCACCATGGACGAAGGCTTGTCGAGCGCGGTGACCGAAGTGTTCGTCCGGCTCTACAACGAAGGCCTGATTTATCGCGGCAAACGCCTGGTAAACTGGGATCCGGTGCTGGGCACGGCGGTTTCCGACCTCGAAGTCGTCTCCAGCGAAGAAGATGGCAGCATGTGGCACATTCTGTATCCGCTGGAAGGCGAAGCCGGTTTTATCGAAGTTGCCACCACCCGTCCGGAAACGCTGTTCGGCGACGTCGCGGTCGCCGTTCACCCCGACGACCCGCGCTACCGGCACCTGATCGGGCGCAACGTCCGCCTGCCGGTCGCCGGCCGCAGCATTCCGGTAATCGCCGATACCTACGTCGATCCCGCCTTCGGCACCGGCGCGGTCAAAATCACGCCGGCGCACGATTTCAACGACTATGCGGTAGGCGTCCGGCACAAGCTCGAACCGATCAGCGTTTTGACTGCCGACGCGAAGATGAATGATCTGTGTCCGCCCGGATATCGAGGCCTGGACCGTTATGCGGCACGGGAAAAGCTGGTGGCCGAATTGCGCGAACTGGGCCAGCTGGCACGCACTGAAGCGCACAAGCTGACGGTGCCGCGCGGCGATCGCAGCAATGCGGTCCTCGAACCGCTATTGACCGAACAGTGGTTCGTCTCGATGACGGAAATGGCGCAACAGGGATTGGCGGCGGTAGACAGCGGCAAGCTTGAATTCGTGCCGCAGAACTGGACTTCGACCTATCGGCAATGGCTGGAAAACATACAGGACTGGTGCATTTCGCGCCAGCTCTGGTGGGGCCATCGCATTCCAGCCTGGTACGACAGCGACGGCAAAATCTATGTCGCCCGCGACGAAGCCGAAGCGCAGCGCCTGGCCGGCGACAAAATCCTGCAACGCGACGAAGACGTGCTCGACACCTGGTTTTCTTCCGCCCTCTGGTCGTTTTCGACCCTGGGATGGCCCGGGCAGACGCCTGAACTGGAGGCTTTCCTGCCCGGCTCCGTGCTGGTGACCGGTTTCGACATCATTTTCTTCTGGGTCGCCCGCATGGTGATGATGTCGCTGCATTTCACCGGCAAAGTGCCGTTCCGCCAAGTGTACGTCACCGGTCTGGTGCGCGACGCGCACGGCAACAAAATGTCCAAATCCAAGGGCAATGTCATCGATCCGCTCGACCTGATCGACGGCATCGATCTGGATAGCCTGATCGCCAAACGCACCAGCGGGATGATGAATCCCAAACAGGCGGCGGCCATCGCCAAACAGACCCGCGTCGATTATCCCCACGGGTTCAGCGCGTTCGGTACGGACGCCGTGCGCTTCACTTTCGCCAGTCTGGCGACGCATGGCCGCGACATCAAATTCGACCTGCAGCGCGCCGACGGCTATCGCAATTTCTGCAATAAACTCTGGAACGCCACACGCTTCGTACTGATGAACTGCGACGGCCAGGATGTCGGCCTCGATACCGGATTACCCTTGAGTTACAGCGATGCCGACCGCTGGATCGCGGGCCGGCTGCAACAGGCGGAACTCGATATCGCGCAGGCATTCGCCGATTATCGTTTCGATATCGCGGCGCGCACGCTGTACGAATTCATTTGGGACGAATATTGCGACTGGTACCTGGAACTGGCGAAAGTGCAGCTTAACGGCGGCGACGCAGACGCGGCGCGGGCCACGCGCCGGACCTTGATCCGGGTGCTCGAAGCCGCGCTCCGCCTCGCTCATCCCATCATTCCGTTCATTACCGAAGAACTCTGGCAAACCGTCGCCCCGTTATGCGGCAAACACGGCGACACCATCATGACGCAGCCTTATCCGGTCGCCGATACCGGCAAAATCGATGCCGCAGCCGACCGCCGCATCGCCGTGCTGAAAGAAATCATCGCTACCACGCGCGGACTGCGCGGCGAAATGAACCTGTCGCCGGCGCTGAAAGTACCGCTGGCGATGAGCGGCGATATCGCGCTGTTAACCGGCTTCGCGCCGTATATCGCCGCGCTCGGCAAATTGAGCGAAGTCAAGCTTGCCGCCGAGCTGCCGCCGGGCGATGCGCCAGTCGCGATCGTCGGCGATATCCGGCTCATGCTGCTGGTCGCTATCGACCAGGAAGCGGAAACGGCCCGCCTGAACAAGGAAATCATCCGCTTGCAGGGCGAAATCGACAAATGCGCCCAGAAACTGGGCAATCCCGGTTTCGTCGCCCGCGCGCCCGCTGCCGTCGTCGAACAGGAAAAGCGGCGCGCAGAAGATTTCGGGGCGACGCTGGAAAAAGTCAAACAGCAGATCGAACGGCTCGCCGGCTGAGGCCATGCAGCGCTGGGATATTTTCTGCGCCGTCATCGACAATTACGGCGACGCCGCCGTCAGCTGGAGGCTGGCGCGCCAGTTGGCCGAGGAACACGACATTGCCGTCCGGCTGTGGATAAACGATCTGCGCCCTTTATCGGCGCTATGCCCGGAGATCGACGCGGCGCTGGTGCGACAGACCTGTCGCAAGGTAGAGGTTCGCTGGTGGCCCGAGGACTTTCCCGCCGTCGAACCGGCCGATACGGTCATCGAAACATTCGCCTGCGAACTGCCCGATGCGTATCTCGCCGCGATGGCCGCCGCCGAGCCGATGCCGCGCTGGATCAATCTGGAATATCTCAGCGCGGAAAACTGGGTAAGAGGCTGTCACCGCCTGCCGTCGCCGCATCCTCGACTGCACTTGCCCAAACATTTTTTTTTCCCCGGTTTCTTACCCGATACCGGAGGCTTGCTGCGCGAAACGGATCTGCTGGAGCGGCGGCGCGCGTTTCAGGCCAGCGCCGGCCAGCAGACGGCATTCTGGCGCGAACTGGGTTGCGAGCCGGCAGTCCCGGCATTGAAAGTGTCGCTGTTCGGCTATGAAAACCCGGCGCTGGAGGATTTATTGCAGGCCTGGAGCGACAATCCGACGCCGATCTGGTGCGCCCTGCCGCAAAGCCGTTTAAGCGCATCGATCGCCGCGCGATTCGGCGCGGCCGAAGTCTGGCAATCCGGCAATCTGACCCTACAAAGACTTCCTTTTCTTGATACGGAGCGCTACGACCGATTATTATGGGCATGCGATCTCAATTTCATTCGCGGCGAAGATTCGTTCGTACGGGCTTTATGGGCCGGACGGCCGCTGGTCTGGCACATTTATCCTCAGGACGCCGCCGCGCATCACGACAAATTGCACGCCTTCCTCGATCTGTATCAACTAGGACTCGATGCAGAAAACACAGCCGTTCTGCGAGCGTTCTGGCAAGCCTGGAACGGCATCGGCGAGCGTCCGCTCAGCTGGAAAGCATGGCAAAACAGTCAGCCGGCGCTGGCTCGCCATCACGAAACCTGGCTGGAGCGCTTAACGGCGCAAACTGATTTGACAGCGAATTTGGTGAAATTTGCCAGTATCGGGTAAAATAGCCGATATTTTTCCCTCTACCCTATTCTGGAACAGGAACAGCACATGAAAACAGCACAAGAATTACGCGCCGGCAATGTATTTATGGTCGGCTCGGATCCGATGGTGGTCCAAAAAACCGAATTCAGCAAGTCGGGCCGAAACGCCTCGGTAGTCAAAATGAAAATGAAAAGCCTGCTCAGCGGCGC
>DASSZW010000134.1:0-8656 GCA_035713285.1 Burkholderiales bacterium
CCGCACCAATGGATCGGCGAACAAAACCGCACCCAGACTTTTATTGCCTAATTGCCTCAGCCCGGCCCAGTGGCCTGACAAACTTGTCTGCGGCAATACGCTATGGGCAAACACCACCGGACGGGAGCCGCAACGCAAATACACATCACGCAATACGGCACGCTCTTTAAATGCGAGCCCGATTGTCGCCGCCTCGTCCAGCAGTATCGAACCCCTGCGCTGAATTATCTGGCTAACATTAAAACCGGCGCATCGTTGCGAAATTCTTTCGGTAAGCGAACCTTGGTCTGTCAGCCACTGACGGGTTATTGCCGATACACCGATTAATTGCTCTTGCCAGCCCGAAGACGATCCTGCGTACACAATCTGCCCGTTTACTCATTTAAATGAGTTATCATGCCCTATTTCATTACAAATGTTAACTGTTAGCGGAATTTGAGCGTCATGCTTTCACATATTCCTGCCTGCTTCCGAGCCAGCGCATCAAATGCGCAGCCGTTTCGGCGGGATACGATTCCAGCATTACCTGCGCCGCCTGTTGCGCCGCTTCCAGCAAGTGCGCATCCGTCGCCAGGTCGGCAAAACGCAACATCGGCGCGCCCGATTGCCGCGCTCCCAGGAATTCCCCCGGACCGCGCAATTTCAGATCCTCGCTGGCGATAGCGAACCCGTCTGCCGATTCGAAAATCACTTTCAGACGCGCGCGCGCCAATTCCGACAAAGGCCGCTGATATAACAGCACGCAGGTGCTTTTGCCAGTTCCGCGCCCGACCCGTCCGCGTAATTGATGCAATTGCGCAAGCCCCATCCGTTCGGCATGTTCGATCACCATCAGCGTCGCATTAGGCACGTCGACGCCGACTTCGATCACCGTCGTCGCCACCAGCAAATCGATTTCCGCCGCCGCAAACGCCGCCATCGCAGCCGCTTTTTCAGCTGATTTCATCCGCCCGTGTATCAGGCCGACGCGCATACCAGGCAGCGCGGCCTGCAATGCGGCCTGCGTATCGATCGCCGTCTGCAATTGCAGTTTCTCGGATTCCTCAATCAGCGGACAGACCCAATAAACCTGAGCGCCTGCCTGACATTGGGAACGTATCGTTTCCACCAGTTGCTGACGCCGGTTCTCACTCAATAACTTGGTCGTGACCGGGCTTCGTCCCGGCGGCAACTCATCGATGACGGAAACGTCCAGATCGGCGTAATAACTCATCGCCAGCGTACGCGGGATCGGCGTGGCGCTCATCATCAACTGGTGCGGCTGCACGCCTTTTTGCCGTAATGCCAGCCGTTGCGCTACGCCAAAGCGATGCTGCTCGTCGATCACCGCCAGGCCGAGTCGGGCGAATTCTATTTGCGACTGGAATAATGCATGCGTACCGGCAGCCAGCATCGCCTCGCCGCTCTGCAATTGCGCCAGCGCCAGATCCCTGTTTTTTTTCGACAGGCTGCCCGTCAGCCATACCACGCCCACGCCGAGCGGCTCGAACCACGAACGCAGTTTATGGTAATGCTGCTCAGCCAGAATCTCGGTCGGCGCCATGAATGCCACCTGATAGCCGGCGTCGATCGCCTGCGCTGCCGCCAGCGCTGCGACGACGGTTTTGCCGCTGCCCACATCGCCTTGCAGCAAGCGCTGCATCGGATACGGGGCCTGCATATCGCGTATGATCTCTTTCCGGACGCGCTGTTGCGATGCGGTCAATGCAAACGGCAGACCCTCAAGGAGACGCTTCGCCAGCGCGGAAACGACAGGAATTTTCGGTGCGCCGAGCGCACGTCGCGTTTGCCGCGCCAGACGCAGGGACAACTGTTGCGCCAGCAATTCGTCGAATTTGATTCGCTGCCAGGCTTCGTGCTGCCGACTGCTCAATGCCGCCAGGGAGATATCGGGCGGCGGCCGGTGCAAAGTCAGAACGCTGTCGGCAAAACCGGCCAGGGCGTAAGTCCGGCGCAAGGGCTCAGGCACGGTGTCGGCCAGGTCGCCATGCGCCAATACCAGCGCAATGTATTTACGCAACAAAGCCTGCGATACGCCGGCGGCGGCAGGATATATCGGCGTGAGACTGTCGGGCAGCACCGTCTCTCCGTTCACGACGCGATACCGCGGATGCACCATTTCATCACCCAGCAAGCTGCTGCGCACTTCGCCTATCGCGCGGATAATATTTCCGGTCTCGAATTGCGCGGCCTGACTGCCGTAAAAATGCAAAAACCGCAAACTCAACTCGCCGCCCTGATCCGCAATCCTGGCAACCAGTTGCTTGCGCGGTTTATATTGCACCGAGCATTGCGTGACCACTCCTTGCACTTGCTGCAGGTATCCCGGCCGCAAATCGCGCATCGGCGTGATACTGGTCTCGTCTTCGTAACGTAGCGGCAGGTGCAGCAACAGATCGGCATACGTCACCAGACCGAGTCTGGCAAAGGCGGAGGGCAACGGCCGCATCAGATCGGGTGCAGCTGCAGCCATAGCCGGGGGCTAAACCCCGATAACCAGTACCCCGTCGGCCTCGAATTCGGCTCCCCGCGGCAAAGCTGCGACACCGACAGCGGCCCGTGCCGGATAGGGTTCGGCAAAGTATTCGGCCATGATCTCGTTCACTTTGGCAAAATGGCCCAGATCGGTCAGATAGAGATTGAGTTTGACCATATCATCCAGCGTGCCTCCTGCCGCTACGGCTACCGCCTGCAAGTTCTGAAATACGCGATGGATTTGCTCGACGATACCGTTCGTCATTTGCATCGAGACCGGGTCGAGCCCTATCTGTCCGGAAAGATATACGGTGTCGCCCGCCCTGACGGCTTGAGAATAGCTGCCGATCGCGGCCGGCGCCGATTCGGTATGAATAATGTGTTTGTGCATGATTATGAATCCGATAATGTTCAGAACAATCTAACGCTTTTCGCGCCATTTTGCCAGCAGTATACTATAGAGCACCGGCATGACAAGCAGCACCAGCGGCAACTGCACCAGCAGTCCGGCAATGATCGCAACCGCCAGCGGCTGCTGCATGGCGGAGCCCTGACCGATAGCGAATGCCAGCGGCAGCAAGGTTAGAATAGCCGCAAACGTCGTCATGGCGATAGGGCGCATTCGGTTTTTCCCTGCGGCGATAAGCGCGTCCTCGAACGACATGCTTTCCGCCACATCGCGATATTCGGAAAAATAGAATATGGCCACTTCGGTCACGATGCCGATGATCATCGTCATCCCCATCATGGCGGAAATATTCAGTTCTATCCCGCTGATCCATAAACCGGTAAATACGGCGGCTACCGCCAGCAGAGGCATCGCCAGGATCGCGAGCGCAATGCGAAAACTTTCGTACATGAACAGCAGCAGCAAAAACACCAGCCCGGTCGCCGCAGCAAACACGGCGATCAAACCCCGGAACGCGATTTGCTGCTGTTCGTACATGCCGCCCAATTCAAAATAGACGCCTTGCGGCAGCAAACCCGGTTTAGCCATAACCCGCTTGATATCCGCCATCACCGCGCCCATCGAGCGCCCGGCGATGCGGCCGGTAACCGCCACCATGCGCTTCAGGTTCTCGCGCTCGATCTGGGGCTGCCCGCTCACCGGGTAAATGATCGCTACCCGGCGCAACGGGAATAAATGGCCGTCCGGTGCGCGGATCAACATTGCGCCCACATCGGGTACGATGGCGCGCTCTGCAGACGGAACCCAGACGCGCACGCCGACCAGCTTGGGGCCGCTCCGGATTTGCGTCGCCACCGTCCCGGCCAGATAGGCCTGTGCGGCTTGCGTAATAGACGCCGCAGTCATCCCTTGCAGCGCCGCCTTGACGGGATCGACATGAATTACCAGCGCATCGCCGGCCGGATTGATCCCGTCGCGCGTATCGACCACATCGGGCACGCGGTCGATAGCAGCCTGTACCCGGTGGGCCGTTGCTTCCAGCTGTTCGGGATTATCTCCGTACAATTTGATTTCTATCGGTTGCGGCACCGCCGTCAAATCGCCGATTTCATCTTCCATCAATTGCGCCATCTCGATATCCAGCCCCGGCACCAAGCGTTCGATACGCCCGCGTATATCGCCCATCACCTCGTCGATCGGCGGTCGGGAGCCGGCTTTCAGGCGTACGAAAAAATCGCCTTCGTTGGTTTCGGTAATGCCGCCCCCCAGTTGCGTACCGGTGCGCCGGGAATAGGTATCCACGTCAGGATTGCTTTTGATGATCGCTTCGACCTGGCGCAGCAGACGGTCGGTTTCGGCCAGCGAAGTGCCGGGCGCGGAACGGTAATCCAGCGTGAACCCGCCTTCGTCCATCGCCGGCATGAAACCCGACCCGACCTTGCCGAACGCCAGATAGCCTACGGCGAGCAAGGGTACGATCAACACCAGTATCCATGCCGGCTGCGCCAGCCAGCGCCGCATCAGCCTGGCGTATTGACGATGCAGGCCGGCGGTATAGCGGCCGCCCTCTTCCTGCGCAGCGTCTTTTTCAGTTAAAAAATGATCCGCCAGCAAAGGCACCGCCAGCCAGGTCACGAAAAACGAAATAACCAGTCCGGCGGCCATCGTCAACGACAGCGCCTTGAAAAACGCGCCCGTCACCCCGGTCAGAAAAGCCAGCGGCACAAAGATGATAATCGTCGATGCCGACGAACCCGCCAGCGGACGGATAAATTCGGCCGCCGCCGCCATCACCCTGCCGTGATGCTCGCCGCCGGCCCCGCGCAAGCGGCGCACGATATGCTCGATCATCACGATCGCATCGTCGATGATCAGGCCCACCGCTGCGGCCATCCCGCCCAGCGTCATGATATTGAAGCTCATTCCCAGGCCGTACAGCAGCACCACCGTCGCCGACAATACAGTCGGCACCACTACCGCTGCGATCAGGGTAATCTTTAAATTGCGCAAAAACAGCAGTAGCACCAGTACCGCCAGCGCGGTACCGATCAGTATCGCATCGCGCACGCTGGCGGCGGAATCGAGCACCAGCACGCTCTGGTCGTACCAGTTCGCCAGCTTGACCCCCGCCGGTATCTGCGAGCGGTAAGCGGCCAGTTTCGCCGCGATATCGCGGGCTATCTGCACGCTGTTGCTGCCGGGCTGCTGATAAATATTGAACAGCACCGCCTCGCGTCCGTCGGCGGTCACGCGCGTCCACAGCGGTTTCACGTTATTGCTGACGGTCGCCACATCGGCCAGCCGCAGGATAGTTCCGGCACCGGTTTTAATCACGGTATCTTCGATCTGCCGCAACGATTGCAGGCGCGTATCGGCGATCGCCAGATACAGCTTGTAATGATCCTGCAAACGGCCCACCGCCGTTACGACATTCGCCGCACTCAGGGTTTGCGCGATATCGCCCAGGGTCAACCCCAAAGCGTTTAATTTCGCCGGATCGACGCTGACCCGGTATTCCTGCTGAGCGCCGCCGATCACTTCGACCCGCGCCACGCCGTTGACTCCGAGCAGCAAAGGCCGGAGCTGATAGCGCGCCAGATCGTAGAGCTGCGACTGCGTCTCGGTGCCGGAAGTCAGGCTATACGCCAGAATGGGGAATACGGTCGGATCCATGCGCCGTATCAGCATCTGCGTACCGGTCGGCAGACCAGGCAAAACCTGCGTAATCGCCTGGCCGATCTGCGACGTCGCCAGCCCCATGTCTACGCCCCAATCGAAGCTGATCGAAATATCCGCCGCGCCGCGGCTGGTGGTCGATCGCACCTCGCGTACGCCGGGAACGCGGCGCACTGCCTCTTCCACCGGCTGCGTCACCGCCAGCACCATCATGTCGGCCGGACGGTCGCCCGCATCGAGCGACACCACGACGCGCGGAAAATCGACGTTGGGAAACAAGGTAACCGGCAACTTGAAGCTGGCGATGCCGCCGGCCAGCGCCAGCAATACCAGTAAAAACAGAATGGAGCGGCGATGCTGCTGCATCCATGCGGTAAAATTCATCGAACAATCCTTACCGCCATGCCGTTGTGCAATTCGTAGTTGCCCAGCACTACTACCGGCGCACCGGCGATCAAATCACCGCTCACGACGATCATGCCTTTTTGCTCCAGGCCCGTCCTTACCGCAATCCTCTGCGCCTTGCCGCTCGATACCTGAAACAGATACGCACCGCGCCCGTCGCGCAATACCGCCGAACGCGGCACGACCGTAGCCGTATACCGGTCCAGCCGTATTTCGCCTCGCACCTGCGACCCCGGCAGAAAAGCGGCAGCGGGCAAGTCGACCCGCACATTGACCAGTTGCGTTTGCGGATCGATTTGACCGTCTACCTGCGCAATCCGGCCTTCGACTGCGACGGTACCGAATACCGCGCTGATCTTGACCGGCATCCCCGCCCGCACGCGCGCGGCATCGTCCGGCTCGACGCCGAGTACCGCGCGCTGCACACCGGATCTTGACAGCCGCACGAGCACCGCGCCCGGCGCGACCCGGTCACCCGGCTGCACGGCAACCGCCGACACCAGCGCATCGAAAGGCGCCACCAGCCGCTCTATCGATTTACCGGCGCCGTTCTTTTGCAAGGCGTTCAAAGAAGCTTGCGCGTCGGCCAGCAATTTATCCGCCGCCGCCCGCTGCGACCGCGTAGCCAACTGCTGTTGCAGCAACTGCGTTACGCTGCGGCGCTGAGCCTCTGCCGCCTGCACAGCCGCTTCGGCTTGACGGTATGCCGAGGCCGCCTCGGGACTGGTGGCAAAGGTCAACAACAGCATGCCTTTGCTGACGCGCTGGCCGACGGTAATATTCATTTCCGCTATTTGTCCGGCGCGCGGTACGCTGATCGCCTGCGACTGGCGTGAATCGACCGTCACCAGCCCGTAGGCCCGCACTGCGTCGCCGACGGTTTGCTGCCGTAGCGCTGCGATTTGCACCGCTGCGCTGATCTCGCCGTGCGGCGTGGCAGCGGGCGTGTCATCGTCGCCGGCGCGGGCAGGGGACGCGATTAACATTACAAAAAATAAAATAACCCCGAATTTCATGGCTGACTCCGTTCCGGCAAATCGGGACCCAGCAAGGTTGTCAGCGCAATACGCTGCTCTGCCAGGCTTTCCTTCAAATTGATCGCTTCGTTTCTTTTATCGAGCAACGCGGTTTGTATGCGCACATAATCGGGAGCCGCCAGATTCCCGGCCCGATATGCGTTGGTCGCCCCTTGCGCCAGCGCCAGCAGGGTACGCATACCCTGCTGCGTACGCTCCAGCTGAGTTTGCAACAACGGCACGTTCTCCAGCGCCAGCGCGATTTCGCTGTCCGCGCGATTTAGCCGTTCCTGATATTCGTCGTACAGTTTTTTACGGGTCGCCTGCGCGATCGCAATATTGCCGCGATTGCGGTTGAAAATCGGCAGGCTGATACTGATGGCAAAGCCTATCGAATCGATGCCGGTATTATCGCGCGCCCGCGTGACACCGACATTCAAGGCAGGGAATTGCCCCAGCACCGCACCGCGGAATTTTTCTTCCTGCGACTGATACCCTGCCCGCAGGGCGCGGAGATCGGGGCGCTGCTGCAACAACTGAGGAATAGCTGCTCGCAGCGCGGCAACATCGAGCGCCGGCAGCGGCGCTTCGGCAACCAGATGCAATTCGGCCGATTCCGCCAGCCCCAGCACCGCATTCAAGGCAGCCTGATTCTGCAGGCGGCTGCGCTGCAGATCGCGGTATCGACGGTCGGCCGCCTGCAAAGCCAGCAGATCGCTGCCGGCGAAATCCGCCGTCGCATTGCCTTGCGCCAACGCCTGCCGGCTCGCCTGATACTGCCGTGCCAGCAAGGAACGCGAGCCCTGCAACGACTGCATCAACTCATCCTGCGCAAGCAATCGCACAAACAGCAACCGCGCCTGGCTCACGATCTGCCATTCCTGCCACAGCAATTCGTTATTCACGCGCCGCACTTCCGCCTCCGCGGCATGTTTGCGAGAGGATCGCAGCAGCAAAGCATTGACGTTGTAATTCAGGCCCATGCCGTAACTGTTGTACGCGCCCCCCGGGACATAATTGGTAGGATGATCCGCGCCGTAATCGAGTTGCGGATCGGGCAGCAGACCGGCAGAAAACGCCTGCGCCCGCGCTACTCCCAAAGCATCGCGCGTCGCGCGCAGCTGCGGATTATTGGCCACCGCCAGCATCGCCACTTCGTCGATATCCAGCCCGTCGGCAGGATTATAGACATGCGTAGCCAATTGACGGAACGGTAACTGAGCAGGATGAACCGGCACTGCCGCCGCCGATCCAGGCAAATCCACCCGGGTCGGCAAAGCCTGCGGCGCGTAACTCGTACAGGCCGACAACAGACACAGGCCCAACAACACAGCCGTTCCCCGCAAAACCATATCTCTCCCTTAATTTTTCGCTATCGCACATTATAACCGTGCATTCTTAAACCATACTTAACATGAAATACAATCCGCAGAGTAAATATATGCAAATATTTACCGTTATACGAATTAGTACAAAAAACCCGCTGCCTTCGGCGTGAAATTCATGGAAAAACTGCAAAAACTTTATCGTTTGCATCACATTCTGAATGACTGCCGATATCCTGTATCGCTGAAGGCGTTGCAGGACAAACTGGAATGCTCGCGCGCCACCATTAACCGGCTTATCCTGGAGTTACGCCTGTATTTCTCCGCCCCCATCGAATACGACCGCAGCC
>DASSZW010000135.1:0-4413 GCA_035713285.1 Burkholderiales bacterium
AAACCGGCACTCGAATTAGTCGATACGAAAGAATTCGACGACTGGCTTGCAGTGTCGCAATTGATACATAAATTGAATACCGATTACGCTGCCGAAATTGCTCAATTCGAATCGCGATATGCCAGGCTGCTTTCAGCAACCCGCGAATCCGGCCTGCATTCATTCAGCCCGCAGCGCATTTTTTGGGCTTTGCACGAAGCGCTGGGTAAATTCATAGCGGATAACGAACTGAAGGCGCATCTCTACAAACTGTTTTTCGAGTCGGTCAGTGAATATTTCGCCTCTTTCTATGTGGAGCTGAATCAGGCTGTCGCTTTTGTGGCGTTGCCTCAGGCCGGCGGCGTACCACACAGCAGTCCTGAGGCGAAATCCGTCTCCGGCCCGCTTGCAGCTCCTTCCCGTCTTTTTGCAGAGCGGCCCGATTCTTCCGGCCGGACAGCCGCAGTCGGAAAGAATCGTTTGTTGACTTTTCCGGCGAATCACCGATCGTTCTCGATCAGCGATTATCTGGCCGGGGCAAATCCTGTTTCGGATGGCGCGCGGCCATCGAACAGCTCATCCGGGTTTCCGCCCGGCTCGGTTTCATTTGATTACGGATTAAACCAATTGCTCTGGCGGTTCAATTATTTCCTCAAGAATCCAGAAGCTGCCGCGAATCCACGGGCATTGAGCGATGTGGTTGCCGGCTGGTCCGACAGAAAATCGACCGATAATCCGGCGACGATGCCGGCGGTATATGAATTGCCGGGGCGAGCGGCTCCACGCATGCGGTTCATCGCCCCATCGGTGCCGCGTATCTCATCGGTTACGGTTTATCCTATTACGCCGGAACAGCTGGCGCCTATTTTGAGCGTGGTCGACAGTATCCGTAAAAACCGTTCCGGACTGCATTCCGGGGACGGTGCAATACCGATAAAGACTCAATTGCGCGATACGCTTGCGCAATTGAAAACAGCGCCGTCCCTACTCGATCCGTTCGTCGAAACCATCGGCGGCTTCGAAGAAGGGCTGAATTCCCGGACCATGGGCAAGTCGCAGGATTCGGCCATCATGGTCCTGCTGAAAAAAATGGAATTGCCGCTGATCAAGCTCGCGCTGACCGACGCGCATTTCGTACAGGAGAAGAATCATCCCGTTTTACAGACGGTTAACCTGATCGAACGTTTTCATGCCGCAACGGATGATGCAGGCGTTTTTTTCGATCAGCGCCTGCATCGTTTGCTGGATTTATTGATTACCCAGATCGTCGATCAGTTTGAATCGAATAAAGCGGTCTTTGAAGAAATCAATCACGTGCTGGTTACCTTGCTGTTGCCTATCGAAGATGCGCGTAAAGACAGAATTGCCCAGATCCAGGCCGCTTTTTCTAAAAGAGAGGAAAATCCTGCTGATCCTGTGGTTGCGCTCGATGCCGGTCCACCGGCCGATGATGCCATAATCGCGATCATGGATGTCCTGACGCCGGGCGATTGGGTATCCGTAGCGATTGGTGAAGCACATGTGGCGTTTCAACTGGTCTGCCACAACGCAACGAGCGGGCGTTATCTGTTTGTCAACCGTTCCGCTACGACGGTACTCGAATATACCAGGCAGGAACTGTACGACGTGTTATCCCGGAACGGTATGAACAGCCTGCCGGAATACGATCTGCCGTTTATGGAACGCTCGGCGTATAAGGAATTGTTGGCCGTATACGAGCAGGTCTGTCAGCAGGCGACTCACGATCCGGTCAGCGGGTTGATCAATCGCAAGGCGCTGATGGCGCATCTTGAGGCAATATTCGGGCAGGAGCCGGCGCAAAGAAACGGAGTTTTCGTCTGCATGATGATGCTGGACCGGAATAACCTGCTTTGCCAGAATGTCGATTCGGCCGAGGCTGAGTCGTCATTTGCCGCGTTTATCGGCGAAGTAGCGCGGTTTATCCGGCCTGAAGACGTATTTTCCCGTTTAAGCGAAACGATTTTTGCTGTTGTATTGCACGAAAGCAATACGGATCGCGCAATTGCAGGCATGAAGACGCTGATTGCCCAAATCGAGCGGCAACGGATCCGGTTTCAGGACAAATATTTCGCTATCGGAGCCAATATCGGTATTTCAGAACTGACGGATTTCGTCGATACGCCGCAAAAACTGCTTAAAACCGCCGGAGCGGCTTGCATATCCGCAAAAAGACAAGGCATAAACTGGGTGGAATTATACACGCCCCACAATAAGCAAATCGAACGGGAGCAATCGATGTTCGAATGGGCGGGAGCAATCGATCAGATGCTGGCAGATAAATTGCTGTATCTGCGCTGTCAGAAAATACAGCCGATGAACAGATACGGCAGCCTTTTACCGCATTACGAAATATTGCTGGGTTTGCCGGACGATTTTGACATTACGATCCAGGGGTTTGTGCTCGCTGCCGAAAAATGGAATCGCTCCGCTGATATCGATATGTGGGTGTTGCAGCGCAGTTTCGCCTGGTTGCGCGCTCAGGCGAGCAAACTGTCCGCAATCGGCGGGGTATCGATCAATCTCTCGGGCCAATCGCTCAATAACCAGCGGATATGGGCGATAATCAAAGAAAATCTGCAGACCGAACCCGAATTGGCTCAAAAAATAATTTTCGAGATTACCGAAACGGCAGTCATCCAGAATCTGGAAACCGCGCAACGGTTCATTGAAACCACGCGCAGCTACGGTTGCCGTTTTTCCCTGGACGATTTCGGAAGCGGATATAACTCTTTTGCTTATCTGCGTACTCTGAGCCTTGATTTCCTCAAGATCGACGGCGCTTTCGTGCGCGATATGGTGAAGTCGTCCACGGACTTTGCGATGGTCAAATGCATGCACGATATCGCGCATGCCTTAGGTTTGAAAACCGTGGCCGAGTACGTGGAAAACGACGATATACTCGATAAATTGCTGGAACTCGGCGTGGACTACGCCCAGGGTTACGCGGTGGAAACGAGCAAACCCATCACCGAGCTGATGTTGTAGCGCCTGATTCTGTCAAGGCGCCGGGTTCATGCGGGTCAGGTGTACCGCTTCGATCTCTGCCAGGATTTCCGGCGCCAGCGATTTTTCCCAGGCCGAAATATTTTCGCGCAACTGCGTCATGGTCGTTGCCCCGATGATGGTCGAGGCGACAAACCAGCGATGATAGACGAAAGCCAGGGCAAGCTCTGCCGGCGTGTATCCGTATTTGCCGGCGATCGCTGCATATTCGGCGACAGCCGGGATCACGCCGGGCTTGCCGTAACGTTGCACGAGAGCGGGAAATTCGGTAGCGCGACCGGGCGCTTGCGGGTCGGCGAGATATTTGCCCGACAAGTGGCCGAAAGCGAGCGGAGAATAAGCCAGCAAAGCGAGTTTTTCGCGGTAGACGATTTCGGCGAGATTGAATTCGAAGCCGCGATTGAGCAGGCTGTAGCAATTCTGGATGGAAACGATGCGCGGCAGTTGGTGGTCTCTGGCGATGCGCAGGAATTCCATCACGCCCCAGGCGGTTTCGTTGGATACGCCGACATAGCGGATTTTACCCTCTTGCACCAGTTCTGCCAGAGCCTGCAACTGGTCGTGCAGGCCGGTATCGTTCTTTTCCTGAGCCGGATCGAACTGATACTGGCCGAATATCGGCACATTGCGTTCCGGCCAATGCAACTGGTACAGGTCGATGTAATCGGTGCGCAACCGTTGCAGCGAACCTTCGATCGCCGCGCGGAGATTGACGCGATCGAATGCCGCCGGACCGCCGCGTATCCAGGTCAGCGAGCGGCGCGGACCGGCTGCCTTGGTCGCCAGTATCACTTTGTCGCGCGACTGGTTTTTAAGCCAGTTGCCGACGATCGTTTCGGTTTTGCCGTAGGTTTCGGCGCAGGCCGGAACAGGGTACATTTCCGCCGTGTCGACGAAATTGATGCCGCGTTCGAAAGCGTAATCCAGCTGGCTGTGCGCTTCGGCTTCGGTATTTTGCTGGCCGTAGGTCATGGTGCCCAGGCAAATAGAGGAAACGTGTAATTCGCTATCGCCGAGTTGTCGGTAATTCATGGAGTCGGATTCCGTTGTTTAAGATAAACGAAAATTCTACCGTGGAATGCGGCGGGAAGCGCATTGTTTTTGCAATCGGGCCGGATTTTTTATGAAAACGGGATTTAGCCTGCGTAAACTGTCCCCATTCGACGATTGCCGTCGCCGAAGAACATTCCGAAGCTCCGGGCATTATTTATCGGCAGGAGTTCTCGTATATTATTTGGTTCTGGTCCGGCAGGTTTTGATGCCGAACGGCAAATACGCCGGGCACCAGCCGATCAATCCGGTCGCCAGCGGCACTACGCCGATATATCCCCAGTAGCCTATCGTGCCGGTGGCTGCCAGCGCAATCAGGATGATGCCTGCGACGATGCGGATGATGCGGTCGGCGCTACC
>DASSZW010000136.1:0-5266 GCA_035713285.1 Burkholderiales bacterium
GCGCCGCCGATACGAACCACGCTGACGCTGGGTGCGGCGCCGCAGGCCGGACATGAATTTTGCATCTCGGAACGGTGTACGGCGCTCGTATCGAGCGCTGCCGACATCCGCGCCCAATAAACCTGCAGCGCAGCCCCGACCAGTGGCGCAACCGCCAGATCACGGTTCGCATACTCGCCGGCAAGGATGCGGTCGGCCAGCTTTTCCAGTTCGTGGTCCGGCAGGGCTTGGATCTGCGCTATCGAAGACCGGGTGGCAGGATTGGCGTGTTCCGCGATATGCGTCATGAGCAGATGCAAACCCGCACGCCATTCGGGCGAGCGCTGGTGCGATTGATGATTCAGCGGCGGCATGCCATGCGTTTTGCATAAATCGAGCTGTTCGGTCCCAGGCAGGATTGCCGGACCCTGATCGCTCAGGACTTGATGCTGCGCTTCGGCTACCGCCGCCATGAAAAGCAGAAAATCGGCCAGACGATGGTCGGTGGCCAGATGTTTAAACCGTTGCGCACGTTCGCTGAACAAATTTGCTCTATCCGGTCTGCGCCAGAACGGCGCGTTCCCGGCAGACGCTTCGACATATCCCGGTTCGATGATAGTAGCTGCCATATGATTCCTTATTTGCCGATTTTACGATACCAGTCAAGATGATGCTGGCGAGCCCAGGCTCGGGTTACCGTGCCGCGCGTCATCGCCGGAATCGAACCTTTGATCCAGATAGCGGCGTAGATATGAACGATAATACCGGCAATGATAACAAATGCCGAAAACGAATGGAGCAATACAGCGATGCGGATGGCTGGAATCGAAAAATAGGGAGCGAAATAGGGTCGCCAGATCATGATCCCGGTAATGAGCAATGCGCTGAGGGTGAGCATCATGGTCCAATACAGATATTTTTGCCCGGCGTTGAAAAAACCTACCGGCGGGAGATTTTCTTCGCGGTTTTGCAGGACATCGCCGATCTGCTTCATCCATTGCTGATCATTCCGGGTTATGTAATTACGTCGCCAGAATCGGAGCGCCAGCGACAGGAACCCGATATACATCGCAACGCCGATGAATGGATGCAGGATGCGGTCAGATTGACCTCCGCCCAGTAAGTACGACAGGAAGAAAAAAGAGGGATAAAACAGGGCGAGGCCGCTAATCGCCATCAGGATGAAGGTAATCGCCACAAACCAGTGGTTAGCCCGGATCGATGCTTTATAACGCAGTATTGGTTCGGATGGGTTTGCCATGAACATTCTCCCTAAGGCTGAAATAAGCCGGTTGTCGTATCAGCAACGAATCAGCTCTGCTATTTTTCCTCTTCCTCTTCCACTTCTTCTTTGCTGTGTTCGGTCACTTCGTTTGGCCCTACCGTTACGTAGTGGAAGAAACCGGTCAGCGCTACCAGGCCGAGGCCGATCGACATCAGCGGTTTGGTGATGCCTTTCCACCAGGACACCAGCGGGCTGATGCGGGGGGTATTCGGCAAGCCGTGATACAGTTCCGGCTGGTCCGCATGTTGCAGCACATACATGACATGCGTGCCGCCTACGCCGGCCGGATCGTATAAACCCGCATTCTGGTAACCGCGACTGTTGAGATCGGCAATACGGCCCTCCGCATGCTTGATCATATCGACCTTGCTGCCGAAAACCAGGGCGCCGGTCGGACACGACTTGATGCAGGCCGGTTCCATGCCCACTGCAACCCGGTCGGAACAGAGTGTGCATTTATAGGCGCGATTATCTTTTTTGGAGATCCGCGGGACATTGAACGGACATCCTGCTATGCAATAGCCGCAACCGATGCAATGCTCCTCGTGAAAATCGACGATACCGTTTGAATATTGAATGATCGCGCCCGGAGCAGGACAAGCCTTGAGACAGCCGGGGTCGGCGCAGTGCATGCAGCCGTCTTTGCGGATCAGCCATTCCAGTTTGCCGGGTTCCAGTTCGACTTCCGAAAAACGCATGACGGTCCATGACTCGGGCGACAGGTCGGGCGGATTGTCGTAAACGCCGTCGCAGGTCCCGATTTTGTCGCGCACGTCGTTCCATTCCATGCAGGCCGACTGGCATGCCTTGCAGCCGATACATTTCGAAATATCGATCAGTTTGGCGACTTCTTCCGTATGCCGGATTTGCGGAGAAGGGTTAGTGGTCGCGGAACGGGCGATGATATCCAGCGATTGTAAAGACATGGCTTTCCTCCTCAGGCTTTTTCGATATCGACCAGAAACGTCTTGAACTCAGGCGTCTGCGTATTGGCGTCCCCGACGAATGGCGTCAGGGTGTTGGCCAGAAAACCGTTTTTGGCGACGCCCTTGAAACCCCAGTGGATGGGAACGCCGATGGTATGGACGGTTTTACCGTTTACAGTCAGTGATTTCAGTCGTTTCGTTACGACGGCGACCGCCTTGATATACCCCCGGTTCGAAGTTACTTTCACTATGCTGCCGTTAGCGATGCCTTTTGCTATCGCCAGTTCTTCGCCCATTTCGATAAATTGCTGGGGCTGAAGTATCGAATTGATAACAACGTGCTTAGTCCAGTAATGAAAATGCTCGGTAAGCCGATAGGTCGTCGCAGCATACGGAAAATCCTTCGCGGTGCCGAATTGTTCCAGATCGCCCTTGAACACGCGTGCAGCGGGATTGCTTACCACCTTGGGATGCAGGGGATTGGTGCCGATGGGCGTCTCGAACGGCTCGTAATGTTCGGGAAACGGTCCTTCGTTCATCATGTCCAGCGCAAATAATCTGCCCACGCCTTCCTGCTGCATGATAAAGGGATCCATTCCTGCGCTCGGCGGCGAATCGACCTTGAAATCGGGCACATCGAAGCCTGCCCATTTTTTCCCGTTCCATTCGATAATCGCCCGTTTCGGATCCCACGGCTGACCGGCCGGGTTGCAGGAGGCGCGGTTGTACAGGATGCGCCGGTTGAGCGGCCATGCATAAGCCCAGTCGAGGGTTTCGCCCAGCCCGCTGGGGTCGGCGTTGTCGCGACGCGCCATCATGTTGCCTTTTTCCGTCCAGGAGCCGCTGTATACCCAGCACCCGGACGACGTGGTGCCATCGTCTTTCAGCTGGGTGAAATTCTCCAGTTGTTCGCCGGCTTTGACCAGGATTCTGGTCGGATCCGCGGGATCCTTGATATCGGCAAGCGCTTTGCCATTGTATTCCTGAGCCAGTTCCCTGGGATCGGGTATGTCGGGAATGTCGTAATTCCAGGTCAGGTTCAGGATCGGGTCCGGAAACGCTCCGCCTTCTTTCTTATACAGGGCGCGCAGTTTCAGGAAAATGCCGGAAATGATTTCCGGATCGCCTTTTGCCATGCCGGGAGGATCGGCCGCTTTCCAGTGCCATTGCATCCAGCGGCTGCTATTGACCAGCGAGCCGTCTTCCTCGGCAAAACAGGTCGAAGGCAGACGAAAGACTTCGGTCTGGATCTGGCTGGCGTCGACATTGTTGTATTCGCCGAAATTGCTCCAGAATTCCGAAGTTTCCGTCGCCAGCGGATCGATAATCACCAGGTATTTCAGCTTTGCCAGTGCGCCGCCGATTTTCGCCTTGTTGGGAAACGCGGCCAGCGGATTGAAGCCCTGACAGAAATAGCCGTTGATTTTGCCGTTGTGCATATCTTCGAACACTTGCAGCACATCGTGAATCTTGTCCAGTTTCGGCAGCCAGTCGTAACAGAAATTATTGTCTTTGGTGGCGGCGTCGCCGTACCAGGCTTTCATCAGGCTCACGAAAAATTTGGGATAGTTCTGCCAGTACGACATTTGTCCGGGACGAATGGCAGGGTATGAACGTTGGGCCAGATAGGTTTGATATTCGACTTCTTTTTCGGCAGGCAATGTCAGATAACCCGGCAACGAGCTGGACAGCAGCCCGAGATCGGTTAATCCCTGAATGTTGGAATGGCCGCGCAACGCATTGATGCCGCCGCCCGACAAGCCGATATTGCCGAGCAGCAACTGTACCATCGCGGCGGTACGGATCATTTGCGTGCCGACCGTATGCTGGGTCCATCCCAGCGCATACATGATCGTCATCACTTTATCGGGAACGTGCGTCGCCGCTATCATTTCATAAACGGTCTGTATCTGTGCTTCGGGCGTGCCGCAGATGTTATTGACTACCGCCAGCGTATACCGCGAATAGTGATGTTTCATCAGGTTGAATACGCAACGCGGATTCTGCATGGTTTCGTCGACTTGTGCGTAACCGTCCGCGCCAAAGGCGTAGGTCCAGCTCGATTTGTCGTATTTGCGTTGCGCTGCATCGTAGCCGGAAAACAGGCCTGCTTCGAAATCGTAGTCCGGGCTTACCAGAAATGTTGCGTTGGTATAGTTTTTGACGTACTCGTGCTGGATCTTGTCGTGCGTGAGCAGATAATTGATCAGGCCGCCGAGGAACGCAATATCCGTACCGGTGCGTATGGGCGCGTAATAGTCCGCCACTGCCGCCGACCGGTTGAAACGGGGGTCAATGACGATGAGCTTGGCCTGGTTGTGCGCCTTGGCTTCCGCTACCCATTTAAAACCGCAGGGGTGAGCTTCGGCGGCATTGCCGCCCATGATCAGCACCAGATCGGCATTTTTGATGTCGACCCAATGATTGGTCATCGCGCCGCGACCGAACGTAGGGGCAAGACTTGCCACCGTAGGTGCGTGTCAGACGCGTGCCTGGTTATCGAAACAAAGCATCCCCGTACTGCGGACGATTTTATGCGTCAAATAGCCGCTTTCGCTGGAGGATGCCGATGCCGCAAGAAAACCTGTGCTTAGCCAGCGATTCACCGTGGTTCCCTGGTTGTTTGTGGCGATGAAATTGCGGTCGCGGTCGTCTTTCATCAAGCGAGCGATGCGGCTGTAGGCTTCATCCCAGGAAATGCGTTTCCATTCGGTAGCGCCGGGAGCGCGATATTCCGGATACTTGAGCCGGTTAGGGCTGTGAACGAAATCGAGCAGGCCCGCGCCTTTGGGGCATAAGGTTCCGCGATTGACCGGATGGTCGGGATCGCCTTCGATATGGATAATCGAGGATTTGGCGTTTTTCGCCTTGTCTCCCAGACTGTAAATCAGGAGGCCGCAACTGACCGAACAATAGGGGCAGGTATTTCGCGTCTCCGTGGTGCGCAGAAGCTTGAATTCGCGCACTTCCGCCAGCGCGGCGGTGGCGGAAAAACCCATCGCCGCCAGGCTGGATGCGCCCAGGCTTGAGGTGCAAATTTTCAGGAATTGTCTTCGATTGAGCTGCATTACTTCCT
>DASSZW010000137.1:0-12226 GCA_035713285.1 Burkholderiales bacterium
AACTGAATCAGGTATTCATGAATCTGCTCGTTAACGCGGCGCACGCGATTGAAGAGCGCGGAATCATCACGGTCCGTACCGGAAAATACGATGATAATGAAATCTGGATCGAAATTTCCGATACCGGCACCGGTATCGCGCCGGAAAATCTCAAACGTATTTTCGACCCGTTTTTTACCACCAAACCGATAGGAAAAGGTACCGGCCTCGGCTTGTCGTTATCGTACGGAATCATCCGGAAACATCACGGACGGATAGAAGTGAGCAGCAAAGTGGGGGCCGGGACGACATTTAAAGTGTCGCTGCCGGTGAGTCGGGCGAACCTGGCGCGGACAGACGATACTGCGAGCAGCAATGGCGATAACCATAATTCTTGATATCGGATGACGAATGACCGGTTCGTGATCCGGGATACCAGACAGGAACTTATTATGAACGACATATCCGGCACGTCGCAGTCGCCGGCCCCTTATTCGCCCGGCTTGCTGTTCGTCGATGACGAGGCCAATATCCTGTCGGCGCTGAAACGATTGTTTCGGCCCTATGGATACCGTATTTTTACTGCCGAAGGGGGCAAGCCCGGCCTGGAAATCATGGCGACCGAAAAAATCGATCTGGTCATTTCGGACATGCGCATGCCGGAAATGAACGGCGCTCAATTCCTGGAAAAAGTACGCGAACAGTGGCCCGATACGATTCGTATTCTGTTGACCGGATATGCCGAAATCGGAACGACGATCGACGCTATCAACAAGGGGCAGATTTACCGGTATATCGCCAAACCCTGGGAAGATAACGACATCAGCCTCACGGTCAGGCAGGCGCTGGAATACAAACAGCTTGAACGCGAGAAATTGCGGCTGGAGCAGTTGACGCAAAAACAGAACGCCGAGCTCAAGCAATGGAATGCGACCCTGGAAGATCGCGTCAAAGCCCGCACGGAAGAACTGAATCAAACCATGGGTTTTCTGGAGATCGCTCACGACAAACTTAAAAAAAGTTTTATCACTTCTATCCGGGTATTCGCCAACCTGATCGAAATGCGCGAAGGAAAAATGGCGGGGCATGTGCGGCGCGTCGCCGACAGCGCCCGATCCATAGCGCAGCGCATGGGCCTGAACGATGCGCAGGTCCAGGATATTTTTCTGGCGGCATTGCTGCACGATATCGGTAAAATCGGATTGTCGGATCGACTGATGGAAAAATCCTTTTCCAGCCTGACCAGCGAAGAACGTACCGAAGTCGTCAAACATTCAGTCAAAGGCCAGACGGCGCTGATGGCGCTGGAGCAGCTGCACAATGCGGCAACGCTGATACGCAGCCATCACGAGCGCTTTGACGGGCTGGGCTATCCGGACAAGCTGGCCGGACTCGCTATCCCGCTTGGAGCGCGCATCCTCGCGCTGGCGAACGATTACGACGCGGTTCAGCTCGGTTCCATTCTCAATCGGCACCTGACGCAGACCGAAGCGTATGCCTTTATTTCCGAAGGGCGCGGCAACCGGTATGATCCGGCAGTAGTCGATGCGTTTCTCGGCGTCATCAAACAAGAACGCGACGCACCTGAATCGGATGCGGGCATTCTGATCGATTCGGGACAATTAAAACCGGGAATGGTGCTTGCCGGTGATTTGATAGCGCGTAACGGCAACTTGCTGCTGTCGAAGGATTATGTGCTCGATACGTTACTGATTAATCAAATCAGGACTTTCGAACAGGTAGAGCAGGAACGGTTTTCTATTCGCATTCATGTAAAAAAAGGAAAGTAGTCATGCGCCGTATCATGCTGGTGGACGACGAGGAAAATATTCTGAACGCGCTGCGGCGTGTCTTGTCCGGTCGTAACCCTGTTGAAGACGGGGATGCGCACTATACGGTCGAAACCTTTGTTTCGCCGCAAGCAGCGTTGGAGCGAGCGGAAGAATCGGCGTTCGACCTGGTCGTTTCCGATTACCGCATGCCTGAAATGAGCGGCATAAAATTTCTTAAAATGCTAAAACAGGTCCAGCCCGACACGACGCGGATAATTTTGAGCGGTTACGCCGATCTGGCAGGGTTGGTGAGCGCCATTAACGAAGCGGAAATTTTCCGTTTCCTGAGCAAGCCCTGGGACGATTTCGATCTTCGGCTGGCGGTTGCGCAAGCGCTGAAATATCGCGATATCTTATTGGAAAATCAGCGGCTGGCCGATCAGGTGCGCATGCAGCAGGGTTTGTTGAGTAGGCAGGAAGTCGCTCTCAAGCGGCTGGCGGTCGAAAATCCGGGTCTGGCGAAGGTAAACTGGGGCCCCGACGGGTCGGTCATAATCGACGACCTGCTTTGAATTCTGTGCGCACGGGAAACCGCGGTTTACTTTTTCGCTGCGTTTTTGCTGTTGATGTAATTTTCTACGGCCGATTTGGTGAGGGCGCCCAGCTGGTAGGCGACAATCTGGCCGGAAGGATTAAAGAGATACGAAGTCGGCAAGCCCTGAATTTCACCGACCTGGGCTGCCAGATCGGAATTGCCGAGCACGATGGGGTAATTGATATGCATGCTTCGGGCGAAGTTTACGACCTGCTTCGGGTCGCGATAGTCCATGGCTACTCCGATAACGGCCAGCCGGGTTTTACCGTACGTGCTTTGCAGTGAAATCAGGTCGGGAATTTCTTTCAGGCAGGGCGGGCACCAGGTAGCCCAGAAATTAACCAGCACCCATTTGCCCCTGTACGATGCCAGATCCTGCGTATGTCCCTGTACATCGGTAAAATTGAACGCCCAGGCCGAAGCCGTAAATAATGACAGCGCAATAAAGCTTACGATACGACTCCGCATGAATAACTCCTGTAACCCGGACATGTTTATTGAATTCCGCCCGGATTATTTCCTGTTGACTGATTAGAAAGAATATACATTTTACCCCAGTCTATCGACTTTTCTACGATAATAAGAGTTTTTCAGCATTTAATCTGCCATGACCACCTATCGCATTGAAAAAGACACTCTGGGCGAATTCAAAGTTCCCGCAGAAGCCTGGTACGGAATACAAACCGCGCGCGCTGTCGCGAATTTCAATATTTCGGGCCGTAGGCCCGATCCCGATTTCATCCGCGCCCACGTTCGGGTCAAACTTGCCGCGGCACGCGCCAATGCACAGCCGGGCTGGCTTGCCGCCGGCGAGAGCGAAGCTATCGTCCAGGCCTGTCTGCGCATATTAAACGGCGAATTTCTCGATCAGTTTGTGGTCGACCGGTTTCAGGCCGGGGCCGGCACCAGTCACAACATGAACAGCAACGAAGTCATCGCCAATATCGCCAATGTGGCGCTAGGCGGGCGCAAGGGCGAGTACGCCCCGATACATCCGAACGATCACGTCAATATGGGGCAATCGACGAACGACACTATACCGACCGCGATACGCTTGGCATTGCTGGCGAAATTACCGCGTTTGCTCGATGCGGTAGAACAGATGGCGCTCCAGTTCGACCGCTTGGCAGAGCAGGAACACGATACCGTAAAAAGCGGGCGCACGCATTTGCAGGACGCCGTGCCGACGACTATAGGGCGCGAATTTGCCGCTTATAGCTGGATTTTACGGCGCAGCGCCAGTCAGGTGTCCGAAATCCGGCCGCTTTTGTGCGCGACGGGATTGGGCGGTTCTGCTGCCGGTACCGGCCTGAATACTTCGCCCGATTATCCCCGGCGCGTCGCGCGCGAGTTAAGCGAGCTAACGGCAGAAAACATCACGGTCGGCGATCTCGTCGCGCAGATGCAGTCGGTATTCGATTTGCAGGCCCTGTCGGCGGCGATGCGCGGACTGACGCTGGAACTTACCCGGATTGCCAACGATTTGCGTTTGCTCGCTTCGGGGCCGCGCACCGGTCTGGGCGAAATCGTTTTGCCGGCCGTACAGCCCGGTTCGTCGATCATGCCCGGCAAAGTGAATCCGGTGATGTTCGAAATGCTGAATCAGGTCTGTTATCAGGTACTGGGGCAGGACGCCGCTGTCGCGTTCATGACTCAGGCAGGGCAACTGGAATTGAACGTGATGATGCCGGCGCTGGGCTCGGCGTTATTCGACGCCATGGACTGGCTGACCAATGCGATCCGTGCGGCAACGGATAAAAACCTCAAGGGTCTGGTCGTAAATCGCGAGCGGTGCGAGCAGTTTATTCACGATAGCGTGGGTCTGGCGACGTTACTGAATACGCGCATCGGTTACGCCCGCGCAGCGGAAATAGCCAAGGAATCGACCGCCAGCGGCAAACCGGTCAGGGAAATCGTCGCCGCCAGCGGGCTGATGAGCGAAACCGAATTCAATCGACTGGTTCTGGCTGCCGCGCATGGCGTCGATGCCTAGTCTGGCTATTCAGTTTTGGCCTGGAAAGAAGTCCGGGCGGAGTGGCCCGAATTGAGCCAGCCGCTCAGATTGATTTCAGGATGTTCGACAAAAGCGTCGAGCGGAAAAATACCGTTGTCCGGCTGAAAAACCAGTCGTTCGAACAAATCGCGCAGTATGATGCGGTCTGGAGGCAGCGCCAGCGTCCAGCCTTTATTGCTGCGCAAAGCCCAATGCATTTCCGCCAGACGTAAAAGCACGAATTCAAGATGGGCCCAGTTTTCCGGCATCAGGCCGATTAATTCTTTGATTCCGATTGTTTTTCCCTGCTGTTGAGCCAGCGCCAGATGTTTCAGGATGAGCAGCGCCACATAGAAAATATTTCCGGGAGCAGGCATATCGGCGTTATGCGTGTTTTGATAAAAAGGCAGCGCAGCGGTGACAGTGGCGCCGAACAGCACGGTTAGCCAGGACAGATAGATCCAGAGCAAAAAAAGCGGCAATACGGAAAAGGCCCCGTAGATCATCGTATACGAAGGAAAATGGCTGATGTAGTGGGAAAACAGCAGTTTCATCGCTTCAAACAGGCATCCGGCGACCAGGCCGCCGGTCCAGGCGTGTGAAACCGGAACGTAGCGATTCGGCACCATGTAATACAATAATGCCAGTGCAGTTACCGTCAGGATGATGGGGCCGACATTCAGGAGCAGCAGTTTCAGGCCATGGATTTCCTCGCCCGATCCGAACGCGAGTCCCGCCAGATAGGTCGTAGCGTATAAGCCGATACCGATCAACAAGGGGCCCAGCGTCAGCAGCACCCAATAAATCAAAAAACGCTGCATCAAGCCCCGTTTATAGCGGACATGCCAAATGCTGTTCAACGCATGTTCGATCGTCTGCATCAGCAGTAATGCGGTAATCGCCAGGGCGCCGATGCCGATGGCCGTAAGTTTGCCCGCATTTTGCGAAAACTGGATCATATATACGCTGATGACTTTGCTGGCGGTTTCCGGCACCATGTTTTGCAGCAGGAAGGTATTTAATGTTTCGGATATGTGTTTGAAGGCGGGAAACGCCGATATGACAGTCAAGCCGATGGTAATCAGCGGCACGATCGCGAGCAGGGAAGTATAAGTAAGGCTGGCTGCAGTCTGCGACGAATTATCGGCGCTGAAGCGCCGGATTACGTAAAGCAGAAAACGATAGAAACGTTTCAAACCGACTCCTTTTTTTGGAAACGTACGATTTTCCTGATGTGTTCCGGCCGGCGTCGTGTTTTTTGTCGCCGGTATTTTCGGCTGCAAATTGCGCCTGAATTGCGCATACTCGCGTTATAATCGCACAATTCTCAGAAGGTGTGCCAGCATGCACGATATTCTCGTCCTTTATTATAGTCAGCAAGGTTCGACCTTGGCGCTGGCGCAAGTCGTTGCGCACGGCATCAACTCCGTTTCCGGCGTACAGGCGCGCTTGCGCACCGTGCCAAAGGTGGCGGCCGTTACCGCTGTCGCAGCGCCCCCGGTCCCCGAAGCCGGCGCGCCGTACGTCGAATTGAACGATCTCGACGAATGCATAGGGCTGGCACTGGGAAGCCCGACCCGCTTCGGCAACATGGCGGCCCCGATGAAATATTTTCTCGACGGCACCTCCGGTTTGTGGCTGGAAGGCGCGCTGGCGGGCAAGCCGGCGGCCGTTTTTACCTCGACGGCGAGCATGCATGGCGGTCAGGAAAGCACCTTGTTGTCGATGATGCTGCCTTTGCTGCATCATGGCATGCTGATCGTAGGCCTGCCGTATACCGAGGCGGCGTTGACCGGCACCGTGACAGGCGGAACGCCGTACGGCGCGAGCCATGTGGCAGGCGCGAACGGTTCGGCCCGAATCAGCGAAGACGAGCGCAAGCTGGCATTTGCGCTCGGCAAGCGGCTGGCGTCCAGCGCGCTCAAATTAATGGACGAACGTAAAGGTACCCGATCATGAATCGCACCGCCTGGTTACATTACACCAGCATCGTCAGCCTGATTGCGCTGATATTTTTATCGGTTGCCTGGGAAGGCTGGCTTGCCCCGCTCAAACCCGGCGGCTCCATGATGATCCTGAAAGTGCTGCCCTTGCTCGTGCCCTTGTTCGGCATCCTGCACGGCAAGCGCTATACGTATCAGTGGTCGTCGCTGATGATACTGGTTTATTTTACCGAAGGCGCGGTACGCGCCTGGTCGGACCACGGCTTGTCGCAGAAACTCGCCATGCTGGAAGTGGCCTTGACGGTCATTTTTTTCTTTGCGGCAATTTATTACGCGCGTGCGACAGCTCGCAGCCATTAGTTAGTAAGCGGAAAAACTCATGCTGGATATACAATTATTACGCCGCGACCTGACTGGCGTGACCGAACGGCTCGCCAGTCGCGGTTTCATTCTGGATGCAGACGAATTCGCCCGGCTCGAAACCGAACGCAAAACGCTGCAGACCCAAACGCAAGCATTGCAGGCTCAGCGCAATTCGAGTTCGAAACAAATCGGCGCAGCCAAATCGCGCGGCGAAGACGTCTCGGCGATCATGGCTGAAATCGCCGGCCTGGGCGATGCGCTGACGGCCGCGGAAACGGCGCTGGAAGCGTTGCAGGCCGAGCTGGACGCACTGCTGATGGGAATACCCAATCTGCCGCACGAATCGGTCGCCGTCGGTTTGTCCGAAGACGATAACGTCGAAATCGCCCGTGTCGGTACGCCGCGCGTGTTCGATTTTCCGGTCAGGGATCACGTCGATATCGGCGAAAAACTGGGACTCGATTTCGAAACCGCCAGCAAAATCGCCGGTGCGCGTTTTTCCCTGCTGCGCGGCGGTCTCGCTCAATTGCATCGGGCACTGGCGCAGTTCATGCTCAATACGCATATCGCCAGTCATGCATACACCGAAGTCTATGTGCCGTACCTGGTCAATGCCGAATCGATGCGCGGTACGGGACAGCTGCCGAAATTCGAGGACGACCTGTTTCATGTCCCGCGCGCCGATGCGGAAAAGCTGTATCTTATTCCGACGGCAGAAGTGCCGCTGACCAACATCGTGCGCAACCAGATCGTGCCGCGCGAACAGCTGCCGCTCAAATTCGTCGCGCATACGCCGTGTTTTCGCTCGGAAGCGGGCGCCTACGGCCGCGATACGCGCGGCATGATACGGCAGCACCAGTTCGACAAGGTGGAGCTGGTGCAGCTGGTCGAACCGGATCACAGCTATGCCGCGCTCGAAGCGCTGACCGGCCACGCCGAAGCCATTCTTCGTGCGCTGGAGCTGCCGTACCGGAAAATGGCGCTATGCACCCGGGATATGGGCTTCTCTGCCGCCAAGACTTACGATCTCGAAGTCTGGCTGCCGGCGCAGAATACGTACCGCGAAATTTCCTCGTGCAGCAATTTCGAAGCCTTTCAGACGCGCCGCATGATGGCCCGTTTTCGCGGCGAAAACGGCAAGCCCGAGCTGCTGCACAGCGTCAACGGCTCTGGGCTGGCCGTAGGCCGCACCCTGGTTGCAGTGCTCGAAAATTACCAGCAGGCCGACGGCTCCGTCGTGATTCCCGAGGTATTGCGTCCTTATATGGGCGGATTAAGCGAGCTCAGGCCGGCGACGGCTTAGTACCGGTACCAGACAGGGTAACGGGCGGAGAATCCGGGCCGACAACAGGAGCGGAGCAATATGCCTGATATTGAGGGCCTGCCGGTTTGTTGCTGCGCTTGGCTCAGGCAAGCAATGATGGCAATGAATGCAGTATGCGCTTGCTATTGAGGATGTAGCAATTTATAATTGCTGACTTTCGTCCGATACAGGAGCTTTACACTATGGCAAACAGCGCACAAGCAGGCAAGCGCGCCAGACAAAACGACAAACAGCGCGCATGTAATGCAGCTTTGCGTTCTACCTTGCGTACTGCAATCAAGAAAGTTCAAAAAGCCGTACTGGCTGGCGATAAAGCCGTCGCAGCGAGCACCTTCGGTGTTTCCGTCAGCGTAATAGATCGTATTGCCGATAAAAACATCATCCATAAAAATAAAGCCGCGCGCCACAAGAGCCGTCTTTCCGCTGCGATCAAGGCGATGGCCTGAACCGGGTTAACAAGCGGTTAGCAAAAACAGCAGCTGGCTAATCGCCGGCTTTTTTCTGGCAACAGTTTTCCGGCAAGAGTTCAGGGTGGTTTGTTCGCGCGCAGCGAATATTCGATAGCGTGCGCACGCCCCGACCGTCGGCGCATTCATAACCGGCAGGTCGTAAAAACAGCGTGTTGTGTTTTCGATGTGCGAAGAAGAGTTATTGATCGGCGTCGGGCCTGGGCAGGGCGGGATCGATCACCTGCAGGTCGTTTTCGCGCGCAAAACCCAGAACGAACGCATAGCTGGCGGGTTGCGTGTGCTGAAGTTCCTTGTCGACGATTACGCATTTGACGCCATTGAGCGTCATGGGACGCACGTAGGGCGAATAATTCATGCGATGATCTTCCCCGAATGTCGACAGCGAACCGGAAAGTCGCTCGGCCCAATCGCTCGGCCGAAAAGTCCGGCCGGAAGAAGTCAGCCCCTGAATGATAATTTCGTTATCGCCTGGTTCAAACATGGTGTGTATTTCACTTAAAACTATTAAACTCAATTTTATCAGACTATCGACCGCTTGCGGTCAGATGTTTTTTTGGTAACATGTTCATGACCCGTTTTTTTGCAATGACCGCGAGCCGGTACGGTTCTTATTTTTGTAAGAAAATTTATTCGTTACGATGCCGTAATGTTTCCAGGCATCCTGTCTGAGCCCTTCTGCCTCAACATAACCGTGCGGTCTTTTGCGCGATTTTGTGAAATTTCCGGTCCAACACTGCTAGAATATCGTCAACCATTTGGTTAATACGCCATCATATTTGAATCGGAGAGTGAAATGACCCATGAATTGCCTGCCCTGCCTTATGCCAAGGATGCCTTGCAACCGCATATTTCCGCTGAAACGATAGAATACCATTACGGTAAGCACCATCAGACTTATGTGACTAATCTCAATAACCTGATCAAGAATACCGAATTTGAAAACATGTCGCTGGACGACACCATCATGAAATCGAGCGGCGGCATTTTCAATAATGCAGCGCAAGTCTGGAATCATACTTTTTACTGGAAATGCATGGCCCCCAATGCCGGCGGCACTCCGTCCGGCGCACTTGCAGCGGCGATCAACGCAAAATGGTCGAATTTTGAAGCTTTCAAGGAAGCATTCACTAAAGCCGCTATCGGTACGTTCGGTTCCGGATGGGCCTGGCTGGTGAAAAACAAGGCGGGAGAACTCGAAATCGTGTCCACCAGCAACGCTGCCACGCCGATGACCAGCGGACAGAAAGCGCTGCTGACCTGTGATGTATGGGAACATGCTTATTATGTCGATTATCGTAACGCGCGCCCCAAATATGTAGAGGCGTTCTGGAATCTGGTAAACTGGGACTTCGTCGCTGCCAATTTCGCGGCATGATTTCGTAAGCCGGCAGTAAAGGGCGCGATTCTGCGGTGCGCAGGTAGCCGACGTTTCGATGAATCGAAATTGCCGCGTCCGGTTCCGGATCTCGGGAACCCCAGACGGATTTCACGCATCAACGGCATCATCGCGCAATCCAGGATGAAGCAAAGTAGAGGGCGGCGCGAGCCGCCTTCGTATTTTCAACCTCATTAATTTGTACTTAACTGACATGTCTTATCTGATGAACACCTATGCACGGCAACCCGTAACCTTTATTCGCGGCGAAGGGGTATGGCTGTGGGACGATGCCGGCAACCGCTACCTGGATGCATTGGCAGGCGTCGCCGTTAACGGTCTGGGCCATGCGCATCCGGTTTTGAGCGCCGCGCTCTGCGAGCAGGTGCAAACCCTGATTCATACTTCCAATATTTATCAAGTGCAGCGCCAGGAATTGCTGGCAGAACGTTTATGCCGGATATCGGGACTGGACAAGGTGTTTTTCTGTAATTCGGGGTGCGAAGCGAATGAGGCCGCTATCAAGCTGGCGCGTCTGTACGGCCATGGCAAGGGAATAGCTACTCCGACCATCATCGTGATGGAGAAATCGTTTCACGGCAGGACGATGGCTACTCTGACCGCAACCGGAAACCGCAAGGTTCAGGCCGGGTTCGAACCTTTGCTGACCGGTTTCGTACGGGTGCCCTATAACGACATCGAAGCCGTGCGGCAGGTGGCCGAGCATAATCATGAAGTCGTGGCGGTGCTGGTCGAGCCCGTAGAAGGCGAGGGCGGAATCCAGATTCCCGATGCCGGATATTTACGCGATTTACGCCGGATTTGCGATGCGAACGGCTGGCTGCTGATGCTCGATGAAGTTCAGACCGGCATAGGCCGTACCGGTGCCTGGTTCGCATTCCAGCATACCGATATCCTGCCCGACGTCATGACGCTGGCCAAAGGCCTGGGTTCGGGCGTGCCGATTGGCGCCTGCCTTGCTCGCGGAACCGCGGCCGACCTGTTCAAGCCGGGCAATCACGGTTCGACGTTCGGCGGTAACCCTTTGGCGTGTACCGCAGGGCTGACGACATTGCAGATTATCGAAAACGATGGCCTGATCGGCAATGCGGCCCGGACCGGTGCCGCGATCGTCGCGGGTTTCGAGCGCGCCTTGAGCGGTCTGGCGGGGGTGAAGGCGATACGCGGCGCCGGTATGATGATCGCCATCGAACTGGACCGTCCCTGTGCCGAACTGGTGAAAGCAGCGCTCGCTGCGCATGTGCTGATCAATGTCACGGCGGAGAGCGTCATTCGCTTGTTGCCTCCGCTCATCATGAACGAAAGCGAAGCAGCGCAATTGGTCGATAGCCTGAGCCCGATTATCCGCGATTTTCTGGCAAGGAAGGAATCATGAATGAAATCAAGCATTTTTTGCAGTTCCAGGATTTGACCCGTACCGAGTTCGAATATATTTTTACGCGCGCCAAAATCATCAAAAGCCGTTTCAAGAATTACCAGACCTATCATCCGCTGCTCGATCGAACCCTGGCGATGATCTTCGAAAAGCAGTCGACCCGCACTCGCCTGTCGTTTGAGGCGGGCATGCATCAGCTGGGCGGCTCGGCCATTTACCTGAATACGCGCGATACCCAGCTGGGGCGCGGCGAGCCGGTCGAAGATGCCGCCGAAGTCATTTCGCGGATGGTGGACATCGTCATGATCCGTACGTTCGAACAGGAAGTGATAGAACGCTTTGCCGCGCATTCGCGGGTGCCGGTGATTAACGGCCTGACCAACGAATATCACCCCTGCCAGATCATGGCGGATATTTTTACCTATATCGAACGCTACGGCAGCATCGCCGGCAAAACCGTGGCGTGGGTGGGCGATTCCAACAATATGTGCAATACCTGGCTGCAAGCCGCTGTTGTGCTGGATTTTAACGTACATGTTTCGACGCCGCCGGGTTATGAAGTCGAGCCGGAACGCGCCGGCTTGTACGACACTACGCATTACGAAAGTTTTACCGATCCGATGGAAGCGTGTCGCGGCGCGCATCTGGTGACGACCGACGTCTGGACGAGCATGGGTTTTGAAGCGGAAAACGAAGAGCGCAAGCGCGATTTTCAGGATTGGCAGGTCGATGCCGAGATGATGGCGATCGCGGCGCCCGATTCGGTGTTCATGCATTGTCTGCCGGCGCATCGCGGCGAGGAAGTCGCAGCCGACGTCATGGATGGCGCGCAAAGCGTGGTATGGGACGAAGCGGAAAATCGTTTGCATACCCAGAAAGCGCTGATGGAATATCTGTTGCTGGGCGAACTGGCTTGACCGGGCTGCTGCTGCATAGCTGCGTGAGCGGTTTTTTCGGTGTAAAATAATTCGCTATTTGTCGGCTTCGATGGTCGGGTGCCGATGAAATGCAGGAGA
>DASSZW010000138.1:0-7583 GCA_035713285.1 Burkholderiales bacterium
GCTTTCTTCGGGCGGCAAATCGACCAGTAATACTCCGTCCACACCAGCCGCGGCTGCGGCTTGAGTAAAATTGGCATAACCCATGCGCTCGACTGGATTCGCGTACCCCATCAAAACCACGGGCGTAGCCGTATTGCTGGCGCGAAACTCCGCTACGATCGACAGGACATTGCTTAAACTCAGCCCTTGTTTCAATGCCCGTTCCGAAGCTCTTTGGATCGCCGGCCCGTCTGCCATCGGGTCGGAAAAAGGAATGCCCAGTTCGATGATATCCGCCCCGGCAGTTGCCAGGCTGTGCATGATCTGCACCGTCATCCCCGCATCGGGATCGCCGGCGGTAATGAACGGAATCAGTGCGGCCTTATTTTGCGACTTCAGCGTTTCAAACACAGATTGAATACGGCTCATGATGCGGTCATCCTGTTAAGCATCCCATAAATATTGGCCGGCGTCACAGTTGTATCCCGGACAGCTTCGCCACGGTATTGATGTCCTTATCGCCGCGTCCGGACAGGTTCACCAGCAAGATCCTGTCCTTGTCCATAGTCGGTGCGAGCTTGGCGGCATGCGCGAGCGCATGGCTGGATTCAAGAGCGGGGATAATGCCCTCGTAACGACACAGATCGTGAAATGCGCGCATGGCCTCGTCGTCGTTAATAGCCACATACTCGGCGCGTCCGCTATCTTTCAGCCAGGCGTGCTCGGGTCCGACGCCGGGATAATCGAGCCCGGCGGAAATGGAATGCGTTTCCATAATCTGGCCTTGTTCGTCCTGCATCAGATAACTGCGAAAACCGTGCAATATTCCCGGCGTGCCGGCCGCTAACGGCGCCGCATGGCGACCGCTGGCCACGCCGTCTCCGCCAGCCTCGACGCCGATCAACCGTACGCTTGCATGATCCAGATACGGATGGAAAATCCCGATTGCGTTCGAGCCGCCGCCGACGCAGGCGATGATTGCATCGGGCTGGCGCCCCGTCATCTCCGGCATTTGGCTGAGACATTCCGTCCCGATCACCGACTGAAAATCGCGCACCAGCATGGGATAAGGATGCGGACCGGCCGCCGTGCCGAGAATATAAAACGTAGACGACACGTTGGTCACCCAGTCGCGCATCGCTTCGTTCAAAGCATCCTTGAGCGTTCTGGAACCCGACGACACCGGCACCACCGTCGCTCCCAGCAGCTTCATGCGATAAACGTTCGGCGACTGGCGCGCAACGTCTTCCGAGCCCATGTAAACCACGCATTCCATCCCGTAACGCGCGGCGACGGTCGCAGTCGCAACGCCATGCTGACCGGCGCCGGTCTCGGCAATGATGCGTTTTTTCCCCATCCGCCGGGCTAACAGCGCCTGTCCGACGGTATTGTTGATCTTATGCGCGCCGGTATGATTGAGATCTTCGCGCTTGAGATATATCTGCGCCCCGCCCAACCGTTCAGACCAGTGCCTGGCATGATAAACCGGACTCGGACGGCCGACATAATGCTTGAGTTCGTGGTGAAATTCCGCCATAAAGGCGGGATCCTTGCGTGCAGCTCCGTATTCTTCGCGCAATTCGGCGAGCGCAGCCATCAAGGTTTCCGCCACAAAAATTCCGCCGTAAGGACCGAAGTGTCCGCGTTCGTCCGGAAGTTCACCTGCTCGCATTATTCACCTCTGAAATAAATTGCTCGACCATGGTCGCGTCTTTGATGCCCTTTGCGATCTCGACTCCGCTGGATACGTCCACAGCCCAGGGTCTGGTTTGTGCAATGGCGCCTGCCACATTAACGGAATTGAGACCGCCCGACAGGATCAAGGGCAAGGGCAGCGATGATGGGATCATACTCCAGTCGAAAGCCTTGCCGGTGCCTCCCGCCTCTCCCGCCACGTACGTATCCAGCAACAAGCCTCGCGCATCCGGAAACCCGGCCGCGTATTGTATCAAATCCAGTCCTGCCTGCACACGCACGGCTTTAATATAAGGCAGACCGAACCGGCGGCAATAATCTGCCGTTTCATCGCCATGAAACTGCAATAAATCGGGCCGCATCTGCTCGATGTGGGCTCGTACGAATTCCGCATCGGCATCGGAAAACAGCGCGACAGTGCTGACGAATGCCGGCAGTTCGCGCACAATTTTCCCGGCCAGCGCGGGTTCGATGTAACGCGCGCTCGGCGGATAAAAGACCATTCCGAGCGCATCCGCACCGGCAGATGCCGCATGCCATGCGTGTTCCGCCTGAGTCAGGCCGCAAATTTTTACACGCGTTCTTGTCATGCCGAACTCCCGGATAAAAACATAGTCATATCGCCGCAGGCTGCAATTCACGCGATACCGCGCCCGCAACACCGGTCGTTCCGCTATCGCGGGCGGGCAAACCCCACGCTGCGTCATAAGTCACATGGCACAGATACAATCCGTCCGCAGAAAAAGTAGGAGCGGCGCGCGTTCTGTCGCGTTGCCGCAGCAGTTCAACGATCCACGGCGGCGACTGCTTGCCGGCGCCGATGTATACCAGCGCGCCGACTATATTTCTTACCATATGCTGTAAAAAAGCATTCGCGGTAAGCTCGAACACGATTTCATCGTCCAGTCTTTCAACCCGCAGCCGGTGCATTATCCGTACCGGTGAATTTGCCTGGCATTCCGCAGCCCGAAACGAACTGAAATCGTGCTCACCGACCAGATAGGCCGCCGCCTGCTGCATGCTCGTTGCATCGAGGGGCTTATGATACCATCCGACCATGCCTGTTTTTAAAGCAGGACGGACTGGCCGGTTAAGCAATATATAGCGGTAACTGCGCGACACGGCGCTAAAACGCGCATGGAAATCGCTGTTTACCGGATGCGCCCACAATACGGATACGCTGTCCGGCAAGAAACTATTGACCCCTCGCACCCACGCCGTTAACGGCCATTCCGCTGCCGTTTCAAAATGGACGACCTGCCCGGTCGCGTGCACGCCTGCATCGGTACGCCCGGCCGCCACTACCGCGACCTCGCTGCCGGTCAATCGGCCAAGCGCCTGCTCCAACGCATCCTGTACGCTGCAGCGTTGGGGCTGTCGCTGCCAGCCGCAAAACTGGCTGCCATTGTATTCGATACCCAGAGCAATCCGGTTTATCAGTATTTCAGCCATATTTCCGCACAAACCGCACCTAAAATACACAAAATATCGCTCCGGCCGAATGTATGCTCAATCAATACCAGAGGCTGCAGCTGGGCGGCGTCAAGCACAGGCATACTGAACATTTGCCCGAGCCGTTGCCGAAAATCCGGATGCTGCGCGTCATCCAGAAAACGTTCGGCATAATCGAGCGTCAGCCAGATGCGAACAGCCAATCGTTCCGGTTCCATACCCAGTCTGCGCAAGGGAATAAACAGCCGGTACAGCCCGGCCAACAAGGATGGCCGGGTTAAATGCGTCATCAATACCGACAGCGACGCCAAAATCAGCAACAAACGCCATATTTGCATCAGCGCGCCATGCAAACCTGGCTGGCTCGGACTAAACGCTCCTAACCCGGCCAGAACCGGCGCTCCCGGCAAACTATAGGAATGCACCAGCAACAATACCAGCAATAGCCACCGGCTGCGCCTCACATATCGGCGGAAATGCCGTAAACCGTCCGGTATTAGCATTATTCCCGGCAATACGATTATTGTCAGCATTATCAGGCCCGATACGGCATCCGACGATGCGGCGGCGATAAAAAACAGCCACAGCACGACTGCTGTGGCTGGATGACATATTTCGGCCCTGGTTTCGGCTTTTTCCATTAACCGAGTTTTTGTAATAATTCCTGCGCGCTGGCCTGTTGCTGAGGATTCCCCTCCGCAATGACTTCCTGCAAAATTTCGCGCGCATTTTCATGGTCGCCCATTTCCTGATAAACCTGCGCCAGTTCAAATTTTGTTTTAACTTCCTGCTCGGCTTCGCTCATTACCGTTTCCTCCGCCGCAGGCGAATCGAGATTCAGGTCTATCCCGGAAAAGTCCAGAGTAATCGGCCCTTCCTCCGGCTCAAAAGCAGTCGCTGGAGGTTCAAGGTTCTCCGCATCGGTTGGCGGCAGGGCATGGCTGTCTTCGAAATCGAAATCGAAACTCAGCTTATGTTCATCGTAGCCGGCATCTTCCCCTGCAACCGGAACTGAAGGCGTTTCAACGGCTGGCGTCGCAGGTTCGTCGCGCTCAGACATATCCTGTTCTGAATTTCCGGCAAAATATTCCGGGATTGCGTCCTCGCGCATTGAGGTAAACTCCATGCCTTCGGTATCCGCCGCTTTAGGCATATCGTCGGCATCCACCGCATGGCCGGCAAAATCATCAGTGTCGCCGGTCTCGTTCCGGCCATGCAAAGTGGTATCGGCACCAGCGCTATTCACCGGGGTCATTTCCAAATCGAAATCCATCGCCATAGGAAAGTCCATGGCCGGTGCGGCAGGCATCTCATAATGCTCTTCAGCCATGGTCGCGCCATAGTCGTGCGCTTCAGGAATCTCTATCGTTTCCGGATTAGTGTCGGGTTCGGCAACAGGACTTTCCTCAGGTTGAAGAACATGGGCGGGCAGCGGATTGATGCTGGCCGCGCCGCCGTACAAAGGATTTTTAGGATCCAGCTTGCGCCCTAATTCGGCCGCTTTTTCCCAAACCGGAGTGTTTTCGCCATTCAACGCCGCATATAATTCGGTAGCGATGGATTCGAATGCGGGCAAATTATTTCGTGCCGCATAAATCTCCAGCAGTTTCAATTTGATCTCGTGACGTGCAGGATCTTTTGCCATCGCCTCTTTTAATATCTCTTCCGCCTGTTCATCGCGACCGTAAGCCATATAGACTTCCGCTTCCGCGATCGGGTCGACTTCGTGCGTATCCAGCGTACCCAACCCGGATTGGCTGAAATCGGTGAGGAAAGAAGTATTATTGCTGGTGTTTACCGACGCACCGCCCTGGGCTCCGTACACGGTATTAGGCTTGTGATCCACATTGGTCAGTATGCTGTTTTCGAATTTCGATAAGCCCTGACGCCGATTCCGGCTTTTGTTCATGAAGCCGAACAAGGCCAGCAGCAACAATATGACCGCACCTGCGCCGACATACAAAGGATTCAGCGCGTCATACCAGTTTCCTGGCGGCGGCGTGACAGTGGTCGGCTTGGCGGCCGGCTTTGCCGGAACGACAGGCGGTTTGGCTGCGACAGGTGGTACAGGTTTGACCTGATTTTTTTGCGCCTCGGCCAGAGACTGATTTTTAAGCGCAAGCAGTTTTTGCATGGCCTGATTGTTTTTTTCCAGTGCGGCAGCGCGATCCCGGGCTTCGGCCAAAGCCTTTTGCCGGGCTTCGGCATCGTCCTGCGCCATCTGTTTTTGCATGGCCGCGTTAGCGGCAGCGGATTTGCCGCCGGCAAGCTTATTGCTGTTCGCGGGTATCTCGCCTTTGGACAGTTTCAGTACATCCTGGCCGGTACGCGGCAGCGCGGCCTTATCCTCCACCGCGGACGTAATTTTACCGCCGGCCTGAGACGGTTTTTCTGCAGCGCTGGGCGCCGCAGCCACTTCTCCGGCCAGTTTTTGCCTGTAACTATGCCAATCGGCTGCTTGCAGCTGAACTTCCTGCACCGCCTCCTTTTCGCTGATGGACGCGATTTCGGATTTACTCGGCACAGTCAGTATCTGGCCGGTCTTCAGACGGTTCATGTTGCCGTCAAAAGCTTTTTCGTTATGGCGGTACAAACCCACCAGCATTTGCTCCAGATGGACGCCTTCCGGTTTAGTCCGCTCGGCGATTTCGGAGAGATTTTCTCCACGTTTGATCGGGCCGATGGTTTGCGGACCTGTTGCGCTTTCCGATTCGGAAGCGCGATTCGCGGCGACGGCTTTCGCAGGCGGAGTGGCCGTCCCGTTTTCAGACTGCGTCTGGCGTCTGGTTTTCGCTACCGGAGTAGATTGACCGGGAACGGAAGATACGCCATTACTGCCCGTTCCGGCGGTTACGGCTGGAGATACGATCAGGTTGCCGCTGTTTGTACCGCCGCCGGCAGTTTTCATGTCAGGCGGGTCGAGCAGGATGGTGTATTCGCGCAACATCTTGCCGTTTCCCCAGTCGAGCTCGACGAGCATATCAATGTAGGGATCGTTGACCGGGGTATCGGAAGTCAATTTTAATACCAGGCCTCCGTCAGCTTTTTTATCGAGTGCAAACTTGATATGCGTTATCGTGCTATTTAATTCCAGATTGGCTTTCCTGAACGCATCGGGACTGGCTAACCGCGCATGCAGATTGGATAGCTCCGCCGGATCTGTGGCAATAACATCGATTTTCGCTTTCAATGGCTGGCCCAAGGCGGACTCAACCGATAATTTTCCCAAACCCGCACTATGCGCTGCTGCCATTTGCGCCATCAGCGCCACAGCAATCGACATGCTCGCCACAATTTTCTTTTTATGCATTATACCGACCCCTCTGTTTCGATAGCTTATCAGGTTTTTCTATTATTCCGCCCAGATTTCCGTCACTTTACGCAAACAGCACACCGCGTTCCTGTCTTGAGATGCAGGATAAAAACAGCCTTCAACCCCCTTTAAACCTTTTTTGCCGGCAACGATAAAATCCGGGAGCACGATGCTTCCGTCAGCAGGATTTCGCCCATCAGTCTTGAAATAAATTATCCAGCCAGTCTATTGCTTATCAAATCACCAAGTTGCAGCAAAATCTTAAAGGAAATACGTCTAGAGTATACGAAATTTTATGTTTTGCAAGGTTAAAATAACAGGTATTTCTTTTTGTCGAGCGCATAACCGGCTAAATCGCCGGACCGGAATATATTGTCGCCCAGGATGCCGCTCATATTCATCGCTCATTCAGCACAATACGCAACATGCGGCGCAACGGTTCGGCAGCGCCCCACAACAATTGGTCGCCCACGGTAAATGCGGAAAGATAATCATCTCCCATATACAGCTTGCGCAAGCGCCCTACCGGGACTGCCAGGGTTCCAGTAACTGCAGCCGGCGTGAGCGCCTGTACGCTCGCTTCGCGTTCATTGGGCACGAGTTCCACCCATTCGTTATGCGCCGCAATGATCGCTTCGATATCGGCGAGCGGCACGTTTCGCCTGAGCTTGATCGTCAGAGCTTGACTATGGCAGCGCATAGCGCCGACGCGAACGCACAGGCCGTCGATGTTGACGGGCTCAGCCGTCCCCAATATTTTATTGGTCTCGGCGCGCGCCTTCCATTCTTCCTTGCTTTGTCCGTTCCCAAGATCTTTATCGATCCAGGGGATGAGACTGCCCGCCAGCGGCACGCCGAAGTTCGTGACCGGAAAATTTTTATCGCGCAATATTGCAGCGGCTTCCCGGTCTATATCCAGTATTGCCGAGGCGGGATCGTCGAGCAGCTTTTCCACGCCGCCGTGCATGGCGCCCATTTGTGTCAGCAGTTCGCGCATATTCTGCGCTCCCGCGCCTGAAGCCGCCTGATAAGTCATCGAGGAGACCCATTCGACCAGGTTTTCCCGAAACAGGCCGCCCAGCGCCATCAGCATCAGCGAAACGGTGCAGTTACCGCCGATATAATCCTTAACGCCCGCAGCGAG
>DASSZW010000139.1:0-12205 GCA_035713285.1 Burkholderiales bacterium
TCCTGTTTTTTTTGCCAGGCAACGGGATCGGCAAGCAAGGCAACTTCGATTTCTTTGCGCCGCGCTAGCAGCATGGGCGCGGCATGACGCAACGCCCAGCGTTGGGAAGTGCTGGTTTCTTTCAGCTCCAGAGCGACAAGCCGGCTTTCCAGGTTGCCGTAAAAATCGCCCAGGACCCGATCGATAAACTCGCAGTACAACGTCATGCAGCCGGTATCGGCTGGCGTGGTGTTTATCTTGCCGTAAGGGGCCGGGTCCGGAGTAACCGGATTAAAAGACGGTTGGGCAAGCGAAACCAGAGCTTGATAGGCGGAATCCGTAAAATTATCGATAGCAATGCCTATCGACCGTTCGAATACGCGTACTATGCGGCCGGTAATACGATATTGTCCGGATGCCGATTTAAAGCTGACGGCGACAGGCTGATCAGGCAAATTAACCGCCATCGGCGAATTGCTTAACGCAAACAGAATGCCGTTGGCGGAAAAGTCTCGAATCTCGCCTTTGATCGCCCCGAAAACACGACTGACAAGCATTGCCGGCTGTATGACATTCAGACGATTGAATTGGCGTTTTTGAATAATGTTTGGCATCCGCAGCGCTATTCCTGTACTGGCTTGAACCTATTATTGTTGAAAAACAATAGTACGTATACAAAAATCAGAAATCCGCAAAGGCGAATTACCATGCAGACGGTACGATAAAGCCTCGCGTGACTTCTTCCCATCCGTCCCGGGTCTGGAATAGCCCGGCAACTAATAATGGCGTGGCGCACCGGGCAAAATGCGCGGCCAGTTCTTCCCGGAATTCAGCTTCGGCGCTCGATTCCGAAATCGCATCGCATCGTACCGGCGCAAGCCACGACAGACGTTCCAATATACGCCACCTGAGATCGGGTTGCAGCACAAATTCCGAATTGTGCCAATGTGTCCACCAGCCGCTCGGATGTCGCTGCGATAAGCCTGCTGCTGCAAAATCCGATAGATGGTTCGGATAAAACAACCATCCTTTAAATAACGCCCGGCAACGGACGCGCTCTCCGACCTCGGGAAGAGCGGCCGCTCCTTCCGGCGTGCCGGCCAGATGCAATTGCTTGTCGCGCAAACGCGCTACTTTCAAGTCCAGCCTGTCGTGTTTCATGGTACCGATATACCCGGCGAAGCCGCGACCCCGGTCAACCTGCAAATACAATTTTGCCGACAGCTCCCAATGGTGCAGCAGTCCAGAGGCCGAACGCCAGAGCAGATCGTATTCCCCCAAGGTGCCGCGGCCGGATTTCACAATTTTGTTGGTCGCATACCAGCTCGTATCGACCAGGAAAGCGATCCAGTACGCAGCCAGCAACTCGAAGTACGGACCGAGCCGTTTCGGGCTGCGCGCGGCGAGCCATGCCAGCAGGGGTTCAGGATGCCGATCCAGCGCCAGCAACTCAGGCATCGCAGCCGCCAATATTTTTTCGCACTCGCGATCGCCAACCAGCCAGTCCGCATCCGCAAGCAAATTCGGCGATGCCATGACCCAAGCCAGATCGCGTACCTGAGCATTGCGAAAACGGGAATAAATCGTTCGGGTCAATCGTTAACGATGCGACGAAATCTGTCGGCGGATAAACTCGTGGAAATGCACCATGCCGTCTTCCATCGGCGATTGATAGGGCCCCGATTCTTCTTTGCCCTGCTCGTACAGCATTCGACGACCGCGCTGCATGCGACGGCATATCTCGTCGTCTTCCAGCGCGGTTTCGGCATAGGCCGCCTGCTCCGCTTCGACCAGTTCGCGTTCGAACAGAGCGATGTCTTCAGGATAATAAAATTCGATCACGTTGCGGCACGATTCGATGCCCGTCGGAATAATGGTGCTGACCACAAGCACATGAGGATACCATTCCACCATGATATTGGGATAATACGTCAGCCAGATAGCCCCCTGGTCGGGCACCGCGCCTCCCCGGTATTCCAAAACCTGCTGTTGCCATTTCTGATAGACAGGACTGCCCGGCCTGCTCAGCCGGCGGGATACACCTACCGTCTGTACGCTATACCAGTCGCCGTATTCCCATTTCAGGTCGGCGCAGGTCACAAAATTACCGAGGCCCGGATGGAACGGTTCGACATGATAGTCTTCGAGATAGACCTCGATAAAGGTTTTCCAGTTGCAGTTGTACTCTTCAACCAGCACTTTATCGAGCATATAGCCGTCGAAATTCAGTGCCTGCGCCACACCCAGCCTGGCGAGATCGGCCGCGACGTCGCGTTGGCCGCCGAACAGCAGGCCGTTCCAGTTTTGCAGCGGCGTACTGCCCAGATTCAGGCAGGGATTATCGGGGAAATGAGGCGCACCCAGCAGCTTGCCTTCCTTATCGTAAGTCCAGCGATGCAAGGGACAGACGATATTGCGCAGGCGGCCGCGCCCTTCGTACATCATCGCCTGCCGATGCCTGCAAATATTCGACAACAAAACGATACCGCGCTCATTCCGCACCAGCATCGACGCTTGATTGGTCGTATCGAGGACATGATAATCGCCTAATTCGGGCACCATCAATTGATGCCCGACATAGCCCGGACCCCGGGCAAACAGAATTTCAAGCTCTAATGCATAAATATCGGGATCGAAATACCAGCTGACCGGTAATTGAGAAGCAGTGTGCGACAACTGTGATGCGACAGCCAAATCAGACATATAGCGAGTACACCCCTAACGAAGTGACCAAAAGACAAATATATTAAGACGGCACGCCAGCCGCTTAACCCCCCGTTAATAAAAAAACACAAACCGCCATCGGCAATCAAGCCGGGAATTATCGCTAATAATAGCGCTAAGCGCAATTATTCGGTAAGATTTATCTATTTACGAATATGCTATCGCGATGACTCATCCTGTTTCCCCTCCCGCCAGTTTTGAAACCGCAATGACCGAGCTGGAAGTTTTAATCAGTGAAATGGAATCCGGCCAACTGACACTGGAACAATCGCTGGCCGCTTATCAGCGCGGAACGGAATTATTACAATTCTGTCACAGTACGCTGACAGCCGCTCAACAACAAGTACAAATTCTCGAAAACGGCACGCTACACGCATTCAACAATCCGGGCGCAACGCATGACAACTGATTTTTCAAGCTGGTCGGATACGCTTCTTGCCCGTATCGAAGCTGCGCTGGAACGCTATTTACCCGACCCTTCCGGTTTCCCTGTCCGACTTCATGCCGCGATGCGCTATGCCGTGCTCGGCGGAGGCAAACGGATACGCCCTTTGCTCGCGTATGCCGCAGGCGAAATAAGCGAAACCGACCCCGCTCGCGTAACCGCATCGGCGTGCGCGGTGGAATTGATACACGCCTATTCACTGGTGCATGACGATCTGCCTTGCATGGATAACGATGTGCTGCGGCGAGGAAAACCTACCTGTCACGTCGAATTCGACGAAGCGACCGCCTTATTGGTCGGCGACAGCTTGCAAAGCCTGGCTTTCGAAATATTGTCCTCGCCTGTCGAAGGAATCAACATCGCGCAGCAGCTCGAAATGGTCAAACTGCTGGCAATTGCCTCCGGTTCGCGCGGCATGGCTGGCGGTCAGGCGATCGATCTCGACAGCGTAGGCGCGAGCCTGACGCTGCCCGAACTCGAATTGATGCATATCCATAAAACCGGCGCATTGATACGCACTGCCGTCATGTTTGGAGCGTATTGCGGCAACGGCCTGACGGAAGCCGAACTCGAAAAGCTGGATCATTACGCCAAATGCGTAGGCCTGGCGTTTCAGGTAGTCGACGACATACTCGATGCGTCCGCCCCTACCAGCGCTTTGGGTAAAACCGCCGGCAAAGACGCCGAACATAACAAGCCGACCTACGTCAGCCTGATGGGAATCGCCGACGCGAGGGCGCTTGCCCGTTCTTTGCACGAGGAAGCGACCGCCTCCCTGGACGAATTCACCCATAACCTGCGTTTGCGTCAGCTGGCAGATATTATTGTACAGAGAACATTTTGAACCGCACCTACCCGCTACTGGACCGCATCGACACTCCCACCGAATTGCGTTTGTTAAAACGCGAGGAACTGCCCATTCTCGCCCAATCTTTGCGGGATTTCATGCTCGACAGCATCGCACTGACAGGAGGGCATTTCGCTTCCAATTTCGGCGCGGTCGAGCTGACGGTGGCCCTGCATTACGTGTTCAATACGCCGGACGACCGTCTCGTCTGGGATGTGGGCCATCAGTGCTATCCGCATAAAATCCTCACCGGCCGCCGCGGCGGCATGTCTGGGTTGCGCAAGACCGGCGGAATCGCCGGATTCCCCAAACGGGAAGAAAGCGAATTCGATACATTCGGCACCGGCCATTCCAGCACGTCCATCTCCGCCGCGCTGGGGATGGCCGTAGCCGCCAAACTGTCCGGTCTCGACCGGCGCGCCGTCGCTATTATCGGCGACGGCGCCATGACGGCGGGCATGTCGTTCGAAGCGCTTAATAACGCGGGCAACATGGATGCCAATCTGCTCGTCATCCTCAATGACAACGACATGTCGATTTCGCCTAACGTCGGCGCGCTTAACAATTATCTTGCCAAACTGATTTCGGGACGTTTTTATACGGCTGCACGCCGCGCCAGCGAAAAGGTGCTATCGCATGTTCCGCCGATGCTGGAACTGGCAAAACGCGCCGAAGAGCATGTCAAGGGAATGGTCACGCCCGCCGGCACCCTGTTCGAAGAATTCGGCTTCAATTACATCGGGCCCATCGACGGGCACGATCTGGATGTGCTGATAGAAACCCTGGGCAATATCCGGCGTCTGCCCGGGCCGCAATTCCTGCACGTAGTAACCAGAAAAGGCAAAGGCTATCCGCGCGCCGAAGAGAACCCTTGTTTATATCACGGCGTCCCCGCTTTCGAGCCCGATCTCGGCATACTCGAAAAAATCGGCGGCAAGCCCGGTTACACACAAATTTTCGGCGACTGGCTCTGCGATATGGCGGCGCTGGAACCGCGCTTGGTCGGCATCACTCCGGCCATGCGCGAAGGGTCCGGCCTGGTGCGGTTTTCGGAACTCTATCCGGACCGCTATTTCGACGTCGGCATCGCCGAGCAACACGCCCTGACTTTCGCCGCCGGATTGGCCGCCGACGGCTACAAACCGGTGGTAGCGATTTATTCCACCTTTCTGCAACGCGCTTACGACCAACTGATCCACGACATCGCCCTACAAAACCTGCCCGTGGTTTTCGCCATCGACCGGGCCGGGCTGGTCGGCGCCGACGGACCGACGCATGCCGGCAGTTTCGACCTGAGTTATCTGCGCTGCATACCGAATATGACGGTCATGGCCCCGTCCGACGAAAACGAATGCCGGCAAATGCTCTACACCGCAATGCAATTGCGCGGCCCGAGCGCGGTGCGCTATCCGCGCGGCGCAGGCACCGGCGCCGCAGTCGCGGCAACGATGACCGCTCTCCCGGTCGGCAAAGGCGTAATGCGTCGCCAAGGCCGGGGCGTGGCGATACTGGCGTTCGGCAGCATGGTCGCTGCAGCGATGACGGCGGCTGAAAGCATGGATGCCAGCGTAGCCGACATGCGCTTCGTTAAACCTTTGGATGTCGATCTTGTCCAAACGCTGGCAAGCACGCATGAACTGATTATTACCGTCGAAGAAAATGCCGTCATGGGCGGTGCCGGTAGTGCCGTGAGCGAATGCCTGCATGCTTTGGGACTGACCACCCGGATCATTCAGCTCGGTTTGCCGGACCAATACATCGACCACGGCGATCAGGCGCAGATGCTGCGAGACTGCGGTCTGGATGCGGCAGGAATACTTAAAGCCTGGCAAAGCACTTTACCCTAGGAGGCTCCAAGTAGTTCAGTCGGATAAAGAAGGATATAATCAACCAATTCGAACAGCAATGACAGGACAGATCATGAACGATTGTTGCGATATTACCGCAATGGCCGACGTGCAGAATTATGCGGACGCCCGGCAGATTGCCATAAACAAGGTAGGCATTAAATCCATCCGCCACCCGATCCGCGTCGCTGACAAAAGCAGCGGGATTCAGCATACGATTGCCAGTTTCAACATGTACGTGTTTTTGCCGCACAATTTCAAGGGCACGCACATGTCCCGTTTCGTTGAAATCCTCAACGCCAACGAACGCGAAATCTCGATAGAAAATTTCGAGACGATATTGCGCCAGATGGTGCAGCGGCTGGAAGCGCAATCGGGTTATATCGAAATGAGCTTCCCTTATTTCATCAACAAGACCGCCCCCGTTTCCGGCGTGCAGAGCCTGATGGATTACGACGTGACGTTTATCGGCGCGATCGAAGACCAGAAGTACGTCCATACCACCAAAGTAGTGATACCCGTGACCAGCCTGTGCCCATGCTCCAAGAAAATCTCCGACTACGGCGCGCATAACCAGCGCTCGCATGTCACCATTACGGCGCGCACCAACGGCTTTCTCTGGATCGAAGACATCGTCGGCATCGCGGAAAGCCAGGCTTCCTGCGAACTGTACGGTTTGTTGAAACGTCCCGACGAAAAATACGTCACCGAACGCGCTTACGACAATCCAAAATTCGTCGAAGACATGGTGCGCGACGTCGCTGCCGCGCTCGATAACAACCCGAAAATCGACAGCTACGTGGTCGAAAGCGAAAACTTCGAATCGATTCACAATCATTCGGCCTACGCCCTGATCGAGCGCGACAAGCGCGCTGCCTGAGACCGGACGATGAAACCCGTCGCGATTTTTCGCCACATTCCCAACGAAGGCGCGGGTTATTTCTCCGAGTTTCTCGAGCGCCACGAAATCCCGAGCCGCCTGATCAAAATCGATGAAAACGAGTCCGTTCCCGCCGACCCGAAGGAATTCAGCGGCCTCGTTTTCATGGGCGGCAGCATGAGCGTCAACGATCCCTTACCGTGGATTGCGCAATCGCTGCAATTGATCCGCAGCGCCGTCAACGCCGATATACCCGTGCTCGGCCATTGCCTGGGCGGCCAGCTCATCTCCAAAGCGCTGGGGGCGACAGTACGGCTCAATCCGGTCAAGGAAATCGGCTGGGGCGAGGTATACGCCGACAATAACGACAGCGCACGAGCCTGGCTCGATGGGTTGACGAATTTCAACGCATTTCATTGGCATGGAGAAACGTTCGAATTGCCGGAACGTGCGGTCCGTTTATTCAAAAGCGATTACTGCGACAATCAGGCCTACGTGCTCAATAACAAACATCTGGCCATGCAATGCCATGTCGAAATGACGGCCGAAATGATCGTAGCCTGGTGCGCGGCAGGACGGAATGAAATCGATGCGGCTTGCGGCAGCCCTGCAGTGCAGACGCCGGAGCAGATGCAAAACGGCATGCAAGACCGCCTGAGCGCATTGCATGGCGTCGCCGACCGTTTATACAGTTACTGGATGAAAGGCTTGAACCCTACATGAACGACCTTATCAGCCTGGAAGAACTCCAGGAAATGATAGGCCTGTCATTCACCTGGAAAGGAGAAAATTACACGGCTATCGAAATCCTTACGGAACCGCTTTCGCTGGTCGCGCAAAAAAATACGCCCGAACACACCATCCAGACGGATATCCACGGACGCGCCCACAAAATGGTTTCGAGCAGCATCGTCACCCTGCCGGTTTATACTCAGGACGGCACTCAATTACATCCGGAATTTCTCCTCATCAGGCTTTAATTGTTTTTCTTGACCCCGCCGTTCTTGACGAATTTATGAAATGACGTATAATTCCGGAGCTTCACTGGGTCGGTAGCTCAGTCGGTAGAGCAGCGGACTTTTAATCCGTTTGTCGCGGGTTCGAATCCCGCCCGACCCACCATCATTATTAACGTAACAGATTGATCCGTTGCGTTATCTGTTACAAACCCAATGTAAATATTAGCGTAGAATGACCTGAAGATGGCAGCTATGAGCCCTGATGTTGCGGGGATACCGCCAGAAGTTCATAGCGCCGTCTTGGTGCCGCCCAGATCCGCGGAAAAAGCCTCAATCAATGGGCACAGAAACACTGGAAAAGGCAGCGCAGTAATCGCAATAATAAAATCACACTACCCGACCACAGGGAACATATCGCCAGCGAAACACCTCAATTCAAATTAAACGTTACAATAGCTAAACATTACAATAACCTGCCAAATCGGGAGAAATCGTGTTGAGTGAAAATAATATTAAATGTGTCGGCACCTGCACAAACTTAACCGAATTCTCTATCGTCATGGCATTTCAACCGGTGATTGATGTGCCTACACGCCGCATCTACGCTTATGAAGCCCTGATTCGTGGAACCGAAGGTCAATCGGCCGCTTCCGTCCTGGCTCAAGTCACTGAAACCAATCGCTACGCCTTTGACCAGGCATGCCGGGTAAAAGCCATTGAAACTGCGGCTCGTTTGGGCCTTGACCGCCGCTTGAACATCAATTTCATGCCCAATGCCGTTTATCATCCGGAAGCGTGCCTCCGACTCACATTGAATACCGCTCGTGAACACGGTTTTCCACTCAACCTGATTACTTTTGAATTTACTGAGGATGAACACATCATCGATCGTGCTCATCTCACCCGGATTGTCCAGACCTATAAAGCGCATGGCTTTCAAACTGCATTGGATGATTTCGGCGCAGGCTACGCAGGATTGTCCCTGCTTGCCGATTTTCAACCGGACACGATAAAGATTGATCGATGCCTGGTGACCAACGTAGACACCGATAAGCCTCGGCAAGCGATCATCGCAGGTTTGTTAAGGACGGCAGAGCTTTTAGGATTATCGGTCGTTGCAGAGGGCGTCGAGCGCCAAGAAGAACTGAATATATTGCTGGAAATGGGCATTCAACGATTCCAGGGATATTTTTTTGCAAAACCTGTCATTGAACGGCTGATTCCGGATAGCGAGATCAATTGGCAAGGGCTTTAATTGCAGTAATCGCAATCTGATCTGACAGTTTCCAGTTTGACTGATGCAACTGTCAGTTCAGATTTATTAGGCCAGTTTTCAGCCTGCGTACCTGCCAGATTCCACTTTGCCAAAGGAAACCACCCCCGTTTGTACAAGCCATCAACCGACAGATGGAGCGCATCAAACGGCTGATGGAACAACAGCAACGTTTTTACAAGATCAGAAACTCACTAGCCTTTTAACCGCCTCCAGATAAGGCAGCGCATCGGCGACGCTCATCGCTGGAATGTCGGCGATCATGTCTTCCGGCTTGAGTCCGTGCAGATCCATGGATGTCGCGCAGAGCACGAATTGCGCTCCATTTTTTCTGGCGAGATCCATAAAACCGGCTACAGACTTACCTCCTTCTTTCGGAAACACGGTTTCAGCCACCCCTTTTTGCAATAACAAGGTGCCCAATCCCGTAAAATAAACCACTACGCTTTTTTCTTCAGCCGCAGCGGTCGCTGCAAGAAAAAAAGGGGAAGCCAATCGTTTTGGGGTGTCCGGACCGCTGGTCATAACGATGCCAAAATCGATCTCGGGTATCTGCTCGCTCATCTTGTTCTCCAGTCATTTAAAAAATGAGTCGCGTTATACGACTCCGAAACTCAACGTCCATTATAAAAAGAATAACGCAAAATCGAAGGCAAATCCAGAGACTTTGTCTTACAAAGATAGCTGATAAGCAGACTTCCGGTTTTATAAATAAATCCGGTAAGCTGCAGATATTATTAATATTGTGTTTTAATAGAGTCTGAAATTAATATTTCTCCAAACGAGCATATACTTTGAAAAAACTGTGCGTTAAACTTACAACGAAATCGCAGTTCGCAGTGTAAATTTTTTACCTGCGCGAGAACCCGGAAATACGAAACTCTGTCCTGCAGTCCCGACGTACAGTACCGATAACAGCCAACTTCGCAGACTCTTAACATAGTGTGCGGGGTTCCTAGCGAATTTCTTATTAAGGAGCATTCACGATGTTTTACCTGCTCGCGCTCTTAGTTGCATTTATTGCCATCGTAATGTGGGCATTTTCGAAAAAACGCCGTCGCCGGTTCGAACAGGATGGACGTATACCGTTTGAAGACGAAAAAAACAAAGGAGATTAAGGCACCCCTAACATCATTCCCGCACCGTCTGACTAATATTTTATTATCAAGGAGATAAACCAATGAAATTAAAACTTTTTGCTGTTGTTATTTTAGGTTCCGTCCTGAACGCGGCGAGCTTGGCCTATGCGGCTCCCACTGCAGACGCGGTCGCTGGTACTGAAACCATAGGCATTTCAATAGAAGAATCGAAAGTCGCCGCCCTCGGCTGGAGTGCTGAAAAAAGAATTTTGCACAAAGCCGTCTATAACGACGACAACAAAAAAATCGGTGTGATCGACGATATGATCGTTTCTCCCGAAAGATCCATATCGTATGCCGTTATCGGCGTAGGCGGGTTTCTGGGCATGGATCGACATAACGTCCTGATTCCTTTCAGTCATCTGCGAACCAAAGGAAACAAGCTGGTGTTACCGGGCGCAACCAAGGCCGCATTGAAAGCGTTACCGGAATTCAAATACGCCCGGCAGTAAACGAACTACCTGTATTCCCGGTTACGATCGGGAATACATCCGGCGCTAATGCGTTTTTCCTGTCTAGCGAGTATTCGCCCTCATGAGTAAAAAAATCAAGATCAAATGGTTACCCCTTCCGGACGAACACGATTATCCCGCGGCTGCGTCATATTTAAGCCTGATCTATGAACCCGATGCCGTCGCAGGCATCATGCAGAAAATGCAGCAAGCTTCCATGCACAGCTTTAAAGCCAAGGATATTTTCAGAGCCAGCGGATTGTCCCTGCTCGGGATCAGCAATACCGAAGTGGAAACGGACCGTAAAAAAATCCGCCATGGCATCGCATTGTCACCCCTGCTGCTGGTGCGGGACACGCTAAACGGCAAGGTGGTCATTGCAGACGGCTATCATCGCCTGTGTGCGGTGTATGAAGCCGACGACAAGGCCGACATTCCCTGCAAAATCGCTTGATCTCTTCAGAACAGATTTGCTCTTACATTCACAAGATTATTCACTCAACCCTTTTAATCCCGGGCTTGTCTCTGTATGATATTGATTAGGATAAACTGATTTCTCTTAAAAAGAATCTTTGTAAATTTGCGTATGCGAGTTTCACTTACATAAACAAATTTACGGAAATCCATTTTCAATATTGCCGCGGCGGCGCGGAATACCGGACCCATCGAGGTCGTTACTGAAATCTTCGCGTTTCGCGCATACATTATTGGGAGTCATTATGACTACGACGACACAGAACCAGGACATCAGTATCAGACAGATTTTAAGTCAGCCCAGAAACTTGCCAGAAGATCCGAAAAAAGAACGCATCGTGTTATGGAAAATTTTCCGCAATGAAAATGACGCGCTTGAATATTCGCATCATATCCTGCTGGAAGAAGATCAGCGCATAGTAGGCGGATACAGCAGCGATTCCGCCGGCGATTTTCTGTGGCTTGGGGTTGAAGTCGAAGATATCGAAGCGTGGGGAAATACCCAGGCTATCCAGCTGGCCGATCCTTTTGAAGCGACGGATCCGAAGGGCCAGGGCCAGGGATTTACCCATTAATTCCTCCCTGCGCTACCGAACCTGAAGCGGATCGTCTTTCAAACCGGACGAAACCGCTCCGGGGACAGCCTAATAAGGTAAAATGTCCGGATACTTTTTTCGGTCATATTATTCTTTATGCCTGTCTACCTCACGCTTATTGTCGGCGCCATTGTTGTCGGCATGCTGGTCTGGCTCATCATCCGCGTTTCCTCTTTACAGGCCGCGCTCGCACACTTGCCGGATCGTCTCGACAATAGCCTTGAGCCGCGCCATCGCGCGATGCTGAACGATCTCCATCAAGGTTTGAGCTCGCAATCCGACCGCACCCAGGCTGCGTTAACGGACGTTTCAGAACGGCTGCGCACGCTGGTCAGCAGTGAACTTGCCGGTACCCGCAGCGCGGTGCAGACTTTGCAAATGGAACAATCCAAGCAGCTGGCCGACAGCCGCGAAGCCATGCACGCCGCCATGCACGCGCTGACGCAATCGCAGGCCGGCGAACTGGCCAGCAGCCGGGCGGCGCTCAATGGGCAACTGGCCGAATTTGCCGCCGCCCTGCACAGCGCACAGTCAGAATTTCTCAGCAAGACGTTGCAAACGCTGGCGGAACAAGGACGCGCCGAACAAAC
>DASSZW010000140.1:0-20034 GCA_035713285.1 Burkholderiales bacterium
GCCAGAATCAGGGTTTTTGTTGCCGTTTTAAATCAGGGGGAAGTTTTAATATGCTTAAGTTCAACAAATCCGTTTTGGCGCTGGCGCTGGCCTGCGTAACCGCTCCGGTACTGGCCGACGAAGCACCGGGCACGGCGCCGGCGCCTACTTCCGCCGCCGGCGCGGCGGTGGCAGCCCCGGCGGCGGCTCCCGACCTGTCGGCATTGCTGGCGGCGTCCAACCTCGCCGTGACCGGCTACCTGGACGCAGGCTACACCAATATGGACAGTACCGGTTTATTTACCAACGGTACGCCGTCTCGCGTGTTCGACGCGCCCGGCGCGGCGCCCGGCCATAATTTCGGCGCCTTCAACCTCAACCAGGCGGCGCTGACCGTCGCCATGCAGCCCAAACAAGGCTTCGGCGGCCTGGTCAATATTACTGCCGGCCAGGATGCCGGCACCATCGCGTCCTGGGGCGAAGGCGCAGGCAGCCAGCATAATTTCGACCTGACCCAGGCGTTCGGCAGCTATGCGACGGGACCGCTGACCGTCATCGCCGGTAAATTCGTCACGCTGGCCGGCGCAGAGGTGATCGCCAGCCCGTCCGACACCAATTACTCGCGCTCGATCCTGTTCGGCTACGCGATTCCCTTTACCCACACCGGCGTGCGCGCGACCTACGCCGTCAGCGATACCGTCAATCTGATCGCCGGCATCAACAACGGCTGGGACCAGGTGTCCAGCCTGAACGGCGACCAGACCGTGGAACTGGGCTTTACCGCTACCCCGGTCAAGATGCTGGCCTTGTCCGGCGTGTATTACGGCGGCAACGAGCTGACCACCACGCCGTATCCGACCTCGCCCTACCCGTCCGCCATTCCGCCCGCGGTGACCGTCGCCGGCGCCAACGGCATGCGCAACCTGTACGACTTCGTCGCCACGCTGACCGCCACCAGCCAGTTGTCGTTCGTCGTCAACTACGATTACGGCAACCAGGCCAACGCCACCTTGCAGAACGGCGCGATCGGCACGGCGACCTGGGACGGCGTGGCCGGTTACATCAATTACCAGTTTAACGACCAGTGGCGCCTGTCGGCCCGCGGCGAATATTTTAACGACCAGAACGGGTTCCGTACCGGCATCGCGCAAAAATGGAAAGAAGGCACCCTGACGCTCGCGTACATGCCGACGGCTCATGTCGAACTGCGCGGCGAACTGCGCCAGGATCGCTCCAACGTTGCTTCTTTCATGAACTCCTCCGGCGTCGGCAAGGACAGCCAGACTTCGGAAGGGCTCGAAGCGATCTATAAGTTCTAAATACCGTACCGCTTTTTTAAAGGAGATACCATGAAATTCGTTACGGCAATCATTAAGCCGTTCAAGCTCGACGAGGTGAGAGAAGCGCTTTCCGCCATCGGTGTGCAGGGTATTACTGTCACTGAAGTCAAAGGTTTCGGGCGGCAAAAAGGGCATACCGAATTATATCGGGGAGCTGAATATGTGGTGGATTTTCTGCCTAAAGTCAAAGTAGAAGCGGCGATTGCCGACGAACTGCTGGATCAGGTGATCGAAGCCATAGAGAAATCGGCGCATACAGGAAAAATCGGCGATGGCAAGATTTTTGTTTTCAACCTGGAAGAGACCGTGCGGATACGTACCGGCGAATCCGGACCAGAAGCATTATAAGGGGAGAGCGACATGAAAAAATGGCTTGTTGCGTTAAGTATGTTAGTGGCGATAGGGATAAACGGTTCGTCTTTCGCCGACGATGCCGCTCCCGCGCCGGCACCGGGAGCGTCTGCGGCAACTGCTGCGGCTGCTCCGGTGTCTCCCCCCGTTACGGCACCGGCACCGGCAGCGTCTGCGGCAACCACTCCTGCGCCGACTCCGGTTCCGAATAAAGGCGATACGACGTGGATGATGATTTCTACGGCTCTGGTAATATTGATGACTATTCCGGGTCTGGCGCTGTTTTACGGCGGACAGGTACGGTCAAAAAATATGCTGTCGGTACTGACGCAGATTTTTACCATCTTCTGTCTGATTGCGGTGTTGTGGATGGTTTACGGTTATTCGCTGGCGTTTACCGACGGCGGATCCATGAATAACTGGATCGGCGGAACTTCACGGTTTTTCCTGAAAGGCCTGGACGGCAATGCCATGTCGGAAACCTTTAGCAAAGGCGTTTTCATCCCCGAAATGGTGTTCATGATTTTCCAGTTGACGTTTGCTGCGATTACGGTTGCTCTGGTGGTCGGCGGCCTGGCCGAGCGGGTCAAGTTCTCCGCGCTCTTGGTGTTCTCGGTACTGTGGTTTACGTTTTCCTATCTGCCGATCGCGCATATGGTCTGGTACTGGGGCGGCCCGTCGGCTCCCAACGCGCCTACCGGTTTCCTGTTCGGTAAGGGTGCGCTGGACTTTGCCGGCGGTACGGTGGTTCATATCAATTCCGGTATGGCGGCTTTGATGGGTGCGCTGGTGTTGGGCAAACGCATCGGTTACCGGAAGGAAGCCATGGCTCCCCACAGCATGGTCATGACCATGATCGGCGCTTCGCTGCTGTGGGTGGGCTGGTTCGGGTTCAATGCCGGTTCCAACCTGGAAGCGACATTTACCGCCGTGCTGGCAATGGCTAATACCATAGTCGCTACCGCAGCGGCAGGATTGACCTGGATGTTCGTCGAATGGATGGTCAAAGGCAAGCCGAGTTTGCTCGGCGTTGTGTCCGGAGCGGTGGCCGGTTTGGTGGCGGTAACGCCGGCAGCGGGTTTCGCCGGCCCTATGGGCTCAATCGTGCTGGGAATGGTCGTTGCACTGGTCTGTTTCTGGAGCGTTAACAGCCTGAAGAACTGGCTGGGTTACGACGATACGCTGGACGCTTTCGGGGTGCACGCCGTAGGCGGTATCGTCGGCGCTTTGGGTACCGGTATTCTGGTCAATCCCTTGCTGGGCGGTTCGGGCGTGTTCGATTACGTGGCTAATAAAATTGCCGCATTCGATTTGACGGCGCAGATGATCAGCCAGTTATGGGCAATCGGCATCGCTGTAGTCTGGTCCGGCGTAGTGAGTTTCGTGCTGTTCAAACTGATCGATATGTTCATGGGCCTGAGGGTTTCCGAAGAAGATGAACGCGAAGGTCTGGACACGACTTCGCACGGCGAACGCGCTTACAATATGTAATCACATCGAAAAACGAAAGGGGGAAGGGCGCTCAGACGGGCGCCCTTTTTTTTATACTGAATATCGCTGGAAGCGAGCAGAAATAGTTTTATGAGGGCTATTGCGCGTCGTTCCTGGACAGCATTTCCTTGAGCAATGGCACTGTGACCGGACGTTGCGTCTGCAGTGAATGGCGGTCGAGGCTTTCGATTGCGCCGATCAGCGAGGGCAAATCCCGCCGCCAGTGATGCATCAAATATTCCGCTACCCCATTCTGTAATTCAAAACCCCGCTGATGGGCAATCCGTGTCAGCGCACGCAATTTATCGGCGTCAGATAAAGAATGAACCTGATAAACCAGATTCCAGGCCAGCCGCGTAGCCAGATCTTTTCGCAGCGGCAATAGCGGGGGCGGCGCGCATCCTGCCGTGATCAATTGCCCGTTTGTTTCGCGTATATAATTGATAAGATTGAATAATTTTATTTGCGCAGCGGCATCCAGGCGATCCGTATCATCGATTGCGATCAAGTCGAATTGCACGGAAAGCGCCACGGCAAAAGCCGCTGCGTCGAAATACGCGGCGCTGCGGCCGTGTTTCTGCGCAGCCAGCACACAAGCCTTTAACAGATGGGTTTTGCCGCTGCCTGCCGTTCCCCAGAGATAGACCTGGGGTTCATGAATCTGCTGTTGCGCCGTAAGCTGCAAAATTTCCATCAGTTCGGCGTTTTCGGCAGTAATGAAATTTTCAAAAACCGGAGAAGGTTCGTGCGCGATATCGAGTATAAGTTGTTGCATCGAGCCTGCAGCGATTATAAGGGTTGCCGGGATGCTCCGGCATCGGCCAGGCGTTGCAGGTAGCGATTCCAGAGCGTCTCCTGATCCTTGCCGATTTCGTACAGGTAATCCCAGGAATAGATTCCGGTATCGTGCCCGTCGGAAAATGTCGGCTGAATCGCATAATTTCCTACAGGCTCGATACCGGAAATCGTTACGTCCTGTTTCCCGACCTGCAATACTTCCTGGCCGTGGCCATGGCCCCGCACTTCGGCGGAAGGCGAGTAGACGCGGAGGAATTCGTAAGGCAAACGAAACAGGCTGCCGTCATTAAAAGCGATTTCGAGCAGACGGGAGGTCTGGTGCAATTTGATTTCGGTCGGAATCGGGGTATTTTTATTTAATCCTGCCATATTAGGCTCCGGAAAGTGCGAGAGGCAGTGACGCAATCCTGTTAACGGGAAAACAGCCGGAAACGCCGCAAAAAATAAACATTAGCACATTATGCGGTGAAAATCCCGATAAAGCAGAATTTTGCCGGCTGCTGTTACCGAATTATAGCGAAGCATCCGGATCAGGGCGATTCTTTTTGTTCCTCGAACAATGCGGCGTGGTCGTGCATGTTTTCTCCGATTCGTCTTTCGTCCAGGGCCGAAAGGACCTGATCCGTGTCGGTCGGTTCCTGGAACGCTTCGGCTGTCGGATCGTGCCGGTTCTGGACCATCGGCAGGTCGCGGCGCAATTCCTCGATCAGATTAATCAGCTTGGCTATTTTCTGCTCGCTCAACAAATTTACCTGCAATTCAAGATTCGCCCGCTGTTCTTCGACTTTGGCGATCCGGTTTTGTGATATCAGCACGATCGTCGTCGTAAGCAGCGAAGACAGCGTGACCACACCCTGCAGGTATATAAACGGCGGCGGGTCGAAGGCATGCCAGCCGAAACGGCCGCCGTCGATATTGAAAAACAGCCAGGAAGCTATAAACAGAACCAGCAAAGCCAGGAACATCGGGCGGCCGATATAATTGCTGGCTAATTCGACCGTGCGTTGCAATGGCCCAAGCTTGCGGTCTTCCCTTTTATAGAAAGCCAGTACCTTTTCGATATTCTGGTCGATTTGTTCGGAGGTTTCCGTATTCGACGGATTTTCGGTTTCCATAATTGCGTTGCAAGGAGGGCAAAAGAGTATTTAAAATTCTAATGTTTAAATTTCGGGTTCGAGTGCATCATTCGTCTCCGTGCCGTAATTGCCGATTACAGTCCAGCCTAGAGTGATTCGGTCAAGCTCTCTGTTCGGTATCGAACCCAGAAATTATCTGAATTTGGGCCGGGAACTTGCTCAAAATTTCCGTATCCGACAAAATATCGATGGAAACCGTTGCCGAGCGCGGCTGTCGCGCAGGCAACCAAGCCATCCATGCTGTCCTTGAACCAAGTAGAAACGAATATGATACGTAAAATCCTGTCATTGTTTCAACCCGATCCGATCGCTTTGCGCGAGCGTTTCCTGGAGCGTTTTGCAGGCAGGACGATTATTGTGCATCACGGGGTTACGATCGGCTGGGTCGGCGAATTGATGAAGGAAGCCGGCGGCGGAGCGCACTTTCGCGTCGATGCGCGCAAACTTCCGGCGCAACGCCCGACGCCGATCGAATGGGTGGTGCATCGCCATGTGCTGCCTCATCGATTGCCGATGCCCTTGCTGATTAAAATCGATGGCAGGGATCTGCTGATACGGCATCTGGTTCGCAACGAAATGCCGGTGCATCCTTCCGAGATTTATTGGATGCTCGGCGAATTTCCGGATCGCATCCATCTTAAGCTAACGGCGTCGGGCCAAGGGTTCATGATGTCGCGCGGGATGCCGGTGAGCGATAATTGTGTGGATTTCAACGCCGTATTTGCCGAATCCGCCGACTATTAGCAATCGAATTCTTCCGCCCACAATAAAGCTTTGACATGAGCGAGATTGACGGTATCGACGCTCAGGCCGGCGGCTTGCGCCAATTCGGCGATCCGGGACTGCGGCGAGTTTTCGCAAGCGATCGCGAGACGCAGATAGGGCGCGTATTCGCCCTGATCGTGCAGGAGCGCCTGCGTCAGCTTGTCGGGTAAATTAAGATGGGCAAGAGCCTGTTCCATCGGGGTGTTCAACAATGCGTCGAGCAGGGAAAAAATGCCGGTGACGAACAGGTTGTCGCGATCTTCGGCCGACAGCCCGGAAGGCGCCAGAGTTTCGGTCAGGCGGGCGCGGATAAGCGAATTCTGTAATAGCGTCTCGCCTCGGGCGTCGAGTTTGCCGCTGGTAAACAGTAATAAGGTCAGCCAGCGATAGAACCGGTTGTAGCCGAGTAATATCAGAGCCTGGACCAGCGTATCGAGTTTGTGGCTCAAACCGTTGCCGGGCGCATTGATATAGGACAGCAGTTTATACGATAACACCGCATCGCGTTTGAGCACATCTTCCAGTTCATTGATCTCGGCATGTCTCCTTGTCATATTAAGTAATTCAAGCACTCTGGCGCGGGAATTGTCGATACGCTGGGGAAGGGCGGGTTGCAGCCGGGTAAAATAATAGCCTTGAAAACCGCCGAAGGTCATGAGCCGGCAGGCGGTAAAATCGTCCTCGGCAGCGATGTTTCTGGCGATCGGTACAGCGTTTGTATGCTGCATCAGCGCCATCAGATATTTGCCGAGCGCCAGTGCGTCATAACGGTCCGTATCGATCCTTACGTAATCGGCGAGTTTAAGCAATGGCGCCATTTGCGCGGTGGCGGGGGCTTTGTCGAGTGCGATGCGAAAGCCTTCGCCGACGCGTCTCCGGCAATGATCCAGCGTGAGCCCGATATCGATAATTTTTGTAACGTCCAGCGCGAGTACGGTTTTGGCGCAAGGCAACTGCGAAACCCAGTCGCTGTTCAGGCTGACGGGAGCTATCTCGATGAAGGCCGATTTGTTGCCGAGACTGGCCGGAATATCCAGATCGGTGATGCTGGCAATCAGCATTTCATCGCGCATTTGCTGCAAGGTGGGCGTGTCGTCGATATCGGGCTCATTTCTGAGGCTGAATTCGTAGGCGATAATTTGTTGCCGGGCATTCAATATCGGCTCTCTTCCGACGAATCGCCGGAGCATCTGGGGAGTGCTGGTACGTTCGCCGTGCGTATCGATCGCTAGGGCGTCGGTAATTACCCGGTCGGAAATGATATCGCTGGTATCGACCAGTACGGTGGTTTTGTTTTTTGCTTCGAATCCTGCCGCGGCCGCAACGGCTTCCGGGTCCGGCAGAGGGTACGCCACGCTCTCCTTGGCCGATGTTTTCGCTGCATTTTTTTCCGGCTCTGCTTTTAAAAACCTGAAGTATTTATCGAACATGCGTCCCCCTTTATGGCTATGATACCCTGTGAATCCGAATCTGATCAGCTCGTATCCGAAATGAATCGGAGCCGCGCCATTTCCGGTTTTAAGGCCATGGTATAATTTACCGGCAAATTGCGACAATTCGCCTATCGTTGTTGCAGCATTCGAAAGCCGGCTGCGGACGGAAGACGGTCGGATAAGCCTGATTCGAGGATGGCAAGACTCTTTGGAACAGTTCCGTCCGTTATTAAAGACGCCCGATAAGATGAAAAAACCAGGAAAGTGTTTACCTCATGTCAGCCGGTAAATTTTTGCAAGCATTATCGCGCTTGAGATCAATACTGCGCGGATCTCCTCATGAAGAAACGCATCGCATGCTGCTGGGAGCGGGCGTCATCGGGGTTTTGGGAGCATTGGCTACGGTCGGATTCCGCGAGGGAATAACGCTGGTCGAAACCCTGATAAATCGTCACCCCGGCAGTCTGGTCGCCGCTGCCAAGGCGATCACCTGGTGGCAAAGACTGCTTATACCGGTGGTCGGCGGCTTATTGGCCGGAGCAGTGCTGCAATTCGGCTTGCGCATGCTGCAGGCAGGCAACAAAACCACCGATTATATGGAAGCGATCGTTGCAGGCAGCGGTCGTATCAGCGTCCCGGCAAGTCTGTTGAAAAGCTTGTCGTCGATATTCACGGTGGGAACCGGCGGGTCGATCGGACGTGAAGGCGCGATGGTGCAATTGGCGGCCATGGTCGCCTCTGCCAGCGGGCACTGGGCGCATATGCCGTTAGACAAGCAGCGGCTGCTGGTCGGTTGCGGAGCGGCGGCCGGTATCGCCGCAGCGTACAATGCTCCGATTGCCGGAGCATTGTTCGTCGCCGAAATTGTGATGGGCAGCATTGCCATGGAAAGTTTCGGCCCGCTCATCGTGGCATCCGTCGTCTCTAATGCGACCATCCATCATTTTTTGGGTTATGCGCCCGTTTACCGGATTCCCGCTTTCCAGTTCTACTCGGACTGGGAGCTGTTTTTTTATGCAGGCCTCGGTTTCTTATTAGGCCATCTGGCGCCTCCGTTCATCAAGCTGCTGGAATCGAGCCAGCAGTTGTTTAATAAACTCAATCTTGCCCCGACCTTCAGGCTGGGTTTGGGCGGATTGTGCGTGGGCCTGATTTCTATTGCGTATCCCCAGGTCTGGGGAAACGGCTATAGCGTCGTCAACAGTTTGCTGCATCAGAATATCGCCTGGCAATTGCTGGCCTGGATTTTAGTGTTCAAGGTGATTGCTACCGCAGCGACGATAGGTTCCGGCGCCGTAGGCGGCGTATTTACGCCTACTTTATTCATAGGCGCGACCTTCGGCTCGCTTTACGGCACCGCGCTCGGCACTCTGTTTCCTGCGGTGACATCGCCTTCCAGCGCTTACGGGATAGTCGGCATGGGCGCTTTTCTGGCAGCGACCACCCATGCCCCGCTGATGTCGATTTTAATGATTTTCGAGATGACGCTGGATTACAATATTACTTTGCCTTTGATGCTGACCTGCGTTATAGCCTACACGACAGCGCACGTGTATCGGGGCGGGGAATCGATTTACGCGGTTTCTTTGCGCCCCAAGCACAGTTTGAGTGTCGATGCTGTGACTACCAAAAAACCGTAAGCTGAAGCGACGCCCGAAATTTCTGAAGATTTGACAGCTCAACTTTCATCAGCGGGTTGCGGAATGCCTGCTTACCGGGGCCGGGAACGAGACGCGCGACCATCGGTTGGCGGGTAACGTTGTGGGGGTACTGAATTCTGCCTTGGTTGCGTGTGATATCGCACCGACTTAAAATGAGTGCCGGCCCAATATCCATAACGGCATGTGTCTGCTCCGCCGACATTGCCCATTGCCAGGAATGTTTAGTCGCTTACCGGCAAAAACGAGTATGCAGACTTCAACCGTAGCTTAAGGAATCGATCATGAATATCAGTCATAAATTGGTCGCCACTGTCATGTTTACGGTAGCGATAGTCCTGTTTTTATTCGGTAGCGGCACGATGACCGTAGCGATGCTGGACGGCGGTATGATGTGGAACAGCGCGATGGGCGGGATAAGCTGGATGTGGATACCGCCTGTACTTATGTTGGCGCTGTTTGTATTGTTTATCTGGGTTATTTTCGAACTCAAGGAATAAACGGGTTAAACAGGTCATTCTAGGGTCAACCGGGTTAAGTCCGCCTGAATCCTGAGGATGCGATTATCATGCCTTTCAGTCCTGTCCATGAGCGCGTATCCATATGCTGACACGTTTATACCATCCTGATTTTCGACATCCGGCTTTATGGAAATAAGCGCTTTTGCAGGCAAGCCGGCAGACCCGGCAATGCTTGTCGACCTGCCAAAGCTCCTTGCCGCCTATTACGATGAATACCCCGATCCTTCCGATCCCGCTCAGCGGATTTCTTTCGGCACTTCCGGCCATCGCGGGTCGGCGCTGAAAAAAAGCTTCAACGAACGGCATATTCTGGCCATTGCTCAGGCTATTTGCGATTACCGGAAACGGCATGCTATCGACGGTCCCCTGTTTTTGGGGATCGATACCCATGCGCTATCTGCTCCGGCCGGCGCTAGCGTACTGGAAGTCCTTGCCGCCAACGGGGTGGTTGCGATGCTGGCGACTGACGATGAATACACGCCGACGCCGGCGGTTTCGCATGCGATATTGGGCTACAACCGCCAGCGCAGGCAAGGTTATGCCGACGGTATTATCGTCACTCCTTCGCATAATCCGCCCGACAACGGGGGAATTAAATATAATCCTCCGCATGGCGGTCCCGCCGATACGGCGATTACGCGATGGATAGAAAACCGGGCTAACGAATTGCTCGAAAACCAGCTTCGGGCAGTGCAATGCATACCTTACGAGCGGGCATTGCAAGCGCCGACTACCTGTCGCTACGATTATCTCGGTTCCTATGTGAGCGAGCTTGACAGTATTCTCGATATGGATGCGATCAGGAGCTCGGGCCTGCGGATCGGGGCAGACCCTCTAGGCGGTGCGGGAGTGAACTATTGGCCGCGCATCGCTACCGATTACGGGCTCGATCTGACCGTCGTTAACGCGACGGTCGACCCGACTTTCCGTTTCATGACCGCGGACTGGGACGGCATGATCCGGATGGATCCGTCCTCTCCCTACGCCATGCAGACTTTAATCGATATCAAGGATGATTTCGATATCGCTTTCGCCTGCGATACCGATCACGACCGCCACGGCATCGTCACTCCGCATGCCGGTCTGCTGCCGCCCAACCATTACCTCGCTGTCGCCATATCTTATATTTTTCAATCCCGTCCGCAATGGAAGCCATCCGCTGCAGTGGGTAAAACCGTGGTCAGCAGTCAGATGATAGATCGTGTTGCAGCAAAACTGGGACGCCAGCTCTACGAAGTGCCGGTCGGTTTTAAATGGTTCGCAGAGGGTTTGTCCAGCGGTTCGCTGGGTTTCGGCGGAGAAGAAAGCGCCGGAGCGTCTTTTCTGCGCAGGGACGGCAGCGTCTGGACGACGGATAAGGACGGCATCGTGGCGGCGTTGCTGGCAGCCGAGATGACCGCGCGGACGGAGCGCGATCCCGGAGAATTGTACCGCGGCCTGGTGCGCGAATTTGGCGAAGTGTTTTCCGGTCGCGTCGAAGCGCGAGCGACGGCAGCGCAGAAAGCGAGGCTCGGACAATTGTCGCCGCAACAAGTCCGGTCCGGCAGCCTGGCGGGCGAAAAAATCGATGCTGTGCTCATTCGCGCGCCGGGAAACGGCGCATCGATAGGCGGCTTGAAAGTGACGACGCAAAGCGGGTGGTTTGCGGCGCGGCCATCCGGCACCGAAGATATCTATAAAATTTATGCTGAAAGCTGGCGGGATGCTGATCATTTGCAGCGTATTCTGGCAGAGGCGCAGGCGATCGTGGACGAGACTTTGAGGTCGAACTGACGCTATCCGGACTGCGCCAGGCCACCGGGGATAATCGACTGGAACTAGGTTCAGAACCTGTGCTACATTGGTTAAGTTGCTCCGGTCACGAACAGCGCAGGGATGAAATAATATCCTGTTGCGAAAAGCGAAGGAAGCTTGATGCAGGCAATCGCAACCGATATTTTAATCATCAATGGCGGCTCGTCCAGCATCAAGTTTGCCGCATATCGCACAGGTAAAGCGCTGGAACGCAGGTGTCACGGACAGATCGAGCGCATAGGCGCGAGCGGATCGACATTGAGCGTTCATTATCCGGCTGAACAGCGTTGCGAAAACATTCCTCTTGTTGCCGGCGATCATGAGACTGCGGCAAATTCTTTGCTTGACTGGCTGGCAGCGCATGGAGCGTTAGCTGAAACGGGTGCGATAGGGCACAGGATCGTTCACGGTATGCAGCATGTCGAGCCTGAGCTGATAACCCCGGAATTGCTGGAGGAATTGCGTGGCTTCGAGCATTGCGATCCCGACCATCTGCCTGCGGAACTCACCCTCATCAATATATTTCAACTGCGCCAACCGCAATTGCCTCAGGTTGCGTGCTTCGATACGGCATTTCACCGCGCGATGCCGCGTGTTGCAAAAATACTTCCGATCCCCCGCAAGTATGAAGCGCAAGGCGTAGAGCGTTACGGTTTTCATGGCTTGTCCTATGCTTTCCTGATCGAAGAACTGGCGCGGATCGCTGGCCCGAACGTGGCGTCGGCGCGAGTGATACTGGCCCATCTGGGCAATGGCGCCAGTATGGCGGCAGTCAAGGGAGGCAAAAGCATCGACACCAGCATGGGCTTCACCCCGGCGGCAGGATTGCCGATGAGCACCCGTTCCGGCGATCTCGACCCCGGTTTGGGTATCTATTTCGCGAGAACCGAGCAGATGAGCGCACTACGGTTTGACGAGATGATAAACCATCGTTCGGGTTTGCTCGGCATCTCGGAGACCAGCTCCGATATGCAGAATCTGCTTGCGCTGGAAGCCGGGGATATTCGGGTGGCAGAAGCCGTGGCGCTATTCTGCTATCAGGCGAAGAAATGCGTCGGAGCCTATGCCGCTGCTCTGGGCGGCCTCGACACCCTGGTTTTCGCCGGAGGCATAGGGGAAAACGCGGCCACGGTTCGCGCCCGCATTTGCGACGGCCTCGGCTTTCTCGGCATAGAACTCGATGCGTTGCGCAATGCGGCGCACGCATCCGTTATTTCCACCGACGCGAGCCGGGTCACGGTGCGCGTTATCCGTACGGACGAAGAACTGATGATAGCCAAATCGGTTTGCCGCGTTCTCAAACTTGTATAGGAAACCGGACCATGACTGTTAATGCGAACACGCTCGATATCGAACTGCTGCGCAAGATGGACGCTTATTGGCGCGCCGCCAATTATCTGGCTGTCGGCCAGATTTATCTCTACGACAATCCCTTGCTGAAGCGTCCGCTGGCGCTCGCCGACGTTAAACATATGTTGCTGGGACACTGGGGCACGACGCCGGGGCAGAATTTCATTTACGTCCACCTGAACCGGATCATCAAGCAATACGACCTTGACATGATTTATGTCTGCGGCCCCGGACACGGCGGTCCTGCGGTAGTCGGCAATACGTATCTCGAAGGGACGTACAGCGAGATCTATCCCGATATCAGCCAGGACGAGGCCGGGTTGCGCAAGCTGTTCATCCAGTTTTCGTTTCCGGGCGGAATTCCCAGTCACGCCTCGCCGGAGTGCCCGGGTTCGATCCATGAGGGCGGCGAGCTCGGATATTCGCTCAGCCATTCGTTCGGAGCGGTGTTTGATAATCCCGGCCTGATCGTCGCCTGCGTTATCGGCGACGGGGAGGCGGAAACGGGGCCGCTGGCTACTTCCTGGCATTCGAACAAATTTCTGGATCCGGTCACTGATGGCGCGGTTCTGCCGGTATTGCACCTGAACGGGTATAAAATCAGCAATCCGACCCTGCTCGCTCGCATCGAACATGAAGAACTGGAGCAATTATTGCGCGGTTATGGCTGGACGCCTTATTTCGTCGAAGGCGACGATCCCTTGCCGATGCACCGCAGCATGGCCGCAACCCTGGACCATGCTATCGAAGATATCCGCCGTATCCAGGACAATGCGCGGAGCAATGGCGATACCCGGCGGCCGCGCTGGCCGATGATCGTGCTTCGTACCCCAAAAGGCTGGACCGGGCCGCAGCAGGTGGACGGGCGGCAAATCGAAGGCACTTTCCGGGCGCATCAGGTGCCGCTTGCCGATCCGGCGGCTCATCCGCAACACCTCGAACTGCTGGAAAACTGGCTCAGGAGTTATCGCCCGGAAGAGCTGTTCGACGCTCAGGGCCGCCTGAAACCCGAGTTGGCCGAACTGGCGCCGCTGGGCGAACGGCGGATGGGCTCGAATCCTCACGCCAATGGCGGCATCCTGCTGCGCGACCTGAGGATGCCGGATTTTCGCGACTATGCGATCGAAGTGCCGTCGCCGGGGACGGCCGGCATCGGCGACACGCATGTGCTCGGGCGATTCCTGCGCGACATCGCGAAACTGAACGATGAACAGCATAATTTCCGCGTGTTCGGACCTGACGAAACGCTTTCGAACGGGCTGGAGGCGCTGTTCGATGTCACCCGGCGCCAATGGGATGCGGCGACCGGGCCGAACGACGAATTTCTCGCGCCGACCGGACGAGTCATGGAAATGCTCAGCGAACACCAGTGCGAAGGCTGGCTGGAAGGCTATCTGCTTACCGGTCGTCACGGACTTTTCAATTGCTATGAAGCGTTCATCCATATCGTCGATTCGATGTTCAACCAGCACGCAAAATGGCTGAAAGTTACGGCGCGCTTGCCTTGGCGACGGAAAATCGCATCGTTGAACTATCTGCTCGCATCGCATGTATGGCGACAGGATCATAATGGATTTTCGCATCAGGACCCCGGTTTTATCGATCATGTCGTGAACAAGAAGGCCGAAATAGTTCGTGTTTATCTGCCGCCGGACGCAAATTGCCTGCTGTCGGTGATGGATCACTGCCTGCGCAGTCGCCATTACGTCAACGTAGTCATCGCCGGCAAACATCCGGCTCCACAGTGGCTGAGCATGGACGCCGCAGCCCGGCATTGCAGCGAGGGCATCGGTATCTGGCAGTGGGCCAGCAACGATCAGGGCGTTGCGTGCGATGCGGTGATGGCATGCTGCGGCGACGTGCCGACGCTGGAGACGCTCGCTGCCGTGTCGATTATGCGCGAGCACATGCCGGAACTGAAAATCCGGCTGGTCAATGTCGTCGACCTGATGCGGCTGCAGCCGGGGGAAGAGCATCCGCACGGTTTGAACGACAAGGATTTCGATGCCTTATTTACCCGCGACAAACCGGTTATTTTCGCCTTTCACGGCTATCCCTGGCTGATTCACCGCTTGACGTACCGGCGCAACAACCATGATAACATTCACGTACGCGGATACAAAGAAGAAGGCACTATTACCACCCCTTTCGACATGACCGTGCTGAACGATCTGGATCGTTTCCATCTCGTCATGGATGCCATCGACCGCTTGCCGCAGACCGGCGAAAGGGGGCTGTACCTGAAACGGCAGCTCAGGGATAAACTGGTCGAACACAAGGAATATATCCGGCGTCACGGTCGGGATATGCCGGAAATCCGGGACTGGAAATGGGTGCCCTGACAGGGCGGCGCTTGACGGCTATCGTTCTGTCGCAGCGAATGGCGTACCGAATTTTTCTTTAAGGGAGCCAGGGATGGAATCAGACACAGCTCTCTCGAAAATTCCCCGGTCCGCGGCAGAGAAAACCGCTGACCCTTCCGCGCGGAAAAATGGCGCGTACCGGGATTTGCAGCGTGGCGGTCTGACGAGCGAGGCCGCCCGGCGTTTGCTGAACCAGTTCGGCCCCAATACCATGCCCGATACGGCAGCGCATCCTTTGCGCAGGGCGCTGGACAAGCTGTGGTCACCCGTTCCGTGGATGCTGGAAGCCGCGATTGTGCTCGAACTCGGCCTCGGCAAGCAGGTCGAGGCGGCGATCATCGCTGGGCTGCTGATCTTCAATGCCGCACTCGGTTTTTTTCAGGAAGGGCGCGCGCAGGCGACGCTGGCTGCGTTAAAGTCGAGGCTTGCGCTAAATGCCCCGGTGCTGCGCGATGGCATCTGGAAAATCGTTCCTGCCGCGGAACTGGTGCCCGGCGACAGGATCAGGTTGTCGCTCGGCGCCGTAGTGGCGGCGGATGTGCGGCTGCTCGACGGCGAAGTGCTGATAGACCAGTCCATGCTAACCGGCGAGTCGGTCCCCGTAGAAGCCGGTTCCGGGATGGACGCCTACGCCGGCGCGCTGGTCAGGCGCGGCGAGGCGGTTGCGGAAGTGACGGCGACAGGCATCCGCACCCGGTTCGGCCGGACTGCGGAACTGGTGCGCACGGCGCATGCAGTCAGCTCGCAGCAGAGAGCCGTACTGCGCGTAGTGCGCAATATCGCCTTATTCAACGGAACGACTATCGTAGCGCTGGGTTTTTATGCCTATGCGCGTTCCCTGCCGCTAGCCGAGCTTATCCCGTTTCTGCTTACGGCAATTCTCGCTTCGATCCCGGTCGCTCTGCCTGCCACGTTTACGCTGGCGGCGGCGGTCGGCGCCCGTGCGCTAGCCGAACGCGGCGTTTTGCCGACGCGGCTGTCCGCCGTAGACGAAGCGGCGACGATAGATGTGCTGTGTGCGGACAAAACCGGCACCTTGACTCGCAATGAACTCACCGTTACCGCCGTTCGCCCTCTGGAAAATTTCGATGAAGCGCACCTGCTGGCGCTGGCTGCGCTGGCAAGTTCGGACGGCGGACTGGATCCGGTCGATGGCGCCATTCGGGCCGCGGCTGCAGCGCATAATCCCGGCGACTTGCCGAAACGGCTTGAGTTCGTACCGTTCGATCCTGCGACGAAAATGTCCGCAGCGACGGCGAGCGACGCAGCCGGCAACGAATTGCGGGTGATAAAAGGCGCGTTTGCCGCGGTCGCAAATCTCGCCCCCGCTTCGGCAAATGCAGCGACTGCGGCCAATGAACTTGAAGCGCAAGGCTATCGAGTGCTTGCGGTCGCGGCGGGCCCGGCAGCGGCGATGCGCCTGGCAGGCCTGGTTGCTTTGAGCGATCCGCCGCGCAGCGATTCGGCAGCGCTGATTGCGGAATTGCAAACTCTGGGCGTTCGTACCGTGATGGTGACCGGCGATGCGCGAACCACGGCAGCCATCGTTGCCCGTGCGGTAGGGCTGGACGGCGCTGTCGCACCTTCCGGGCCGATTGCGGCGAACGTCCGTCCCGATCAGTTCTCGGTTTTTGCCGGAGTGCTCCCGGAAGGCAAATACGATCTGGTACGCGCTTTTCAGCAAGGCGGCCATACCGTCGGGATGTGCGGCGACGGCGCCAACGACGCGCCTGCATTGCGGCAGGCGCAGATGGGTATCGCAGTGTCGACAGCCACCGACGTGGCCAAATCGGCGGCCGGCATCGTGTTGACCAAAGCGGGGCTCTCCGGCATCGTGGCTTCGGTAAAAGAAGGGCGCATAGCGTTTCAGCGTATCCAGACTTATGCTTTGAATTCCATCATCAAGAAGCTCGTGACGGTATTCTTTCTGGCGTTCGGCCTGATAATGACCGGTCATGCGATCCTGACCCCGATGCTGATGGTCATCCTGCTGATCACCGGCGATTTTCTGACCATGTCGTTGACTACTGACACGGTGCAGCCTTCCCCGCTGCCCAATGTGTGGCGCATCGGCAATCTGACGCTGGCAAGTATCGTGCTGTCGGTTTGTTTCCTGGTCTTTTCCACTGCAGTCGTGGCGATCGGCCGATACGGTTTGAGGCTCGATATCGGGACTTTGCGCACGCTTGCTTTCATCGCTCTCGTATTCGGCAGTCAGGCGACGCTCTACGCGATACGCGAACGTCAGTATTTGTGGCATGCTCATCCCGGTTTATGGGTAATCGTATCGTCGGTCGCCGACATCCTGACAGCCACGGTACTGTCGACGTCGGGGATATTGATGCTGGCGTTGCCGGCGAAAATAGTAGCCGGTACGCTGGCTGCGGCAATTGCTTACGGAGTAATCCTGAATCTGGTGAAGATACCGGTCTTCAAACGGTTGCAGATCGCCTGATTGTTTTAATCCACTCGACCGGGAGAATGCGATTTCCGCCGGCGCCCGGTAATGACTATTTGTGAAACGGAGGATAAATTCCATGCCGATACATCCTGCTCTGCCGAAACTTTATCTGGTCCGCCATGGAGAAACGGCCTGGACGCTCAGCGGTCAACATACGGGGCGTACCGATATGGCGCTTACCGGACAAGGCGAGCGCGAAGCGCGCAGCGTGCGGCCCCTGCTGGAAAATGTGGATTTCGGGCTGGTTTTGTCCAGCCCGCTGCAACGGGCGCGACGGACAGCGGAATTGGCCGGATTCGGAGCTGTAGCGCAACTCGATCCAGACTTGAGCGAATGGGATTACGGTTCTTGCGAGGGGCGCAGCACTGCGGATATCCGTACCGAACATCCCGGCTGGCATTTGTTCGAAGACGGGTGCCCCGGCGGCGAAACGCTGAACCAGGTACGCCGCCGGGCGGAGAGGGTTATTGGGAGGGCCCGTGCGCTTGAGGCTGATACGCTCATTTTTGCTCATCGGGATATATTGCGTATTCTTATCGCGCGCTGGCTCGGCTTGCCGGCACGGGAAGCCCGTTACTTTTATCTTGCTACCGCATCGCTGAGTATATTAGGCTACGATCACAATCTGGACGAGCCGGTTATTCGACTCCTGAACGAGGCACATCGTTGAAATGAAGCTTACGGCGGAATTTTCCGATAGTTTGCACGTTCTTATCCCGCTTTACGGCCGCCCAGCCGCAGCAATTAATGCGCCAGGGTATTTATTGCCAGCCGACCTGACGCAACACCTGTATATTGCAATTGCAGGCCGGATTAAATTCAAGCACCTGCCGATAGACGGGCTGCGGCGGAGGGCCGGCATAAGCGCCTTGCGGAGCAGCGACGACGGGAGGCTGCACATATACGGGAGGTGGCTGTACGTACACGGGCTGCGGTTGAGCCAGAGAGTAACCCAGAGCGCCGCCGATCAGTGCCGGCGCCAGCCAGCCTATGCCATCTCCCCAGCCTTCGCCGCGCCATCCTCCCCATCCTTCACGCCATCCATCCCCGCGCCATCCATCGCCTCTCCAGCCGCCACCGTGCCAGCCGCCTCTCCACCCGCCACCGCGCCAATGGCCGTCTGCCTGAGCCGCATTGACCGTCAGGCTCATCAAAACTAGTATTAATATAATTCTCATCAGTCATCTCCTTTATTGATCGGGGCAAACTGCCGTATCAATTATCATTTAGGATAAGGATTCCGCTCAAAGGTTCCCGCGACGGCCCGCCCGCAGGATTCGCCGCGCGCTATTCCACGCAAAAAATATTAATAATTAAATGCTTATATTGAAATTAATGGCTGCAATGTTGCGGTTTTCGGCGATATAATCGCTCTGCGTCGATTCTGAGCATACTCCAGCAATCACCGAAAGGAAATACCGTGTTATTTTCGACCTTCATTTTTTCTGCAGTAATAGCGCTCGTTTTTCTTCTGGCTTCATCGTTGAAAGTCATATACGAATATCAGCGCGCAGTGGTATTTCAACTCGGACGTTTCTACCGAATAAAAGGCCCTGGACTGATAGTGGTCTGGCCGGTCATACAGCGGATGGCGCGGCTGGATTTGCGCACTCAAGTGCATGAAGTGCCGCCGCAGGATGTGATTTCACGCGACAACGTATCGGTAAAAGTGGACGCCGTACTGTATTTTCATATCGTCGATCCCGAAAAAGCTTTCATAAAGGTAGCGGATTATTTTTCCGCTACCAGCAAACTGGCTCAAACTACCTTGCGTTCCGTACTCGGTAAGCATGAGCTCGACGAAATGCTGTCAGAACGCGACAAGATCAACGCCGACATTCAGAATATTCTCGACTCGCAGACTTCGTCCTGGGGCATAGAAATAAGCAATATCGAGATCCGGGATATCAGACTTACGGAAAATATGGTGCAGGCCATCGCCAAACAGGCGGAAGCGGAGCGCGATCGCCGTTCCAAGGTGATTCATGCCGATGCCGAATTCCAGGCGGCGCAGACGCTGGTAAACGCAGCGGCTATTCTAGCTTCCGCACCGGGAGGCATGCAATTGCGTTACTTGCAGACTTTGACGGAGATTGCAGCGGAAAAAAATTCCACAGTGATATTTCCCATGCCTATTGACCTGATCAAGCCTTTTCTCAAGATTATTGAAAAAGCGGCAACGGGAACAGGGGGCGAAGGAGAAAATGATTTTCAGCCCGAACGCTGATCTTTCCAATCGTCGTTCCGCATCGCGCATAAAAATTAAAACCCGAGCGCCAAAGAAAGTAAGTTATGCATGGTAACGCACTGAAATGCGATGCATGGAGCGTACATTACCGTTTGTGTCACAAGACCGTGAACGGGAAGCCAGTTTTATCCCTTTGAATTGTTAATGGACATAAAGAGAGATATCTCATGAGTACAAAAACATCCGGCATATTGGCAGTTTCGATCAGTGCGGTAGCAATGTTTTTTTTATTCGGTGGTATGGCCGCACCATGGGCGCATTTGCATGTCTCAAAATTGAGCGGCGACTGGAGCGGAACATTATGGGTTGGAACACCGCTATTGCTTATGCTTACACTGTTCGTATT
>DASSZW010000141.1:0-9369 GCA_035713285.1 Burkholderiales bacterium
ATAATCCGGCGCCGGATAATGAAAAGGAACCGGCCCGTCTTCTTCGGCGTGAACGAATTGATGCACGTACGGCAGATCGGAAGCCCGGATCTCGTCCGGCGTACCTTCCGCCTCGACTACCCCGTTAGATATAAAATAGATATAGTCGACTATCTGCAGCGACTTTTCGATGTCATGCGTGACCAGTATGGAAGTAAGCCCCAGCGCATCGGTGAGACGACGGATCAGGTTTCCGATTACCCCCATCGAAATCGGATCGAGCCCGGTAAAGGGTTCGTCATACATGACCAGCATGGGATCCAGCGCTATGGCCCGGGCCAGCGCGACGCGCCGCGCCATGCCGCCGGACAGCTCGTGCGGCATCAACGCATGAGCCCCGCGCAAACCCACCGCATGCAATTTCAGCAGCACCAGGTCGTGTATCATTTCAGCGGATAGATTGGTATGTTCACGCATCTGGAATGCTACGTTATCGAATACCGACATATCGGTAAACAGGGCTCCGAACTGAAACAGCATACCCATTTTGCGCCGCATTTGATACAGTTCGTCCAGCTTCAGCCGATGCATGACCTTGCCGTCAACGCGAACTTCGCCCTGACTCGGCTTCAACTGGCCGCCGATCAAACGTAATAGCGTGGTTTTACCGCTGCCGCTGCCGCCCATGATAGCAATTACCTTGCCACGCGGCATCGTCAGATTAATCCCTTTTAAAATCGGGCGTTCGCGATAGGCAAAAGAGACATCGCGGATTTCTATCAAATTATCGGTCGGCACATCAGACTTTATGGCTGGAAACGTGACTATTCTAACCGTATACCTCGCCGACAACAAATAAATCCGATGTCTTGCGCAGAGCGTTTCCTGAAATCGCAGTTGGCATTTCAGGAGCTTGGTGTCATGATTGCTGGCGCACCCAAAATATTCAGACTATTATGCAATTTGATCTTTTTTACGAAATCTCCCAGCCACCGCTGCAACCCCGCACCGAAGCGCTTGCATACAGCCAGACTCTGGCAGAAATTACACTGGCCGACCGACTCGGTTTCGGCTGCGCATGGATGGTCGAACACCATTTCATGCGCGGCTATTCGCATTCTTCGAAACCCGACCTGGTGCTCGCGGCAGCCAGCCAGCTCACGGAGAAAATCCGGCTGGGCCTGGCGGTAACGCCATTGCCCTACCATCATCCCGTGCATGTCGCCGAACGTATTGCAACCCTCGATATCCTGTCGCAAGGCAGGCTGGAATTCGGCCTCGGCCGCGGGTTTTCCCCGCAGGAATTTCAGGCGTTTGACGCCGACATGAGCCAGAGTCGAACTTTAACTGCGGAATCCCTCGCCATATTACGCCTTGCGTTCGAGCGCCGGCCGGTCAGTTTTCAAGGCAAACATTTTCAGCTCGACGGGCTGGACATCGTGCCCTCGCCGGTACAAATGCCGCACCCGCCGCTGTGGACGGCTGCGGTTAGCCCCGACACGTTCGTGTGGGCGGCGCAGGAGCGACTCGGCATGCTGGCCGGCCCGTTCAAGCCATGGGTCATGATCAAGCAGGATATCCGCCATTATCGTGAAGCCTGGGAAGCTGCCGAATCTCCGCGCATCGGCATGACCGTCGGGATTTTATGCCTGCCGGACGGCAAACGGGCGCGCACCCTGGCCAAAGAAGCGCTGGTCTGGTTCTATCGGCAATTGTTCGCAACCACGCTGCCGGTACTGGAACGGCTGTACCCGAGCTACGAGCATTTTCACGAACTCGGCAAGTTCCGCAATTTGCTCAAACTGGGCATCAACCTTAAATTGCTGGAAACTTTCGGCATGGCCGTCGTCGGCACGCCGGCCGAATGCATCGACGCGCTGCAAAAATATCGCGATGCCGGCGTCACGCACCTGCTTTGCGCCGTCGGCGCCGGCGCTGTCGATACGGCTGTCGCGCAGGAATCCCTGCATTGCCTCGCCGAGGAAGTCATGCCCGCATTTCGCAATCCGGCGCCGAAGAACGTTTGACATGCGCATCCTCGTTACCGGCAGCAGCAGTCATCTGGCGCAGGCATTGCTGCCGCAGTTATGCGCCCTGCCTGACATCGAGCGGATAACCGGCATCGATATCCGTCCTGCCCGTTTCCGGCACGACAAATTCCAGGCGGTCCGGGCCGATTTGAGAAACGCTGATTTGATGCCGCTGCTTGACGGGCAGGATGCCCTGATTCATCTCGCGTTTGTCGTATTGCGCGGAAAGATTTCGCTGTCCGAAATGCGCGCTATCAATCTCGACGCCTCGATGCGCCTGTTCGACGCCGCAGCCGAATTGGGAATCGCCCGGATCGTTCATCTCTCCAGCGCTTCCGTTTACGGCAACGGCACGAACCTGAACGAAAGCGCCGCATTCAATCCGCTACCGGGTTTTATCTACGCCGAACATAAAGCGGCACTCGAAACCTGGCTCGCGTCGCATCACCCCGGCGTGATTTGCCTGCGTCCACATATCATCCTCGGCCCGCAAGCGCAGCCCTTGCTGGTCAATATCCTGCGCATGCCGTTTTATATCAAGCTGCCCGACCCGCAGCCGCTATTGCAATGCGTACACGAGAACGACGTCGCGCGAGCGATCGTACTGGTTCTCAAGGGCGCTTCTGCGGCGGGCGCTTACAATCTGGCGGCGGACCCCAGTTTCAGCCTCCGCGCCGCGATCCGGCAACGTCACCGCTACGCGGTAGCGCTACCATTCTCGGTGGCCCGTACAAGTCTGGACTTGGCTTGTAAAATCGCCGGTATCGGCGGCGAAGCCGGCTGGATAGACGGGGCGCACCACAACCTTACGCTCGATTGCGGCAAAGCCGGGCGCGAACTGGGATGGCGTGCTGAAATCGATACGGAAGAGATGCTAAAGCCTGCTTAAGTGGAAGGCTAGCCCAAATAGAACTTGCATTAATTAAATGCATGGTACATACAATTGTACGCATGAACATTGAATTCGACTCCGCAAAAGCGCTGACCAATCCGCTTAATCATGATGGAGTGACCTTTATTAAGCCAAGCCCGTCCTGCTGGATCCTTATGCGTTAACACGAGAAGATATCGATTCACAAGATGAAGCGCGATTCGTAACGTTAGGTATGGGAGGCAAAGGACGCATTTTAGTCGTAGTATGGACACAACGTGGCGAAAATCTTCGCCTGATTTCCGCCTGGAAAGCAAACCCATCGCAAAGGAGGCATTATGAACAACAATTCTGATTCCCTGTTCGAACAATACCGCGCTATGGATTTTACCGAAGCCAAACCGGTAAGCGAGATTCCCTTGCTTGCCAAGCTGCAAGCTGTACACGGCGGTAAATCCCGCATTACCATGCGAATAGATAATACAACGTTAGCTATGTTCAAAGCCCGCGCCGAAATGTCAGGCGGCAACTATCAAACCTTGATAAATGAGGCACTCCGCCAGTTCGCTCAGGGCCAAACACTGGTTGATGTGATCAAAGATACCATCAGGAAGGAATTAAAAAATGTCTGACCATTGCATCGGGAAATTAATTCCAATTTAGCCCGGATATTTCATAAATTCGCGTGATGATCGCGCATACCAGTGAGGAGCAGGTGTTAATTATAAACTATCCGGGTTAGCCATTCATTTATTTATTGCATTTTAAAAATGAAAGGTGTCAACTCTGGAATGTATTTTATTCAATACCAGTCTGATATTTCGGGATCACCAAACCCGTATCGCCAACACCGCGCCTAATTGCAAGCCTATCCCGTTCGCGCTTTTCCCGAGCAGTTGGCCGGAAAGATTAAACAGCCCCACTTCGGGAATGAGACTGACCATCTGGGTCAGTTTGATTTTAGTCCCTAAATCCGCGCCCAGCGCGTTCACATAATTATTTGCCGAACCGCCCGTAGCGCTGGGTATCGCCGTATAAACGTACCGCAATTCCGATATGAGCGTGTATTTCGGGGTGAGAACGCGGCTCATTACCCAGTCTACGCCAGGGCTCCAGGCGCTTTTCGAGACGCCGGAGATATCGAGATACGAATACGCCATGCCGCCGACCAACGCCGTCCGCCAGCCGTCAGCGGAAGGCGCGAACTGGTATTTGGCGTCCAGTTCCCCGCCGAGCGACGGCCCTGCGCTGGAATAAGGCAACGCGACCTGCGTCAGCCGGTAACCGACATCGACGTTATCGCTCACGCCGTACCGGAAACCGGCATGCGGCAGGAAAGGCGTAAAACTGGTCTGCGCAGGCTTGCCTACGTCCGCTACCTGGGCGCCGGTGCCCGCAATTACGCCTAATGCGCCGGGCGGCAGCGTGTCGGCGCTGGAAAACCCCAACAACCAGAATGCCGAAGCGGTGCTAGGGATCGCGCCGAGCCCGACAAGCAGAAACGCGCTCAATATCCGGAATTTATATAAACAGGCAGTCGGCAAATTAATTCGGTTCATCAGTATCTTTCATTAAATGCGGCAGAGCTTTAAACCAGGTTTGTAATAACATGATCGAAACGGCGAGATTCTTACCAATAGCGCTTGAACCGACTGGTTATCAAAATCGTATTGATTCTCGATTATTCTGCAGTGCAAACCGGCAACTGGCAATAGCCAGCGACTTTTCTGGCTGAAACCGCGATTGCTTTGCGTGTCCGCAACTCAGGAATCAGGATCACTCGGGAATCTGACCGAATTTCCGCCGCTGATGACGCTGCTGTTCGATAAAGGGTGATAACCTTGCTGTCATAAGGCCCGATCGCATGTTCGCGATTGCAGCGCAAAAGGAAAATTCATGGATGACGCCTCATTACCGGTTCCTGCCACCTGCTTTGCAGTACGCGATTTATCCGTTACCCGCATAAGCCGGAAACATCCTGAGTACCGGAAGGATTTCCAATGAAATTCCTGCTCTGTGCGCTAGCGATGCTGATCGCGAATCCGATCGGTATCGCCAAGGCCGCACATCTTGAGCTGATTAAAGACCTTCCCTTACCCGGACGTCCTGCGCGCTTCGATTACGAAGCGCTGGATCCGGCAAGCGGACGCCTTTATATCAACGAGATGGGCGCCAGCCAAGTGCTTGCCTACGATGTGCGGTCGCAGCATCTGCTCGCCGTTTTGTCCGGTTTTCCGCATGCCACCGGCATTACGCTGGCAACTGTACCGGGGCTGGTTTTCGTCAGCGCTCCGGGCGCAACGTTCGATTCTCTCCCCGGCCGGGGTCACTTGATGGCAGTGCGTCTTTCGGACTTCAAAACCATTGCGAGGTTGCCTGCCGGCGGATTTCCCGACGGCAGCGCTTGGGTTCCTTCGCAGCAGCGGCTGTTCGTGTCCAACGAACACGGCGGCACGGAAACCGTCATCGGCATCAATCCGGTGCGGGTACTCAAAACGCTGGCATTGAATGGCGAAGCCGGCAATAGCGCTTACGATCCGGCCGACGGTCTCGTGCTGGTCAATGTCCAGACTCGAAACGAGCTATGGGCAATTAATCCTCAGACACTCGCGATTGTCCGGCGCATCCAGCTGCCGTCGAGTTGCGTGCATAATCATGGTTTGCTGGTGGATGACTCAAAGCGTATCGCTTTCGTCGCCTGCGACGGTAATGCCCGCCTGCTGACATTGACGTTGCCGGGTTTGCAAGCGGTGCAAATCGATGCAGTCGGTGCAGATCCCGATGTCCTTGCACTCGATGCCAGCCGCCAGCGCTTGTATGTGGCCAGCGAAAGCGGAATTGTTAGCGTATTTGCCGTAGCAACCGGAAAACCCCGGCGTTTGTGGCGCGGCTGGGTCGGTCCCGATGCGCATAGCGTGGCGGTAGATCCACAATCCGGCCTGAGCTATTTCCCGCTCGACAATGTGGAAGGGCATCCGCTATTGCGGGTAATGCGGCTCGTAACGCCGTGATTCTTCGTGAAGGCGGCTGAATGGCGGAATTGCGCCCCGCCACAAACAGTTCGAAGTTAATGTTCGCCGAATCAGTAACTCAATGCACCAGAATGAGAACTCCCGCCAAACCCAGTAAAACCGCAAGCAATACCGGAGTAGTGAGGACGATGCCGATGCGGAAATAGTGCAGCCAGCCGATTTTGATATCGCGCTGTTCCAGGATATGCAGCCAGAGCAAGGTCGCAAGGCTGCCGATGGGCGTGATCTTGGGGCCGAGATCGCAGCCGATAACATTGCCGTAGATCATGGCCTGATGCAGAAGCGGGCTGGTGTGCGTCTGCGCGATGGCGAGACTGCCCGCCAGAACCGCAGGCAGGTTATTCATGATCGCCGATAGCACAGCCATGATGAACCCGGTAGCCAGGGTCGTAATCAGCAGCCCTTCGTGGCTGATGCCGATCAACAGGCGCGTCAATTCTCCGGTAATCCCCTGATTGCGCAAGCCGTATACGACCAGGTACATGCCCAGCGAAAAAATGACCACCTGCCAGGGCGCACCCCGGATCAGCGTCGCTATCGGGATCACGGCCCGTTCCTGCCTGCCCATGAAATGCTCGCGCGCCGCGAGCAGAACCAGTACCAGCGCCCCGCCTCCGGTAATAAACGAAGTCGGGATCTGCCAGCGCTGCGACAGCAGATAACCGATCATCAAGACCAGGAGTACAATGCCGCCTGCGCGGAAGATCAAAGGATCTCGTATGGCCTCTTGCGGCAAGGCCAATTCATGTATTTCATAACGCGACGGGATGTCCTTGCGGAAATACCAATACATGACCAGCAGGGAAACTGCTACCGACACCAGATTCACCCATACCATCACGATCGCATAATCGTTGAATCCTATCCCGGCATAATTGGCGGCAATGATATTGACCAGATTGGAAATCTTGAACGGCAGGCTGGCCGAATCCGCTATAAAACCCGCCGACATGATGAACGCGAGCATGGCTTTCGGGTTGAAGCGCAATGCGCGCAGGATCTCGATCACTAGGGGCGTCAGGATCAGGACTGCGCCATCATTGGCAAACAGCGCGGCTATGACGGCGCCCAGCAATACGATAAGGACGAATAACCGGCTCCCGCTGCCGTGAGCCCAGCGGGCGACATGCAAAGCCGCCCATTCGAACAATCCTGCGGCATCGAGAATGAGGGAAATCAATATCAGGGCGATCAGCGTAAACGTCGCATCCCACACGATTTCCCAGACTACCGGAATATCGTGCCAGGAAACAATGCCCGACAGCAGCGCGGCGCCGGCGCCCAGCCATGCGGCCGTACCTATGCCCAGGCCCCGCGGCTGGATAATGACCAGGGCGAGCGTCGCCAGGAAAATCAGCAGCGCAAGAATCATTATAGCAATCTGTTTACGATTTCGGCTTCCAGTCGGGTCCGGATTTCGTCGCGCACCGCAATGAAACTGTCGAGCGGTTCCCCGTGCGGGTCATGAAACGGCAAATGTAGACTCGGAATAAGCCGGGGAAAAACCGGACAGCTTTCCTTGGCATTATCGCAAACGGTAATCACCAGATCGATAGGCTGATCAATCACAGCATCGATATCCTTGGGGTATAATCCTTCGGTGCCGATACCGAGTTCGGCCAGCGCCGCCAGGGCATTCTCGGCCACTTTGGGCTGCGGCCTGACACCTGCCGAAATAGCGCGTATCCGGTCGCCCAGGTCATGATTGACCAAGGCTTCGGCCATTTGGCTGCGGCACGAATTGCCGGTGCACAATATTAGTACGGTTTTTTTAGGCATGCTGTAATTCCTGAAGCGTCGGGACAAGTTCCCGAATCGATATATTCGATTATACAGATATATCGGATTGCTTCAAGGCCACGCATCAGGGTGCGTCAGTCGCAGCAACGCAAAGGCCGGTTTTGCATACTCTGCAACCGTGTCGTATCCTGCACGCATACTGGATTTGACAGCCATACCGGCCCCAGCAACTCAAACACGTTCGAGCACCAGCCCGGCATCAGTGGACTCAAACGATAATATATCCACGTACCCGCGCGCCGAATCGACAGGATATTGGTATCGCGCAATACGCTTAAATGCCGCGACACCTTGGGCTGATTCAAATCCAGCGCTACGTGCAGTTCGCATACGCATAATTCGCCGTGCGTTGCAAGGAGCGCCAGAATGCGCCGCCGGGTTTCATCGGCCAAGGCATCGAAAAATTCCGTTTCCGTTATCACGATGTTTCGCTATCAAATTTCGCCAGGTAAAGCTCATAATGGCGTTTAAACACATTTTCCAGTTCATCGATGACTTCTTCGACCGCGACCCCGTGAATGACATGGCGCGTCATCTGCGTCGAGGTATCGTTCAGCAATTTTCCCGGTTCCAGCATGGGATACGTAGCGCGCAAACGTTTTACCGCCTTGATCACGCTTTCGTGCTCAGGTCTGGGTATTTCCACCGGCGCAACGATTTCTCGGCTCGTCGCAGCCGGCGAGCGCCCGGCCAGGAATTCGACAAAATCCATGGCGGTCTGCTGATGCGCGGCATCGAGCCGGCGAAAATGGCTTAACAGATTTTTTTCAGTGGGGCTCATCGTTCGCACTGACTACATTGAGATTGAATACCGGCATTTTGTGCCGTTCGGTCATCAAATCGAGCGCCGTTACCAGGGCCAGCGAAATTTCCGCCGCGGTCTGCTGACCCACTGCCCAGTTTTCGCGCGCTTCGGCAAGAATCTCGGTAATGTTATCCGGCAAAGGCCGGTTATCTTCCATCATCATGTCTTCGATCATTCCGGGTTTCAATTCCGGGCGAAACAGCATCCCGTAACTGAGATCGTCCGGCCGTACCGCCAGCCAGTCGCCGTTGTCGTCCACGACGATCGGCTCCATTCCGGCCGGAAGTTTTGCGCTGCCGTTATACATGACCAGCATTTTTTTTCCGTCCACGGCTTTTGCCAGCGGATCATCGCTGCCGGCGGCGGTTTTGTGGCAAGTGGTCCAGTAAGCGTTGAAATACGGTTCGTCGCTGACCTCGCCGCCTGCGAATTGCACCAGCAATAACGCACCGAAACCGATGCCGACTATAGGCCTGCGCATTTTTTTAAAATTGCCGATCAGCCGCAATTCCTGTTCGACCCACGGGCAGGCTTCCTCGTCGTTTACCGGAAACGCGCCGCCCAGCAGCCATAGCGCATCGTGTTGCGTAGCCGTCGCCGGCAAATCGGCCCCTAAAAAAGGCCGCTGATACTGAAAGCCGATATTGCGCGACTCCAGCTGCTTTTCTATCATTCCCAGAAATTCCGAATAGGAATGCTGTATTAACATAAATCGTTTCATGATGTGTCATTACCTGTATTCAAATTGCTTCTGTGGCGACGAATTTATTCATTTCCAGACCGCCAAATCCAGACTATGGCTATCTGTTCTCGCGCTTAAGTCCATGCAGCAGGTCGGTGCGAACTTCGATC
>DASSZW010000142.1:0-2880 GCA_035713285.1 Burkholderiales bacterium
ACGACCGCGATCCCCGTTCCATTTCAAAGCGCGCCGAAGCGTATCTGAAGTCCACCGGCATCGGCGATACCGCCTATTTCGGCCCCGAGCCGGAATTTTTCATATTCGATTCCGTTACCTGGAAAACCGATATGTCGGGCAGTGCCGTCAAAATCAATTCCGAAGAAGCGGCCTGGAGTTCCGACGAAAAGTACGAAGGCGGCAACATGGGACACCGTCCTGTCGTCAAGGGCGGTTATTTCCCCGTGCCGCCGGTCGACAGCCTGCACGATATCCGTTCGGCCATGTGCCTCGCGCTGGAAGAAATGGGCGTGCCGGTAGAGGTCCATCACCACGAAGTAGCCACTGCCGGGCAATGCGAAATCGGCACCATGTTCAGCACCCTGACCAAACGCGCAGACTGGACCCAGACACTGAAATACGTCGTTCACAATGTAGCGCATGCCTACGGCAAGACAGCTACGTTCATGCCCAAGCCCATCGTCGGCGATAACGGTTCGGGCATGCACGTGCATCAGTCGATCTGGAAAAACGGCAAAAACCTGTTTGCCGGCAATGGTTATGCAGGGCTGTCCGAACTCGCGTTGTATTATATTGGCGGCATTATCAAGCACGCCAAGGCATTGAACGCGATTACCAACCCAGGCACCAATTCCTACAAACGTCTGGTTCCCGGCTTCGAAGCTCCGGTGATGCTGGCCTATTCCGCCAGAAATCGTTCCGCATCGATCCGTATTCCCTATGTTCCCAGCGAAAAGGCGCGCCGTATCGAAGTGCGTTTTCCGGATCCTTCCGCCAATCCTTATCTGGCCTTTACGGCGATGTTGATGGCAGGGCTGGACGGGATACAGAACAAGATCCACCCCGGCGATGCGGCAGACAAGAACCTGTACGATTTGCCGCCGGAAGAAGAGGCAAAAATTCCGAAGGTATGCCACTCGCTGGAAATGGCTCTGGAATCGCTGGATGCAGATCGCGAATTCCTGACCCGCGGCGGCGTTTTCTCCAACGAAATGATCGATGCCTATATCGAGCTGAAAATGGAAGAAGTCACGCGTTTCCGCATGACGACCCATCCGGTTGAATTCGAGATGTACTATTCCTTGTAATGCCGTTATATTGCGTTTGATGTAATAGGAAAAGGGGTGGCTATGCCGCCCCTTTTTATTTTGCGGAGAGTGGGCAATCGACCGATACGACACGATTGCATCGCCGATGAGCTTGCCTTACACTCGATGCTGCTTACCAGCAGGATTGAATACATGAAATGGTTGATTTTAATGACGGCGTGCATGGTAGCGTCGGTTGCATATGCCGATATTTATAAAAGCGTAGACGCCACCGGTCAGGTCACTTATACCGATCATCCGATCAAAGGCGCGCACCGCATGAATCTGGGGCCGATGCCGGCACCTCGCGTTCTTACGGGCACTGCCGGGCATAAAGCTTCGTCCGTTAAAAGCAATAATCCCGGCTCAGGCGGATTTCCTCGCGTAGATGCGGCCACCCAGCAAAAACGCGACACGGTCCGGCACACGATTCTGCAAAGCGAACTCAATAGCGAGGAACAGGCTCTGAAAGAATCCCTGGCGGTAAAAAACAGCGCGGAAAAATTGCATCCCGGCGAATTGGCGAGCAGTCCTTCGTATCTTGATCGCCTTGAAAAATTGAACGAGACAGTCAAATTGCATAACGACAATATCAAGGCGTTACAAAAAGAACTGGGCAGCCTGAAATAAAACTTTTCTAAGCCTGCCGGCAGTAACGGTCTTTTTAAGGTTTTTAAAAGCATCTGGTTTGAAAATTGCTTAATTCACCAATACCTAAACTATGAATAGCGATTTATGCCTTACATTGCTTTAAATTTCGAATGCAAGTTTTATGTTTCCGGCTTATGGAACCGTTAAGCTCGCCTTTCGCCGGACTGGAATGGCTGGCAACTTCTGTTCTGGCCCTGGATGCAAACCGGTATATCCGGTACATCAATCCCGCTGCCGAGAATTTGCTGGCGATAAGCGCAGCCCAGATCAAAGGCATGTCTATCGAAGCGCTTTTTCATCAGCCGGCCCAATTGCTGGCGGCCTTGAACTATGCGACAGATAATAATGCCAGCTTTACCGAGCACGAATTAAGTCTGCAGGTCGGGGGCAAATCGGTGCAAGTAAGCGCTACCTTTACTCCGGTCGAAAGCCCGGATGCCGCATTCATGCTCGAATTTCAGCCTATGGACCAGAAATTGAAAGTGGTGCGCGACGAACATATGCTGCTGCAACAGCAAGCGAATCGCGAACTGGTGCGGAACCTGGCTCATGAGATCAAGAATCCGCTGGGCGGAATACGCGGCGCCGCACAATTGCTGGAGCACGAGCTTTCGTCGGAAAACCGCGAATATACGCAAGTTATCATCCAGGAATCGGACCGGTTGCAGTCCTTGATGGATAAATTGCTGACGCCGCATCGTCTGCCCCAGATCAGCACGCTCAATATTCACGAAGTTCTCGAGCGGGTCCGCAGTGTAACATTGGCCGAAATCCCCAAGGGGCTTCGAATTTTGCGCGATTACGACATCAGCATTCCCGAGATCGTAGGCGATCGCGAACAGTTGATACAGGTCGTGCTCAATATCGTACGCAATGCCGTTCAGGCGGTGCAGGGCAATGGGGAGATTCGTTTGTGTACCCGTATCGTACGCCAGGTCACGCTGGCGATGAAGCGCTATCCGCTGGCCGTGCAGATACAGATCATCGACAACGGACCCGGCATACCGGAGGCGATCCGGGATCGCATATTTTTCCCCCTGGTGTCGGGCAGGGAAGGCGGCAGCGGCCTCGGTCTTACGCTGGCGCAGACATTCGTTCACCAGCATCACGGTACGATAGA
>DASSZW010000143.1:0-11630 GCA_035713285.1 Burkholderiales bacterium
GCGACGATGTGTTCAATGCCGAATTCCGCTACCGAATGCAAATCATCGACCAACAAGCCGATATTTCCCTGCTGATGGCCAACAATCACCACCTGGCAATCCTGACCGATGTCCGAGACTTTACCTCCGACCATAAAACCGAGGTCGTATACCCAGATCATCTGGGGATCACCGTTTGCATGACGAACCTGCAGCATGCCTGCGCGACCGGGTCTGCCATTCATGGAAACGCCGAATATCCCTGTCGCAGGCAACGCTTCCACCACGGATTCCGCCGGAACGGAAAACAGGCTGCCGTTTATGAAAAAAGTAGCGAACTGGCGACTTTCCTTTGTCGCCAGCCTGTCGTCCGGCAATATCGAAATGCGGTTTTCCGCGGCACTGCTATCCCGCACTTCGCCGAAGGATTCGAATACCACCGCGATAATATCCTCCTCATAACCGTCGCTAACCTTGAATTCCCGATAACCGCTTGATACGGTAGCGCCCATGCTGGCGTAATGTCCGTTGTGGATTACGATGCCTGACATACCGCCCCCTTTGGGCAGCCGCAATACAGCCGGATTGGATCCGAGTTTTGCGCCGACCGGGGATAGCGGATCCGTACTTGCAATAATCGTCCCTGAACGGTCGATAAAACACGCAGTCGTTCCGGCTTTGCCGTTCAGTCCTTCATGCAGCATGGCCGACAGCTGCGGCGTGGCGTCAAACACTATTCCGATACCGCCCGCTATATTACGGGAATCATCCGTTTGGCGGATGGCAGCATGATAAACGTAAGTGGGCATATTGGAATATAGCGCCGACCGAACAAAAGGGGAAACGAAATACGCCTGATCCCCCGACAACGCAAGTACGGCTTCGAGGGTTTCCCGTTCAATTGCAGTACCAATAATGACGGCATTATCCGGAGCATGCACCGGATTGGTGCACGCGATGATTCGTCCGCTCCGGTCGTAAACAAAGATACGGGTATAAACGGTATAAAGGCTGTTTATATATTCCAGTATCGCAGTGATCTCCTCAAGTTCGCTACCGGTACATGACGACGTCTGCAAAGCTTTTCCCAATGCCGGCGTCAATGCCCACCAGCGACAGTCATTGGAACGCTCGTACAGATTCCGGTCGAGCAGATCCACCAGCAAATGCGACATGAATTCGGCTTCGCGCAAACTCGACCCGAGCACCGTTTCGTACAAATGATCGATGGAATGCGAAAACAGTTCATTGCTGCGATTGCCCGTTTCGCTGATTTGTTCCAGCACCGATTTTAATTGCAGCAGATTGCTGCTGTGACCGGCTGTCATGACCTGACCGTTCCATACTACTCGCCGGATAATTTTTGCCGCCTGCATGATTTCGTATAACGGCGGCGAAAAGGTTTGCGCATGGGCAAGCAAGCCTTTGATCATACAAGCATCGAGCGCCGGGGAAGATCTGTTCGCGCCACCGCTAAACGCTATTTCCACCGGAATCATGACTTGGCCTTGCCATCCTGGCGGGCCCATATAATTTTGATATCCTTCGGCACAGAATGTCCTGATCAAATAGGGCCGTCCGCCAAACATCACGCTGTCCATGCTTGCATCCCGATTAACCGGAACGATCGAACCCGGCGGTATCCATGCCGTATCGGCACTCGCGATAACGCGATTTTGACCGTCCAGCAGCAGCATATTAGAACGCGCGTCCGGATCGCGATGTGAATTGAACAAGGCGACCATTTCATTTTCAAAATCAAAGCAAAGACATAATATGCCGATCACCTCGCCGTTTTGAGGATGCAGTATTCGCTGTGAATAAATTAATGCATTTTGCTTGCCCGGTCTCAGATCGGTGGCGCGAAATATCTCCACATAACTTGTCGACGCCAGCGTTTGCGCTATCAGCGGATCGAAACTGATTTTCGTTTCCGAAAACTCATCGAGCTGGAGCAGCACGCGTCCTTCCGTGTCGAGCAGCATGATCTCATCGTAGACGGTATATTTATTGCGATACGCTATTAAGCGGTTCTTAACGGACTTTGTTACCGTTGCATTCCGCTCATTGGCCAGGAATTCGCAGAGTACGCTGTCAGTAGCAAGAAACCCCACGTCGGCGGTACGCTCATACAGATTGCGAACGACTATGTCGATTACGTAATGCGCCTTGGTCCCGATCTGGATAAGTATGTTTACCAGTTTTTCACGCACCAGACTGGACACCAGTTCCTGTTCGAGCCGATCGAAACCGCTGCGCGTTGCCGCCATAGTCTGCAGAATAGGCTGGATTTCCGGCAAAGCATTCATGCGGGCGGACGATTCGATCATGCGCCACATCAGGTTAAGTTCGCGCAAAGATTGTTCGCTACGAAGCACATCGCGCATGTACGGAAGAAATAAATCCTTATCGGGAATGAAATCGCGGGTCATGGTAATCCTGGTCTTGGGCTGAGAAAACACACTTTGACCGAAAGCAATTTCCAGGCCAGAAAGACCCGGCACCATGCGCTTCGATACCGCCAGATTCGTCAGGAAACGAGCATGAAAATTTTCAGAAAAACACCATAAAGTTTGTACGGCTATTAACCGTTAATGCGGATAGGCAGATGAGTTGAATATTGTTGTATAGCCCCCGCTCTGTCGGCTTTAACCGAAAAGGAAATACCTCGATGTCGGCTTTGTCTATACCGCAAAATAAATCGTTTGAACCCCCCGCATCGTCCGACCTGCATCCCATTTCCGATTTTTGCTCGCTCAACCGGATTGCGACTGCGGCAGAGACCGTCAACGGCTTTATCGTCGGCTATTTCAAGGGGCTTACCCTGACCAGCCATTTCCAGCCCATATTCAGCCTGACACATAAAAGGCCGGTCGGCTACGAAGCGTTGCTTCGGGCCATGAATGCCGAAGGCGAACTGATCCCGCCCCTCCTCGTCTTCAATATGTCCTTGACGGAAGTAGAAACCATATTCCTGGATCGTTTATGCCGATATCTGCACGTACGGAATTTCCTGACCCTGGCCGACGATACCAGCTGGCTGTTTCTCAATTTCAATCCGATGGTGACGATCAAAGGCAAAGGTTACGGCTCGTTTTTCGCCGAATTGTTAAAACGCTATGAAATGCCGCCTCATCGCATCGTGGTCGAAATCCTGGAAGATTCGATACACGATAAAACCCTGCTGAGCGGCGCCGTCGATTATTACCGCAAATTAGGGTGTCTGATTGCAATAGACGATTTTGGCGCAGGACACTCGAATTTCGATCGGATATGGAGCCTGACTCCTCAAATCGTCAAGCTCGATCGATCCATTATTATGCAAGCGACCACCAATTTTCACGTCAAACGGGTTTTACCGAACTTGATCAATTTAATACACGAATCCGGCAGCTTATCCCTCATGGAAGGAGTTGAAACCGAAAAGGAAGCCTTGATCGCCATGGATTCCGGGATCGATTTCATCCAGGGCTATTATTTCTGCAAACCGGCACCGCCTCAAGCCAGCTTTAATCAAAACCTGACCCTGTTGCCCGAACTGTATGAAAAATTCAAGCTTTTCACCGAAAGTGAAGCCTGCAAACATCAGAAAAAGCTGCAAACGATGATAAGCAATTTCAAAATTTCCGCGAAACTCATAGAAAGCGGAGTTTCGATCGAACAGGCCTGCCGTAATTTTATTGAGCTGCAACACAGCAAACGTTGTTATCTGTTAAACGAATCGGGCATTCAAATCGGCGTCAATATCATTTCCAATCCAGGCAGCCACCTTACCGCCGATCCCAGATTGAAACCGATTACCGACATAAGGGATGCAAACTGGTCGCGCCGCCATTATTTTCGCAGGGCAATCAATAATCCGGGAAACCTGCAGATCAGTCGGCCGTATCTTTCGATCACGGGCGCCAACATGTGCGTCACCCTTTCCTTGCAAATCAATACCGGTACAGCGATCCAGGTATTTTGCTGCGATATAGACTGGAACGAAGGGCTATGCGCCGAGTGGGACGATCAGTAACCCGGACGATCACTCGCATCGGGCGCAACAATAATCAAGGACAATCAAACCGCCTGACGCTACGGCGCAGCACGCGACCGGTTTTGCGCTGCGCCGATTGCGCCTAATAGTTGTACGCCAGCATCAGCCAAGCTTTCCGGGTGTTGACATTTGGAAACGGCGTCCCCGGAAAATTGCCGCCCGCACCGTCGCTGGCCCGGTAAGTCGCATAAATTACGCTCGCCGTCAGATGCTTGTCGAGCGGATATGCTGCGGACACGTCCCATTCGTTGCCGAAATGCACATTGTTGTAATCGGCATGAAAATCGCGGTAGGTGCTCAACAGGTTGAATTTGGCAAAGGTCCCGCCCAGGGTGGCGTACACATCCTGCAAACCGGTGGCGGGCGTGACCAGGAACATGTCGGCCCAGCCGCTGAAGGAATGCTTGGTCGCCAGCGGCGTTTGCAGCGCATAAGTGCCGTTCGAGTTGCTGCCGAGCAATTCGTAATCGACCCGCGCATACACGCTGCCGTCGCCCAGATCGTCGCCGAGGCCGCCGCCGAAGTGCAGGTATTTCGCATCGATGCCGCTGCGACCGCCGCCGTAGCCCTGTTGCTGGGCATATTCCGCCGTATACAGCAGTTTGATCCCGGCACTGAGGGGCGATTTGCCCGCCAGCCGCAACCCGGCGGTGCGGCTTGAAATATTGGTGATGGCGTTCGCCGGCACGCTCAGATCCTGATAAAAGTAATCGTACGCGGCCAGCGTCATGCCGGGGGCCGGCGTATAGGCGGCATGCAGCAGGTCGATGCGCACCGGTTGCAGATTATAGCCGACCGGCGTTTCGAAATTGCCGTAACTGGCGTTGGTGTGGTCGATGTGCGAGACGAAAAACGTGGTATTGCTCAGGCTTTTGTTTTCGGCGCTCAGGCCGTCGAAGGTTTGCATGTTCTGGCGAAAATCGACGTTGCCGACAAACCGCGCGTTGTCCAGAATGATGATTTGCCGTCCCAGGATCGCCTTGGTATCGGGGATTCCGGTATAACTTACGTACGCCTGGTTGATCGCCGTACGAGCCGGGTCGGCCACGACCGGATACGCCAGTTTGCCGTTGGCGGTGTTATTGTAATCTTCCGCCCCCAGGTTGCTGACATTGATCAGTTGCAGCATCGCGCCGAAGTCGTCCTGCGGCTTGATGCTGTAACCCATCAGCGTGCGCATGGTAAAGGCGTTGGCGTCGTTGGGTTTGCCGTCCTGCTGCACCAGCTCGTAACGCGGCCGCAGTTGCAGGTCGGCGGTGCCGCCCGCCAGCGCATCCGACAGCCAGTCCGCCCGCGCATCCGCGCTGCCGGTGAAAATGAGCGCCGCGCCGCAAAGGGTTTGCAGTATCCGGTAATGCGATTTGACTTTCATGATATGACTCCTATAAATTGGGCAGGCTGTTATGGTTATGAAAAACTGCGAGTAATGCTTGAATCAATACCTTTTGTAAGGTAAAAACTTTCCGCTTAATACGATTTTTACGCGATCTCCTTTAGGATCCGGTTCGCGGGAAATATCCATGCTGAAATCGATGGCGCTCATGATGCCGTCGCCGAATTCTTCATGTATCAAAGACTTGATAGTCGTACCGTAGACATTGATCAATTCGTAAAACCGGTAAATCAGCGGATCGATGGGGACGGCGGTGGGCAGCGAACCTTTGTACGGCACGACTTGCAACGCCGCGACAGCCTCGCCCGGTAACGCGAGCAATTTCCCGACGGCAGCCGCTTGCGACTCGTCCAGCGTCATCTGTCCGAGCAGCGCGGCAGTAGTCCATTCTTTGGAGAGGCCTATTTCATGAGCGATATCGGCCCATTTCAGTCCTTTTTCCAATTTGGCGGCGATAATCAGCTCGGTAACTTCGGTACGATTCATGGTTTTTCCTTATAAAAGTGACAGTCAAATTGCATACAGGACGGGAGGCCTGGACGCTGGCTGCCGCATGGACATCGTTTCGTCGTTCTCTTCTCCCGGCTTGACTTCAGGCGGATAACGTCGCTCGCTGCCTGTCGCAGGCATTTGAGACAATTCGCGCGAACGCGTCACCAGGAAATCCACCAGATGGTTGCGAATGCGGTAATACTGCGGATCTTTATGAATATCGCGCCGCGTCGGGCTGCACGGCAAGATATTGACCACAATTTCGGCGATACGGGCGCGAGGGCCCGTTTTTCATCAGAATAATCCGCCCGGATAACAGCAACGTTTCGGCGCCGAAGGCAGTAACGAATTTATGCTGAAGGATGACCAGACTTTCGGGAACAGCCATCGAAACATACGTAAAAATTTCACGCAGATTGATCGCGCCGGAAGACGATCCTGAGCATAAACTGCAGGATCTCTGGTATCGATCAATACGAAAGGGTCGGAATGCATGCTTTGACGCAGCTGTTCAGGCTCGATCAAAATCCGCTCGCTCATGATGGATCCTTATTTACAAGTAAGTCATAAGATCGAGATAGCAATAAATATGCCAGCGACCGGCATCGGCCCGTAACCGCCAAACGAGGAACAATTTTCCAGCTCGCCCGTTTTTGCGGACATTTGTCTACAAAATGCCAGAATGAACCGCCATGCCATTTTCATATGGAAAGCCGTTGCCCTTCCGGGTTCTGGCCGGCAAAGAGTTGCCGGCAATACGCGAAGTTTCTGCGCCTTGAACAGGATCCGTCCAGCGCGGTTCGTCCGGTACGGCCGGCAGGTCGATGCAGATAGACAGGCTTTAAAACAGTGCTTCAGTCGCGCAAACCGATGCAGAGCGTTGTTGTTCGGCGAATCAGGCACCGGAAAAGAGCTTTTTGCACCTGTCTTGCACCTTTCCGGCGCACGCCGCGACCATCCGGCCAAGCAGTGCCGTCTGGCTGCCTGGCCGCCTTTTCATGATCAAAATACTCCACTTGCTTTTTTTATCCCTGTAAGGATTAAGCGCCTCGCGCCGTCCTTGACACGGCCGTTCATACTCTGTAACGTATTTTCATGAACGATCTTTTTCAGCCTGCGCCTGTTCCCTTCTCGAATTTATCCCTGCCGCAGCTCATCGATACGCTGCCGCGCAAGGAAGCTAAACGCATCCTTACGCCCAGCGCGGTTACGTCCGGACAGACTTCGCCGTTATACGGTCACGCCATCTCGGCGGGTTTTCCCTCTCCGGCGGACGATTATGTAGAAAGCAAACTGGATCTCAATCAATTGCTGGTGCGCAACAAAGCCGCCACGTTCTTTCTGCGGGTCAAAGGCGATTCGATGACAGGCGCCGGCATCCACGACGGCGATATCATCGTGGTGGACCGCTCCATTACGCCGGCAGACCGTTCCGTCGTGGTTGCCGTCATCGACGGCGAACTGACGGTAAAACGTCTGCTGATCAACCAGGGTGTCGCCGAATTGCATGCCGAGAATCCGCGGTACGCCCCTTTGCGTTTTCAGCAAGACCAGGAACTGACGATCTGGGGCGTCGTCACCAGCGCAGTGCATACGGTCAGGTAACTGGCTATGAGCATGCTGGCTCTGGTCGATGTCAATAATTTTTACGTCAGCGCCGAACGGGTGTTCAACCCCGGCCTCGAAAACGTTCCCGTGGTCGTGCTCTCCAACAACGACGGCTGCGTGGTGGCGCGCAGCGCCGAAGCCCGGGCGTTGGGCGTGCCGATGGGCGAGCCGTGGTTCAAGATTAAAGCGCTGGCCCGGAAACACGGCATTGTCGCCGTATCTTCCAATTACGCCCTGTACGCGGATATATCCAATCGCGTGATGTCGATACTCGGCGATTTCAGTCCGATCCAGGAAATATACAGCATCGACGAGTGTTTTCTGGATCTCGCCGGCATGCCCGGCGATCTTGCGCAAACAGGGCACGCCATCCGACAGCGCATCCGGCAATGGGTAGGAGTACCGGTCAGCATCGGTATCGCCGCCACCAAAACGCTGGCCAAACTGGCCAATCAGGTCGCTAAAAAACGTGCCGGATACCACGGCGTCTGCAATTTCGAGAGCATGACTGCGGCAGAACTGGACGCGCTCTTCGCCGACATCGATGCCGGCGAAATATGGGGGATAGGCCGAAAGCTCGCGCCCCGACTACAGGCCGGCGGCATCCGGACGGTACTGCAGCTGCGCGATTTCGACGTCGCCCGCCTGCGCGCACGCTTCGGCGTAGGCGTCGAGCGTACCGTGCGCGAATTGCGCGGCGAGCCGTGCGTCGGCCTCAGCGATATCGATCCGCCCAGGCAGCAGATCGTCAGTTCGCGCAGTTTCGGCCGCTACGTCACGGAACTGGCGGAACTGGAAGAAGCCGTCAGCACTTACATGACGCGCGCCGCCGAAAAACTGCGCCGGCAGAATTCGGTCGCCGCAACCGTCCACATCAGTCTGCGCACCAATCCGAACAGGCATAACGCGCCTCAATACCATCCCGGCAAAACCATAGCGCTCGCTCAGCCCAGCGACAATACCGCCCATCTCGCCGGCGCGGCGCTGGCGGGCTTGCGAGCGATCTACCGGCCCGGGTACGACTACCAGAAAGCGGGCGTCATGCTATCGGAAATTACGTCTGCGCAGGCCCGGCAAGGCGAGCTGTTCGCCGAAGCGGGCGGAGCCGCCAAATCCTGCGAACTCATGTCGGTGCTGGATAAAATCAACCTAAAAATGGGCACGGGAACCATCCGGTTAGCCAGTAACGGCATCGATCAGACGTGGCTGGCGAAAACCGGAAACAGAAGCCCGGCCTATACCACCAGCTGGCTGGAACTGCCTGTTGTGCGCTAGGCCGGGCAGCGAAATCGACAAACCGTCCCGCTGCTTCCAGCCATTTTGGCTGCGCCTAGGAGCCTGTCGGACTTAAAGGAAATCAGCTGCGAGCAACCGCTTTACGGTTTGCCTGCTTGAAACATTTCGCTACGATTCTTCAAGTCCGACAGGCTCCTAGAAAAATTCGTATTCCAGCCTGACGATGAGCGTCTGATCCGGCGCTCCCTGATTTACCCCGAACACCATTCCCACGCTGTATTCGAATTCTTTGCCCGACGCCCCGGCAAATTCCCCGCTCAAATCCGGCCCAATCTGATACGCATGATCGTCCGGACGATAATACGCTTCGAATCCCGGAGCGAATTGCGTGTTAATCTGATAATTCATGGTATAAGCGGCGCGAAATGCATAATTTGCGGTAGCGCCGGGCCCGACTTCCTTTTCCCAGATCAGGTTCAGGCGCTGATCGATCCGTCCGCTGCGTTTTTCGATCAGCGGACCGAATTCGAGCGCGTCCGGTATGCCCGGCTGCTGGTTATATTCATACGACGCCAGCATGCCGACATCGGCCCAGTATTCGCCCGGTTGCGTAAGCTGGAACGTATTTTCGAATTCGTAGCCCGCAAAATGAGCCGGTTCGCCGGGATTCATTTCAAACCGGCCGATATATAACTCCGGTTTCCACCAGCTCGTCACGGCGTGAGCAATCGCCACTTCATATCCGCCGCCGCCATTTACATTGACATTAGGATCGTTATAGCTGAATCCGCGCAACTCAATTTCATTTTGTCCTTGTGTGACATACGGCGAATACACGATAAAATCGTCGCCGCGCGCTGCCGGGCCGGACAACATTGTCAACGCTGCGACAACCGTTGCGCCGGTACCCCCTAATGACCAACGTCGCAGAATTTTCCGTACAGGATGAGATATATTTTTTTTCATTTTGTTTTCAATAAAGTAATAAAGTTAAAAAATGTGCACTACTGCGCGACAATGTGCTCATGCATGGCCGAAATTTATGCAGACACGCCGGTCGCAGCCCTCCCCTTTGCTCCCCGCATCCGAGAGCGCTGCTGCACGCGCAGCAACGACAATATAATCAGCAAAGTAGCACCGTAAAACACCAGTTCGATACCGGAAGGTCTGGCTACATAACCGACGAGAATATGCAATAACTGCCCGGCTATGCTGGACTGGCTCAGAATGCCCGATGTATTCCATACCGTATTGCCGAGCGCCGGCAGCAGCCCTGCCTGATTGAGGAACCCGGCCGCCTGGGCGGCAAGACCCGATGCCAGAAGGATAATCAGCCAGCCGGTAACCGAAAAGAAATAGCGGGCGGGGATGCGTAACAAACCGCGATACAATAACAGCCCGACCAGGACGCCGGCGACGATCCCTGCCGCCCCGCCGAGCGTCATGGCAACACGCTGTTCGCCGCCCGCCGCAATCGCCCAGAGAAACAGCACCGCTTCGGAGCCTTCGCGCATCACGGCCGCCATCGTGACGATCAATAAAGCCGCAAGCGGTCGCTTTCCGGTCTGCACGTCGACGCTTACAGCGGACAGTTCCGCCGCCAGTTCGCGGCCGTGCGCGCTCATCCAGACGGTATGCCAGGTCAGCATCAGCACGGCGCTCAATAAAATTACCGCATTCATGACGGCCTGGCCGTTACCGGAATAAGACGCTGCGATTTTAGCGGCCAGTACGGCTACCAGCGATGCGCCTGCCAGACCCAGAACGACGCCTGCGCCCACCCAGCGGCCGCGACCGGCTATGCTCTTGCTCGCGCTCAGCACGATTGCAATAATCAGCGCCGCCTCCAGCACTTCCCTGAACATTACGATCGCAGTCGCCAGCATGTTAATTTCCTTTTCCGGCAGCAGGGACTGTTATCGTTCCCTGCATGGCGTGGTTGAAATCATTGAAGTATTGGTACCGGCCCGTTTTCAGCGGCCCGATGTAGATCGTCACTTCGCTGCGGGCAGGTACGACGACCTCGCGCGACAAATCGTAGCTTTCGAATTCGGCGGGGATCGTGCCGGTATTGCGGATAATCAGTTTCTGCTTGACGCCTGCAGGTACAGTCAGAGCCTGCGGCACGAATTGCTGGGCGTTTATCGTCAACACGGGCACCGCATCGGCCGCTGACGCAACGGCGGCTTGCAGCAGGACCGCTGACAACATGGACAACGATAAAATGCGAAAAGACATTACAGCTCCTTTTAAACTTAATGAGAATCAGATTTATTTGTAAATATAAATGATAATGAGTCTCATGTAAAGTTTATATTGCTACCTTTTCTATAAATAATTTACGCTATCCTGAAAGTAGCCCTCAAGCGATAGGAAAGCACGCTTGATCCAATTCCGTTACTCGCATCAATTTGTGGGCTCCTACTCAAACCAACTGCTTAAAAGCATCGCCCCAAAGCGAGTATCCTCCAAACGTAGACAAGTCAATTGAAAACAATTACTTGTACTATTGCATTTCTCAATCTATCATATAATTATTACCAAGTGAAAAATATAAATATTTTTTATCGAAAAAAAGCCGTAAATATACAATATATTCTTTATTTTCAATGCTTAAATAAATTATAAGCACACAACATAAGCAATAGATCAAAATGAAATAAATAAAAAACCGACTCGAACTTAATGGACAAAATCACTATTAGCGTAATTTTCATCTTCTTGCCTGGCATATTGGCTTTGATGATTTCAGAAAAACTTACTTCTCACCCTAAACGCGAAGGATATGAATTAATTGCATTTACGTTCGTGCTAGGTTGCCTATCACACTTACTGTATTTTATTATATTTACAATTTTAAAATGGCTAGGTGCTCCTGTGCCA
>DASSZW010000144.1:0-12201 GCA_035713285.1 Burkholderiales bacterium
TAAATGACCTTGCGCTGATCGTTGGAGACATCGTCGTATTCGAGCAACTGTTTGCGCATATCGAAATTCCGCGCTTCGACCTTGCGCTGCGCGTTCTCGATGGCGCGCGTGACCCATGGATGTTCTATCGCTTCGCCTTCGGGCATCTTGAGTTTGTCCATAATTGCGCCGACGCGATCGGAAGCGAAGATGCGCAATAGAGGATCTTCGAGCGACAAATAAAACCGGCTCGAACCGGCGTCGCCCTGGCGTCCCGCACGTCCGCGCAATTGATTGTCTACCCGGCGCGACTCGTGCCGCTCGGTACCGATAATATGCAAACCGCCGACCGCCAGCACTTCTTCATGCACTTTTTGCCATGAGTTTTTCAGCTGGTCGGCCCGAGCTTTCTTTTGCGTCTCGGACAAGGACTCGTCGAGCCGTATCGCTTCCAGTTCGCGCTCTATGCTGCCGCCCAAGACGATATCGGTGCCTCGGCCCGCCATGTTGGTGGCGATGGTGATTGCGCGGAGTTTTCCCGCCTGCGCAATAATTTCGGCTTCGCGCGCATGCTGCTTCGCATTCAGCACTTCGTGCGGCAATTTCGCTTTTTTGAGCAGGCCGGATAAATATTCGTTGCTTTCTATCGAGGTAGTACCGACCAGCACCGGCTGACCGCGCTGGTGGCAGTCGGCGATATCCTGGATGATGGCCTGATATTTTTCCCTCGCCGTCCGAAAAACCTGGTCCATCTTGTCGATACGTATCATGGGCCGGTGGGTCGGAATAACGACCGTTTCCAGACCGTATATCTGCTGGAATTCATACGCTTCGGTATCGGCAGTTCCGGTCATGCCGCCCAGCTTCTCGAACATGCGGAAATAATTCTGGAAGGTAATCGACGCCAGCGTCTGGTTTTCCTTCTGGATGGCAACGCCTTCCTTGGCTTCCACTGCCTGATGCAAGCCTTCCGACCAGCGGCGGCCGGCCATCAGGCGTCCGGTGAATTCATCGACGATAATGATTTCACCGGCCTGGACGACATAATGCTGGTCGCGATGATACAGGGCATGCGCCCGCAGGCCGGCATAGACATGATGCATCAGGCCGATATTGGCCGCTTCGTACAGGCTGGACCCTTCCGGCAGCAAGCCGGCATCGGTCAGCAACTGTTCGGCGCGCTCGTGGCCGCGCTCGGACAACAGTACGGTGTGCGCTTTTTCGTCTACCCAGTAATCGCCTTCTCCATCTTCCTTTTCCTGCCGCTGCAACTTGGGAATGACTGCGTTGACGGAAAGGTACAACTCGGTGCTGTCGTCCGCCTGGCCCGAAATGATCAGCGGCGTACGCGCTTCGTCGATCAGGATCGAATCGACCTCGTCCACTATGGCGAAATTCAGGCCGCGCTGCACTTTTTCACTGGTTTGATAAACCATGTTATCGCGCAGATAATCAAAACCGAATTCGTTGTTGGTGCCGTAAGTGATGTCGGCGGCGTATGCCTCCTGTTTTTCTTCGTGCGCCATCTGCGCCAGATTGACACCGACCGTCAGGCCCAGAAATGAATGAATTCGACCCATCTGCGCGGCATCGCGGCTGGCGAGGTAATCGTTCACCGTGACGATGTGCACGCCCTTGCCGGACAAGGCATTCAGATAGGAAGGCAGCGTCGCCATCAGGGTTTTTCCTTCGCCGGTACGCATCTCGGCAATTTTTCCGTCGTGCAGGACCATGCCGCCTATCAGTTGCACGTCGTAATGGCGCTGGCCCAGCACCCGTCTCCCGGCCTCCCGTACCGTGGCGAATGCTTCCGGCAGCAGCTGGTCCAGCGTTTCGCCTTTGGCGTAGCGCGATTTGAACTCTTCCGTTTTAGCCCGCAATTGCTCGTCCGACAGCGCCTGCCATTGCGGTTCCAGAACGTTGATGGCGTTAACCTTGGCGACGTACTGTTTTACCAGCCGATCGTTACGGCTACCAAATACTTTTTTCAACAAAGATGAAATCATGGCTATGAAATATTATCCTAGAACCGGCAGCCGAGCGATCAGCATTGCCGAATGGAGAGTAATGAAGATGGGATCAATTATCAAATATCCGGGTTTATCATTGCGTAAGAATGCATACATGTTAACATATTCGCTCCATCATTCCGCATCACTTTCATGACGAAGGCCGCTTTTCGCCCACAGCCTGTGCAAGGCTTTATCGAGTCGGACGAACGTTTGCGCTCATTGCAGACGCATGTCCAGGAAATCGTGCGGCTCCAGCGAATCTGGCAAAAAATCGTACCTGCCGGACTGGCGGAAGCGAGCCGCATCGGTCAGATCGATGCGGGAACCGTCAGCATTTATGCCGATCATGGCGCCGCAGCGACCAAGCTGCGTCAGCTCGTCACCAGCATTATGTCCGAACTGGCCCGGCATGGAATCGAAGCTGCCGCAGTCCGGATCAAAGTACGCACGCAGGCGATCCCGGTCCGCCAGCGCATCGTCAACAAACCGCAGATCACCCCGTCCGGGCTGCGCCAATTAGACAGCTTGCAGCAGCAACTGGAAGAAGGCGGCCTTAAAAACGCTTTATCGGCGCTGCTCGACCGGCACCGGTAGTCGCTCACGCCATTCTGCAGCGTGCGTCCGCTACGAAACTGCCGCCTGGAGATGTTGTTGCCGTATGCCTTCCGGAGCCCTGGTTTCGTCGTCGAAGGTAATGTATTCCCACGCCGTTTCGTCCTGCAGCAAAGTCCGCAACAGACGATTATTCAGCGCGTGACCGGATTTGTATGCATGAAACGCACCGATGATCGGATGACCGATCAGATATAGGTCGCCTATCGCATCCAGCACTTTATGCTTGACGAATTCGTCTTCGTACCGCAATCCGTCGCTATTCAATACCCGGTATTCGTCCATGACGATGGCGTTGTCGAGGCTGCCTCCCAACGCCAGCCCGTTCGAGCGTAGCCATTCCACTTCCTGCATGAAACCGAACGTACGCGCCCGGCTCACTTCCTTGATATACGAAGTGCGGGCAAAATCCAGGCTGATGACCTGACTGGATTTCTCAAACACCGGATGCTTGAAATCGATGGTGAATTCAATCTTGAAACCGTCGTAAGGCTCAAAACGCACGCGCTTGTCGCCTTCGACTACTTCGACCGTTTTCCGGATGCGAACAAAACGTTTTGCCGCGTTTTGCTCAATAATGCCGGCCGACTGGATCAAAAATACGAAAGCCGACGCCGAGCCGTCCATGATCGGCACTTCGGGGCCATCCAGATCGACATAGACATTGTCCACGCCCAATCCCGCCAAAGCCGACATCAAATGCTCGACCGTTGCCACCGTCGCGACGCCGTTGTCCAGCGTCGAACACAAACGGGTGTCGCCTACCCGCTCCGCCGCCACGGCAATATCCACGGGCTCGGGCAGATCTATCCGGCGAAACACTACGCCGGTATTCGGCGCAGCCGGACGCAGCGTCATGCCGACTTTGGCGCCGGTATGCAGGCCCACCCCCGTTGCGCGAATGGTATTTTTTAATGTTCGTTGCCGTATCATGCACTTTTCCAGTCAATCGACCTTACACACTCCTGCCTACCGCTCCTGTTGCGGCGATAATGCATCAGCGACCCCTGCCCGCGGCAAGGCTGATCCCGGGGGCGACATTACCCCGAAACTGCCCACAAATATTCCGCACAAGCGTTCGATTTCTCATGAAATCGAGTCCGATTATAGCGCGAAATCTTTTGATCTCCCAAACGCGCTCAGTCTGCCTGTTTACGCAAAAATGCCGGTATATCCAGGTATTCCATCCCCGATTGCTTGAGCGCCTCGACCTGAGCTTCGCGCCGGTTACTGCGGAATACCGTTGGCTCAGCATCAGCGACGGCATGTTCGTGCATGGACGACGAATAATCGTCGGTGCCGGTCTTGACGATGACCGGTTTGGCTTGCTGGCGCACCACCGGACTGCCCAGCCCCGTGGCCACGATCGTTACCCGCAATTCCTCGCCGATATTCTCATCGATGACGGTACCGACGATCACCGTCGCTTCTTCCGCGGTAAAGCTCTTGATCGTATTCATGACTTCATAATACTCTTTCATCTTGAACGAAGTCGATGCCGTCACATTGACCAATACCCCGCGCGCACCGGCCAGATTGACGTCTTCCAGCAGAGGGCTGGCGACGGCAGCCTGCGCCGCGACTCTTGCCCGATCCGCGCCGGTCGCAGCGGCCGAACCCATCATCGCCATACCCATTTCCGACATGACCGTTTTGACGTCGGCAAAGTCGACGTTTACCATGCCCGGACAATTGATCACTTCGGCAATGCCCGCAACGGCGCCGTGCAGCACGTTATTGGCCGCTCTGAACGCATCGAGCATCGATACGTCTTCGCCCAGCACCTGCATCAGTTTCTCGTTGGGGATGACGATCAGCGAATCGACATAGCGAGCCAGCGCTTCTATGCCCGAATTGGCGAGACGCACCCGTTTGCCTTCGAACAGGAACGGCTTGGTGACGACGGCCACGGTCAAGATACCCATTTCCTTTGCGACTTCCGCCACCACCGGAGCCGCTCCGGTTCCTGTGCCGCCGCCCATCCCGGCGGTAATGAACAGCATATCGGCGCCGTCGATCAATTCGGCGATCCGCTCGCGATCTTCCAGCGCGGCTTCGCGGCCCACCTCGGGGTTGGCTCCGGCGCCCAGCCCGCGCGTCACGCTGGTGCCCAATTGCAGCTGGGCTTTAGCCCGGTTGCGCTGCAACGCCTGGGCGTCGGTATTGATACTGATAAATTCGACGCCTTCGACACCGCAATCGATCATGTGATCGACCGCATTGCCGCCGCAACCTCCTACACCGATGACTTTAATGACTGCATCCTGCGTTAGCGTATCCATTAGCTCAAACATACTGCCTCCTGTTATCTGTTGATCCATCGAAAAAAAACTTAATGTGAAACGATACCTTCAAAAATTCCTGAACCAGCCCTTCATCCGTTCGAATATCTGCTGCACCGTCGTCGTCGACAGTTTTGTCGCCTGACGCCTGTCCTGCTGATCCAGTCCAGCCAGCAACAATCCCACTCCTGTCGCATATCTCGCGTTATACATCACGTCGGACAAACCGCCTTCGTACTGCGGCAATCCCAGCCTCACCGGCATATGAAACACTTCTTCGCCCAACTCCACCATTCCCTGCATCGCGGCCGAACCGCCGGTAATCACGATTCCCGAACGCATCAGCTCCTCGAACCCGCTGCGGCGCAGTTCCGCCTGCACCATTTCGTATAATTCCAGCACGCGAGGCTCGATCACATCGGCCAGCAATTGGCGCGACATCTGCCGCGGACCGCGCTCGCCGACGCTCGGCACTTCGAGCATGTCGTGCACTCCCGCCAGTTGCCGCAAGGCGCAACCGTGGGCAATCTTGACGTCTTCGGCATCCTTCAGCGGCGTGCGCAACGCCAGCGCTATATCGTTGGTGATCTGATCGCCGGCGATGGGAATAACGGCGGTGTGCCGTATGGCGCCTTGCGTAAAGACGGCGATATCCGTCGTCCCGCCGCCGATGTCGACCATCGCGACGCCCAGATCCTTTTCGTCTTCGGTCAGTACCGCCATGGCCGACGCCAGCGGCTGCAGGACCAGATCGCGCACTTCCAGGCCGCAGCGGCGCACGCACTTGATAATGTTCTGTGCAGCGGACACTGCACCGGTCACGATATGGACTTTGACTTCCAGCCGGACGCCGCTCATGCCCAGCGGTTCGCGCACGTCTTCCTGGCCGTCGACCAGATATTCCTGCGGCAGGATATGCAAAATCTGCTGGTCGGTAGGAATATTGACCGCCCGCGCGGTTTCGATGACCCGGTCCACGTCCAGCTGGCTGACCTCTTTATCCTTGATCGGCACCATGCCATGCGAATTGAAGCTTTTGATATGGCTGCCGGCAATGCCGGTATACACCTCGCTGATCTTGCAGTCGGCCATCAATTCCGCCTCTTCCAGCGCGCGCTGGATCGAATTGACGGTCGATTCGATATTGACTACTACCCCCTTTTTCAGCCCGCGAGACGGATGACTGCCCATCCCCACGACCTGAAGCCTGCCATCGGGCAGTATTTCCGCTACGATAGCGATGACCTTGGAAGTCCCTATATCCAGCCCTACTATCAATTCGCGCATATCTCTTTGCCTGCTCATAACGACTTTCCCTGTTTTTTTTCTGCATGCGATGCATCACCGGATCCGCTCTCCGCCAACCGTACCGCGAATCCTTTCTGATACCGTAAATCCACGGCGGCCACCGGCGCAGTCAATTGCGCTGCCATTTCCGGGTAAAGCCCTGCCCAGCGCTGCAATTTCCAGGCAGGATGTTCGCTGCCCAAAGCGATCGTGACGCCGTTATCCATCACCAGCGACCAGCTCCTTCTGTCGTTCAGCGTCACGCTGAGCGGTATCCGTTTTAACGGACGCAATATCCGGCTGAATTCGATCCATCGCTGCAGGACTTCGCGTTCGCTGCCGGACGGCCCGCTCAAATGCGGCAAATCGGCATTGCTGGCGGCGGTGAAGACTTCTCCGTAACGGTTCAGCAAGGCATTATCATTCCAGCGCGCCAGCGGCGCATGTTCTTCCAGCACGACTTCCAGCCCGTCGGGCCAGCGCCGCCGCACGCTGGCATCGCGAGCCCACGGCAGTTTGAGAAATGCGGCGCGCACCGTAGCGAGATTTACCGAAAAGAAATTGCCGGTAATATATTGTCGTATCACGAGTTTCGCCTGGTTCATCGTGACGTGCTGCGCGCCGATAATTCTTATCTCATGCAAATCGAACATCTTCAGCCTGGACACCATCACCAGACTCGCGCACAACAGCAGCATCGCAGTGCCCGCCAGCGCTGCGCGAGTCCATTTGGCGAGAAGAACTTCGTCATCCCACACGAGCCTGCTCCAATATGGTGATAACCAGTTCGTCGAAGCTCATCCCCGCAGCGCGCGCCGCCATCGGCACCAGGCTGTGATCGGTCATTCCCGGCGCGGTATTGACTTCCAGAAAATAGGGGTTGCCCTGGGCATCGAGCATCAGGTCGAGCCTGCCCCAACCGCGGCAGCCCAAAATATCGAAGGCTTTTTTGGCCATAACCTGGATCGCCGATTCCGCTTCGGCGGACAGCCCGCACGGCACCCGGTATTCCGTGTCGTCGCGCAGATACTTCGCTTCGTAATCGTAATAAGATTGCTTGGGCAGCAAACGGATTATCGGCAATATGCGGTCGCCCAATATCGCACAGGTATATTCCCCGTGCTCTATACACTGCTCGGCCAATACCAGGCTATCGAACTGCGAGGCGTTTTTCCAAGCCTGAGCCAGTTCCGCCGCGGCGGTTACCCGGGTCATGCCTATGCTCGACCCTTCCCGTACCGGTTTTACAAATATCGGCAAACCGAGACGCCCGGCAATCGCATCGAAATCGCTGTCCGCTCGCAGAATCGCATAATCCGGCGTGGGTATGCCCGCCGTTTGCCATACCATTTTGGTCCGCCACTTATCCATCGCCAGCGCCGATGCCATCACGCCGCTACCGGTATAAGGTATTCCCATCCAGTCGAGCACGCCCTGTATCGTGCCATCTTCGCCGAAGCGTCCGTGCAGCGCGATCATGATCCGGTCGAAATTCTGCGCCATCAAGGCGCCGAAATCCTGTTCAGCCGGGTCGAACGGATGCGCGTCGACGCCCTGTTCCCTTAAACTTGCCAACACCCGCGCGCCGCTCAGCAGCGATATTTCCCGCTCGTCGGACCGGCCTCCCAACAGCACGCCTACCTTGCCGAATCGCGTCATTTACTTCCCCCCAGGCGCTCGCCTATTATCCTGACTTCGCATTGCAAAACGATACCTGTCCGCTCTGCCACGGTATCCGCGACGTATTCGATCAGGCTTTCGATATCCGCTGCGCTGGCCGATGCCTGATTGATGATGAAATTGGCATGTTTGCCCGACACCTCTGCACCGCCTATGCGCTTGCCCTTCAAGCCGCACGCCTCGATCAGCCTCGCGGCGTAATCGTGTTCCGGATTGCGGAACACCGAGCCCGCATTGGGCTGGCTCAAAGGCTGGCTTTCGATTCTGCGACGCAACAATTCCCTGATAGCGGCGCGGGACGATACCCCGTCCCCTACCGGCAAAGCGAACCATGCCCCGGCAAACCACTCCTCTTCTCCCGAATCGAGCTCGACGTGGCGATAGCCAAGGGTATACGCTTCGCGCTCGCGTTGCTGCAACCGGCCTCTGCGGTTTATGGTCAACGCTCTCACGGCCACCTGCCAGGTCTCGCCGCCGTAGCAGCCGGCGTTCATCGTCAACGCGCCGCCTACCGTCCCCGGAATGCCGGCCATGAATTCTGCGCTGACCAGATCATGGCCGGCGGCGAAGCGCGCCAGCTTGGGCAAAGCGACTCCGGCTTCGGCATAGATCAGGCCGTAATCTTCGTGCTTCTCTTCCAGCCGCAGTTCGCGCAATGCGCCGTGCAACAGCACGACCGCTCCGCGCACGCCGCCGTCGCGCACCAGCAAATTACTGCCCAGTCCCATGCAATAAACCGGCATATCGCCCGGCAAACCGCGCAAATACTGCGCAAAATCGGCGATATCGGCCGGCTTGTAAAGCTGGTCGGCAATGCCGCCTGCGCGCCAGCTGACGTATTTAGCCATCGATTCGTTACGGCGAAGTTCGCCGCGCAATGCGCCATCGCGCTTTGTCAGCAAATTCAAGACGTTATCGCACACGAAAGCCCCCTGCCAGTTCGGCCGCGATCGAACCGACCGACCCCGCTCCCATCGTCAGTACCACATCGTCTGCCCTGACGTTATCCCGGATTGCCGGCGGCACGTCTTCCACGGCCGCCGCGAAAATCGGCTCTATCCTGCCGCCGACGCGCAGCGCGCGAGCCAGCGCACGCCCGTCGGCGGCGACGATGGGCGCCTCGCCAGCGGCGTATACGTCGGTCAATATCAGCGCATCGACCGACGACAGCACGGCGACGAAATCCTCGAACAAGTCGCGCGTTCTGGTGTAGCGATGCGGCTGAAACGCCAGCAGCAGACGGCGACCCGGAAACGCAGCGCGTGCAGCGGCGATGGTGGCGGCCATTTCCGCCGGATGATGGCCGTAATCGTCGACCAGGGTAAACGCTCCGCCTGTCGGCAAGCTTATCTCGCCGTAGCGCTCGAAGCGGCGGCCTACGCCGGCAAAATCGGTTAGCGCCTGCGCGATCGACGCTTGCGCAATATTGAGCTCCAGCGAAATGGCGATTGCCGCCAGCGCATTGAGTACGTTATGGTTACCCGGAAGATTCAGCGCGACGTCCATGACCCGTTTACCGCCGCCGTTCACCACGCCGAAATGCATCCGTCCGTTGTCATGACGCACATCGACGGCGCGGATGTCGGCCGACGGGCTCAGGCCGTAGGTGGTAACCGGCTTGGTCAATTGCGGCATGATCGCCTGTACGTTCGGGTCGTCCACGCACAGCACGGCGCGGCCGTAAAAGGGTATATGTTCGAGAAAATCCACGAAAGCCTGCTTGAGACGGCCGAAATCGTGCCCGTAGGTTTCCATGTGATCGGCGTCGATATTGGTCACGACCGCCAGTATCGGCATCAAGTACAGGAACGAGGCATCCGATTCGTCTGCCTCGACTACGATAAATTCGCCCTTGCCCAGGCGCGAATTCGCTCCCGCCGCTTCCAGCCGGCCGCCGATCACGAAAGTTGGGTCCATTCCGGCCTGCGCCAGGATGCTGGCGATCAGCGACGTAGTCGTGGTCTTGCCGTGCGCGCCGGCAATCGCGATGCCCTGGCGCAGGCGCATCAGTTCCGCCAGCATGATCGCTCTCGGCACTACCGGGATCGAGCGTTCGCGCGCCGCGATCACTTCCGGGTTGTCGGCAGAGACTGCCGTCGAAACCACGACCGCATCGGCCCGACCCACATTCTCTGCCGCGTGCTCGCGGAATATCGCAACGCCCAGCGCACTCAGACGTCGCGTCGCCGCATTTTCCGCCACGTCCGAACCGGTGATGACGTAGCCAAGATTGAGCAATACCTCGGCGATACCGCTCATGCCCGAGCCGCCTATGCCGACGAAATGGAGTTGTTTTACTTTATGTTTCATCGATCATTTCCATACAAAGCCGCACTGTCGCACTGGTTGCATCGGGCCTGGCCGCAGCTTTGGCGCGCCGCGCCATATCGTTCAATTGCGTCCTGTCCAGTTGCCGCAATACCAGCGCCAACCGTTCCGCGTTCAATTCGGCCTGCGCAATCAGCTTTGCCGCGCCGCATTCTACTAAAAATGCGGCGTTCAGGGTTTGATGATCGTCTACCGCATGCGGATAGGGCACCAGCAAGGCAGGCACGCCGGCTGCCGCCAGCTCGGCTATGGTCAGCGCGCCGGCGCGCGTAATCGCAATGTCGCACCATTCGTAGACTGCCGCCATATCCTCGATAAACGGACGGACATCGGCTTTTATTTCCAGGCGTGCGTAAAGTTCGCGCAATGCTTCAAGATGCTTCGCCCCGGCCTGATGCACGACTTCCGGCCGCCCGGCTTCATCGATCAGACTCAATGCCTGTGGCACTGCGCGATTGAGCGCTGCTGCGCCCAGACTGCCGCCCACGACCAGTATTCGCAAACGCCCGCCACGTCCCGTCTTATCGGATCGCACCGCCGAAATTTCCGCGCGCACCGGGTTGCCGGTCCACACGCTTCTCACTTTGCCGCAGAGTATGGGTTTGTCCCCGGCATGCGTAAACGCTGCCGGAAAACCCACCGCGACCCGGTCAGCCATGCAAGCCAGGATCCGGTTGCTGAGCCCCGCCATGGCATTCTGCTCATGAATTACCAGCGGTTTTCTCATCAGTCCGGCCATCAATCCGCCGGGAAAGCTCGGATAACCGCCCATCCCAAGCACTACGTCGGGCCGGTAGCGCAGCAGCGCATTGAGCGCCTGGACGCAAGCCGTCATTAGCATGGCGGGCAGCAACAGTTTGCGCAGCCAGCCGTTGCCGCGTACGCCGCCCATCGTCAGCCATGCCGTTTCGTAACCGTGTTGCGGCACGATGCGCGTCTCCATTCCGTGACGGGTCCCGAGCCAGACCACCCGCCAGCCCGACGCGGTCATCGCTGCCGCGACCGCCAGCCCGGGATAAATATGCCCGCCGGTACCGCCCGCCATGATCATGAGTACGCGCGGCATGCTCATACTCCCTTTTTCCCGCGCTTCAAGCAGCGCGTTTCGTAATCGATACGCAGCAGGATCGCGACGGCTATGCAATTGGCGACGATGCCGCTGCCGCCGAACGAGAGGAACGGCAATGTCAGGCCTTTAGTCGGCAACAGCCCCATGTTCACGCCGATATTGATGCACGCCTGCACCCCTATCCAGACGCCGATACCCATCGCCGTCAGTGCGCAGAAATGGCGCTCCAGCTGGGCTGATTCGCGACCGATCTGGAATGCGCGTATCACTAGCCACGCAAATAAGGCGATCACGGTCGCAACGCCGGCAAAACCGAGTTCTTCGGCGATCACCGCCAGCAGGAAATCGGTGTGCGCTTCCGGCAAATAAAACAGTTTCTCTACGCTCCCGCCGAGACCCAACCCGAGCCACTGCCCGCGGCCGAATGCAATCAGCGCATGCGACAACTGGTAGCCCTTGCCGTAAGGATCGGCCCACGGATCCATAAAACCGACGATGCGCTGCAAGCGGTACGGCGAACTCCAGATCAGGCCGACGAACCCCACGACCGACATGACGAACAGCCCGGCGAAGATTCGCAGATTGAGGCCGCCCAGAAACAGGGTCGACATGGCGATCACGATGATGACGACAAAAGCGCCGAAATCCGGTTCCCGCAGCAGCAGGAACCCGGTCGACAATATCGCCACCAGCATGGGCAGGAATCCCTGTTTGAAATTATGCATAAACGCGGCTTTGCGCACGGTATAGTCGGCGGCATAGAGTACCGCAGCCAGTTTCATCAGCTCCGACGGCTGCAAATTGATAATCCCCAGCGGCAGCCAGCGCTGGCTGCCGTTGACATTCCGTCCTATCCCCGGAACCAGCACCAGCACCAGCAACGAAAGCCCACCCAGAAACAGCCACGGCGCAAAACTCTGCCATTTGAATGCCGGAACCTGAAAAGCCGCAT
>DASSZW010000145.1:0-11221 GCA_035713285.1 Burkholderiales bacterium
CCGCCGTAATCTTTTTCGACAGGTCGCCGTTGGCGACCGCCGTCGTCACCTCGGCGATATTGCGCACCTGCCCGGTCAGGTTGCCGGCCATCGAATTGACGTTGTCGGTCAGGTCTTTCCAGGTGCCGCCTACGCCCTTGACCTGCGCCTGGCCGCCGAGCTTGCCCTCGGTGCCGACCTCGCGCGCCACCCGCGTCACTTCCGACGCGAACGAACCGAGCTGGTCGACCATGGTGTTGACGATTTTTGACGTGCGCATGAATTCGCCGCGCAACGGTCTGCCGTCCGTTTCGAGTATCATTTTCTGCGTCAGATCGCCCTTGGCAACCGCCCCGATCACTCGCGCCATTTCCGTCGTAGGCCGCGCCAGATCAGAAATCAGAGAATTAACCGATTCGATTTCGCGCGCCCACGCTCCTTCTACATACCCGACCGATACGCGTTCGATCAATTTGCCTTCGCGTCCGACCAGTTCGCTGGCCCGGGTGATACCGCGCGAAACCTTGTCGTTGATTTCGATGATTTCATTGAGCGTATCGGCAATCTTGCCTTCTATACCGATCAGGTCGACCGGCATCCGCGCCGAGAACTCCCCTTTTTTAACTGCAAGCAACACTTTAAGCAATACTTTGAGATCGAGTTCATTAGACCCCGAGGCTTCTTGTTTTACTTCGTCCATATTTATTCCTCTAGCATGGAAGCATATTAATTTAAGGAGAAATCGGGCAATCGATATTTGCCAGCGACATAATCGTATTTTTTATAAAGGTTGCCGGAATAATGAAAGTCAAACCTTAAGATTCTTGTGCGAATCGCGTTTCAACGCAGCCGTTCTTTGCTGCGATGCGGCAGCGCCGAAACCATCGTAGCGATTGTAAAACATTTCTTTCCATCTTAGGTTTCTGCTACGAATTTATTTGCCGCGCACTTTTTTATCGCCGGATAGCTTAATATGCTCCATAGTATGTTCATGACGCGATTGAGCGTAAAATACTCGAGCTTTACCTCTACATCCGTATATCCATATCCCTAACCGGCTCCGCCATTGCCCGATGCAATTATCGATTTATCGCGATCACAAACCTGCAGGAATGTCATGACTGAATGCAACCGTATCAACTGGACGGAGGCAGATGCCGCGCGCTCGGCGATCTGGCACTCCGAAAACAAGACGCCCGCGCCGCGCCGGGTCGTTATTGCCGATGACACTTTAAAGGCGGACGTCGCTTACCGTCTGGCTTGCGAAGGAACCGCCCTGCTCTGGCACGGCGATTTCCAGAATGCGCGGCAATTGCTGCAGGCGTTATCGAGACGCATCAGCCGTCCGCCGCACAAACGCAAACAGAAGACCGAACCCGCCACGCCGGCCGAAATATTCAATCTGCACCGGCAGGCGCAATCCTTGCGCGCGCGGGTTCTCGCCATGCTGCTGATCCCGTTGAACCAGGACTACACCATTCCGTTGCGGCGCGCACCCGATATCCGCGCTGCCTGCGCCGAGGCTTACGGGGCATCGAAAGGCGCAGCCGTAGTGTCGCTACGGGAATTGCTCGGCCTGGTCGGCGCGCACGAATGGCGTCTTAAAGGCGTGGCGGTCCCTGCTCTGGGCGAGCGCGTTCATCCCTATTACGGCGTTTTCTCGCCGGTGCGCGGTGAGTATGCGGACCTGGTAGCAAACGCACCTCTGCCGCGCGGAGATACGGCGTTCGATATCGGTACCGGAACGGGCGTACTCGCCGCCATTCTGGCGCGCCGCGGAATGCGCCGCGTCGTCGCGACCGATCTCGATCCTCGGGCAGTGGCCTGCGCCGGAGAAAATATAGCGCGGCTGGGCCTCTCTGCACAGGTCAGCGTAGTCGAAGCGGATCTGTATCCGACCGGCCGTGCGGCGCTGATCGTATGCAATCCTCCATGGATTCCGGCCAGGCCAGCCGCCGCCATCGAATACGCTATCTATGACCCGGATAGCCGGATGTTGCACCGTTTTTTGCAGGGCCTGCCAGACCATCTCGAACCGGATGGAGAAGGCTGGCTGATACTATCCGATCTCGCCGAACACCTGGGACTGCGCTCCCGCCAGGAATTGCTTGCAATGATCGATACGGCGGGATTGAAAATCCTCGGCAGCGCCGAAATCAAACCCCGGCATCCCAAATCGGCTGACGCCACCGATCCGCTGCATTTTGCCCGCGCCGCAGAAGTGACCTCGCTCTGGCGACTGACAGCGGCCTGAAATCGACCGGCTGCGGCGACCGAAACGGACTAGGGTTTACCGATTATCCGCGACGGATGGAACGGCTGCTCTGTTACGCTTTAATTCTTCTAATGCAGCGGTTAATCCGGCGACGGCCGGCCCCCATCCGCCGCCGTCCGACTGCCGGAACAGACGCATCACGCCGGGATACCAGGGCGTATCGGTGCGTCCGTCCTGCCAGCGCCAGTCGCTGCCTTGATGCGGCAACAACATCCAGCACGGTTTGCCCAGCGCTCCGGCGAGATGCGCCGCTGCGGTGTCGACGCAAATAATGAGATCCAGTTGCGACATGATCGCTGCGGTATCGGAAAAATCCTCGATCCTCGATCCCAGGTCGATCAGCGGCTGTGCGGCAGGCGGATTCGCCGCTTCCTCTTCGCCCTGGCCTTTTTGCAGGCTCACGAATGCCATACCGGCAACCGACCAGAGCGGCGCCAGTACCGACAACCCCGGCAGCGAACGATGCCGGTCATTTTTATGCGTTACAGACCCTTTCCATACCAGCCCGACTTTAATCCCGCTCGCCGGCAAAAATGAGGACCATTGACCGATTTTGGCCGAATCCGCCGACAGGTAAGGCAGTTTGGCCGGTATGTTTTCCAGCCGGGTTTTAAAATGCAGCGGAAGACTCATCGGAAACGCCCAGTAATCGTGATGCTCCAATTGCGTTGCCGCCGATTTGGCAATCACCGCATCGACGCCTGACACGGAACCGAAGAGTGTTCGCAGCGGATCTTTGCACACCAGGGTCACTTTAGCGGCGCCCAGCGCCTTTAACCGGGAAATATAGCGTACGCACTGTATTTCGTCGCCCATTCCCTGTTCCGGCCAGATCACGAGGGATTTATCGCACAAATCCTCTCCCGACCATTGCGGACAATCCAGTTCGGGCTCGATTGTCGTCCGGTCGGATTTGCGCCGGTCAGACCGGGCTTCAAAATGCTGCCAGCCTTCTTCAAAATATCCGAGACGCAACAATACCAGCGCCAGGTTAAAGCGTGCATCGGCGTAATCCGGCCTGAGCGCCAAAGCTTGCCGGAAATGGTCAATCGAATCATGCGGACGGCTGTGCGATAACGCGAAACCGAGATTGCAGCGGGCTTCGGCATAATCCGGCTTGAGCGCCAGCGCTTGCCGGTAACAAACTATCGCTTCGCCGGTTTCGCCCTGAGCCTGCAGTGCGAATCCCATATTGCAGTAAGCCTCGGCATAATCCGGCTTGAGCGCCAGCGCTTGCCGGTAACAGGCCAGCGCTTCGTCCAGGCGGCCCTGCTCGTGCAAGATCGCGCCGAGGTTAGGGAACACGTCCAGATAACCCGGTTTGAGCGACAGCGCCTGCCGGTAGCACGCTGCCGCCCCATCGAGCTGTTTTTCAGCCTGCAGCAATACGCCGAGATTATAATGAAAGCTCGCCTCGGCAGGCCTTACCCGGATCGCCCGCGCAATCAGCGCCACCGCGCTTGCATTGTCGCCCCGATGATAAGCGATCAAACCGGACAAATGCAGCGCGTCGGCATGCTCGGGCTGGAGAGCGAGTATGTGCTGATAAATGCTTTCCGCCTCGTCCCAGCGCCCGTTTTGATGATGCCCGATCGCCAGCGCCAGCCGGTCCGGAATCGACATTTCAAGCCCGGACGGACGAATGGACGAGGATATTTTTTTCCCCTCGCAACATACTTTATATTTTTTGTTGCTACCACAATGACACAGGCTATTGCGACCGGATTTTTTCTTCATCAGCGCGTCTCGTGCACAAATATTCTGCTTATTTTGACATAAAGCCCGCGATACGGAAGTAAATAATAAAACGGCAACGAAACTTGAAACCCCGGTTAAGCCCGTGTAGTCTTGCCATATCGGGCATTCTTTGCGTCAAGGAAATAAATGGCTGTCGCCCCTTGGGCAGCCTGAACTTTGTTATTGCCTCGACTATTCCCTGCTGCCCGGCAGCCGATGCCAAAATGAATGTTTTACCCAAATACAGGAGCTATCCATGCAATCTGACTATAAACTGAATCAGCATCCTTCCCGGCGGCGAGTTGCACCATTTCTGGCCGCGCTCGTTTTGTCGGCCTGCGGCAGCAGCGCCTGGGCGCACGCTGCGTCAGCACAGACCGCAGACCCGGTGGCAGCCGAATTCCCCTACCAGTATTTTCCGCAGAACCTGCCCTCGCCGTCCGTAGCCGCCGACTTTCCTCATGCCTGGACGACCTATGCCGCCAATCCCGGGCGCAATGCCGTATTTACCCTGCCGCGCAATGCCGGCATAGCGCTGCAACGCGGAGTCAGCTGGAAATTCGCAGGCGCCGGCGCTATTCCTCTCGACGGGCCGCCGCTGGATAACAATTTTTCGACTACCGCGTATAACATCGGCATGCCGGTCGGCGTATCGGCCGTCAACGGCATTATCTATGCAGGCAGCGACAACGGTTATACGTATGCGCTCAATGCCTTGAACGGCAAGCTGATCTGGGCGCATTACGGATGGAATATGACCATGAGCAATCCGCTGGTCGTCGATGGCCGCGTCTATGTCTCCACCGGTAGCGCTTACTTCAATTACGCCAACACCATGCTTTATGTGAAAGGCGAACGGCCGACCCGCGGCCCCGGCCTGAATTCGATGTACGCGCTCGACGCCAAAACCGGCAAGCAACTCTGGGTCTACCATTTTCCCGGCGAAGCGATGCCCACCGCTGTTTATGACCAGGGCTACCTCTACATCGGCACCGGCGACGGACATTTGTACAAGCTCGATGCCGTCGGCGGCAAGCTGGTTTCCAGCACGGATCTCACATCTTTTGTAAGCATGTCTTCCCCGGTATTAGCCGGCGATAATTTATTTGTCGGCGGCACGGATCCCAATTATTTTTATGCGATCAACAAAAAAACCGGCCAGATCGTCTGGAAAATAACCCTGCCTAAACTGGTCGCTACGGGAATCGGCGATTGCACTCCGGCTTATGCCGACGGATTGGTGATACAGGAAGCCACTGTCGAAACCGGAGACAAAAAAAATCCGGTAGCGAATGTATTGCTGGCAATGGAGGCAGACAGCGGCAAGATCGCCTGGCAAAAGCAGTTTGAAAACGGGCCCGTCCCTCCTGCAATGAAAACGGCCACACCGATGATCTACGGCGATAAAGTTCTCGAAGGCAGTCCGGTTACCGGCGATTATTACGCCTTCGACCTGAAAAGCGGTCGCGAGTTATGGAAAGTACGGCTGGGAGCCCAAATCCGCTCGGGTGCTGCCGTCGCCGACGGCGTCGCTTACGTTCCTTACAAATCCGGCGATATTGCCGCAATCCGTGTCAGCGACGGCAAAATCCTGGGGAAAAAACACTTGGGCGGCGCATTCGGTCCTTCTTCGCCTGTCATCGTAGGAGGCACGTTATATGTCTCGAACATCTACGGCTGGGTAATTGCAATCCCGCTTTCCAGTATTGCGCATTGAACATTGAACGGAGAATTTCCGCTCCGCATAGTCTGTTCATTGGTAATGCGGAGCATACGGCCTATCGTTTACGAACCGGTATTCAAAGATTGAATTCCGGCACTGCGTCCCTATTTATTTCTTATCTTCTGTTATGGGTTGGCGCTGCATGATCGAAACCTCTTTACTTGACCTGGACAATTTACTTTCAAGAGTGCGGCAATGCCGCTACTGCGAACAGCATTTGCCCTTGGGACCCCGGCCGGTATTGCGGGCAAGCGAATCTGCCCGGGTTCTGATCGTCGGTCAGGCGCCGGGGATGAAGGTTCATACGACGGGCATTCCCTGGAACGACGCCAGCGGTATCCGGTTGCGGCAATGGATGGGCATAGAACCGGAAACTTTTTATAACGACCGGCATATTGCCATCATTCCCATGGGCTATTGCTATCCCGGCCGGGGAATAGCCGGCGACCTGCCGCCCAGGCGGGAATGCGCCGAATTATGGCTGGACCAGCTACTGGCGAAACTGCCGAATATAGAATTAACGCTGCTGATCGGGCAATATGCGCAACGGCATTATCTCGGCAGAAGGCGCAAAGCGACCCTAACCGAAACAGTCAGAGCCTGGCGCGATTATGCACCTGAATACATCCCGCTGCCGCATCCATCGGCCCGCAATATCGCCTGGTTTCAGCGCAATTCGTGGTTCGAGCAGGAGTTGGTGCCACTGTTGCGCGCTCGTATCGACATGCTTAACCTGAACTGAACTCCAGATTTCCTGCATGGCTGCACCCTATCGAGCTAATTTGCAGATAGCGGTACCGACAGGCTCCAGGCTTCCAGATAACAAAATCCTCTTTCCTTCCAGGCGAACCGATGACCGATCACTCCTCTGCACGAAACCGACTTAAAAATCTGGGCTGGCTGCGCGCAGCCGTGCTGGGTGCCAATGATGGCATAGTCTCGACTTCCAGCCTCATATTGGGCGTTTCCGCTTCGGATGCGTCTCATCACAGCATTATGGTGGCGGGGATTTCCGGGCTGGTAGCGGGCGCCATGTCGATGGCGACCGGAGAATATGTGTCCGTTCATTCACAATCGGATTCGGAGCAGACGGCTCTGGAAGAAAAACGAAAAGCGATCGAATCCAATTTTGACGACCAACAACGCGAACTTGAGAACGTTTACATTAAACGGGGCCTGGAACCCCCGCTGGCCCGGCAGGTAGCCGAGCAGCTGATGAAACGCGACGCGCTCGGAGCGCACGCCCGGGACGGACTGGGCATTACCGCCACGATGCGATCGCGTCCTTTACAGGCGGCGTTTGCATCGGCATGCAGTTTTTCGGTCGGCGCGGCATTACCGTTATCGATTCTTGTCTTTTCGCCCGTCAACGATCTCATTCCGGTCGTCGGCATCGCTTCGCTGGCCTTTCTGGCTTTATTGGGCGGCCTGGGCGCTTATATCGGCGGTTCCAGCGTGAATAAAGGAATCCTGCGCGTCACGTTCTGGAGTGCTCTGGCGATGTTGTTCACGACGGTGATAGGCCGGATTTTTGAAGTGCCTACCTAGCGCTGGCGTCAACGCATTTCACTATTTCGGCCGGCTCAGGAGGCTGACGTTTTGCTGCGCGCCGGACAAATAGAGCGCGAAGTCAGCGGCGCACATCGGCCGGGCGAAATAATAGCCCTGCGCTTCATCGCATCGCTGCAATCCGAGCATCGCCAGCTGGCGCTGGGTTTCCACCCCTTCGGCGATGGTTTTTAAATTCAGGCTCTTGGCCATTTGAATGATGGTGCGAACAATAATCGCATCGTTGGGATCATTGGCCATATCGCGCACAAACGACTGGTCGATTTTCAGTTTGTCCACTGCAAACCGTTTGAGATAGGAAAGACTGGAATAGCCGGTACCGAAGTCGTCGATCGATAGCTTTATGCCCAAAGCCTTCAAACGCTGGACCATGGCCAGAACTTTCTCCGTGTCGGAAATCAGTATCGATTCCGTCAGTTCCAGTTCCAGCAAGGAAGGGTCCAGTCCAGACCGTGAAAGCGCGCGTATCACGGTTTTTTCCAGATCGCCGCACTTGAACTGCACTGCCGACAAATTGACCGCTATCACCAGTTCGGGCAAACCCGCTTCGCGCCATGCCACGCCCTGCCGGCAGGCTTCATCCAGCACCCACTCGCCCAGGCGTACGATCATTCCGCTTTCTTCGGCGAGCGGAATGAAGCGCGCCGGAGAAACCATGCCCAGTTCCGGATGGTTCCAGCGTATCAGGGCTTCCGCGCCGATCACGGTGTCGCTGGCCAGATCGATCTGCGGTTGATAATGCAACTCGAATTCCTGCCGTTCCATGCCCTTGCGCAAATTGTTTCGTATCTGCAGATGCTCGATGGCATCGATATTCATTTGTTCCACATAAAACCGGTAGGTATTGCGTCCTGCCATTTTGGATTGATACATCGCGGTATCGGCTTTTTTGAGCAACGTATCGTAGTCGTTGCCGTCTTCGGGATAAACGGCGATACCGATCGACAGGGAAATGGATAAATCGTTTTCTTCGAGGGAAAACGTTTCCATCATCAGCGGCAGGATTTTTTCCGCAATTTCGCCAACGATTTCCTGATTCGGAACCTCGCTCAATACGATCAGGAATTCGTCGCCGCCCTGCCGGCTCAGGGTATCGGACTCGCGCAACGATCCCATGAGCCGGTTCGCTACATTCTTGAGCAGGGCGTCGCCGATGCCATGACCCAGCGAATCGTTGATCAGCTTGAAGTTGTCCAGATCCAGAAACAGCAATGCCACTTTGCAACCCTGGCGCTCGGCAAACGACTTGGCGAGTTCAAACCGTTCCTTGGCCAGCAGCCGGTTGGGCAATCCCGTCAACGCGTCGTGATAAGCCAGAAATTCGACCTGTTTCTGAGCTGCCTTGCGTTCGGTAATATCCTGCGCCGCACTGATGAGGTAACTGCGTCCGTCCGGCATTATGCCAGCCGGTGCCGCATTGATCTCCCAGATTCTGGTAGAACCGTCCTTGCAGCGGATGATGAACTCGCCCTGATCCATTTTTTGCTTGAGATGATAGAGTCTCTGGATTTTTTTCTGTACTTCCCCGGCAAGGCTGCCGTATGCCTTTTCCGTCCAGATTCTGGTGGTAGGGATATCGGCGCGCGTATATCCGGTGATTTCGGTCCACACCTTGTTGATTTCGAGCACCTCGCCGTCTTCCGCATGAATCATGATAGGAATCGGCGCTTCGAAAACGACGCGGTGGAAGCGTTCGTCGCTTTCTTCCAGCGCTTTCTTGGCGTGCAGCGACTCGGTAAGATCGGTAGTCAGAAACATCAAATGCTGACGGCCGCCGCTATGCAGGGCACAGAGAATAACACCCAGCTTCACGTGTTTACCGAAACTTGACACGGTCTCGATATTGCCCGACATAGGCTCGCTCGTTGCCAGCGCTTTCAGCGCCAGATCGTAAATACCCGAGCGCTTCCACGAATCGATGCGATGAAAATTCATCGCGACTATGGCTGATTCCTCCCCACCGACATGCTGGCATAAAGCAGGATTGGCCACCAGACAATCGCCGTGTTCATCGTAAATGGCGATGCCTACCGGCGAGGTTTCGATAATTTTCTGATTCAGTTCTTTTTCGAGATCGAGCCGTTCATTGGCGGCCTGCAGGCGTTGCAGCGTCGCATGCAATTCGGCCTCGATTTTCTTGCGCTGGGAAATATCCCGAACGGTGGCCTGCAATATGCGTTTGCCGTCAAGATAAAAAACCGAAAGCAGGATCTCCGCAAAAAACTCCTCTCCTTCATGGTGACGGCAAATCCATTCGAAACGATGCGAACCGTGTTTGAACGCCGCAACGATATGAATATTGGCCGCAGAAACGGAATCCTGTCCGTCCGGTTGAAACGGCGCTGAAAAATCGGCTATGCCGCTGGTTAAAAAACGGGCTTTATCCTTGAGTCCGAATATGAACAGCGCCCGCTGATTGCAATCGAAAAAGCCGTCATTGCCCAGCAGAATAATGGCGTCGTTCGAGCCTTCGTAAATGGCACGGAATTTTCCTTCCTGCTGGATCTTTTCTTTTTCCCAGCGATCCCTGCGTTTTACTATCCAGTAAAAGGCACTGATTCCGCTAACGGTAAAAAGCAGGCTGAGGATATAAAAAGCGCGATTATGTTTCCACCATTCGATTTCGAAATGGGAAAGCGGCGCCGCCGCAAAAAACGTTACGGGGAAATTGGCAAGCTTGACGTACGCAAATTCGTAATCCGCATGCTTGACGGAATTGTAGCCCTCCACCAGGCCTCGTTCGCTCAGGTTCTGCTGGCGCAACAGACGGGCCAGGACACCGCTTCGGATTTGTCCGTATATTTCTTCCATGCGCCGCGCATCGGGATCGGGAAACAAACTTAACAGGTAACCGGAATCGAGCAGCAGGCCCATCTGGAAATGCCGCGGCAGGTAAATGCTTCCCCACAGGCTCAACAGTTTCGACAAAGGGATGGAGGCATTCAGGATATAACACAGCCTGCCGGCGCCATCGCGTACGCCGTAACGGATCGTCGCTACCCATTCCCTGACGACATGACCGAAAATGGGGCGACCGATATAAAACGGCTGGCCGGCCATCAAGGCTTGCCGCGCCATGACGAAAGTGGGATCGCCGCTGATATCGGCGAGGGGTTGGCCGGGGGCTTTGACGGCGGCCGCCAAAAGCTGGCCATTCAAATCCGCGACTGTCACATTAGCGAAATCATGATTCTCGTCAAGAAACCGGTACAGCGATTCCTGGGTCCGGATCAGCATGAACTGACCGTTTTTATCAACGATTTGCGCGCTTAATTGATTCAGATTGTTTTGAAGATGGGAAAAGTAAAAATTGATGGATTTGACGCTTAACTCTGCCAGCAGCGACATTCTTCGTGCGGCGTCCTGCTTTTCGGTCTGCCAGGAAACCCATGAAAATATGGCTACGAATAGCATCATGCCGAGGATGAATAACCCCAAACCTCGACGAATATTCGTAATCGTCAGAAAATGTCCAAACTTGTTCATCATTAGTATAGTTTTTTTGAACGTCAGCTTAATAATTAATTTAATTATTTCAAATCTCGCACAGCAGTGAATTTACAACTTTCTGCTTTGCAAGAAAAATCGGACATCGCCTGCTGCGGGTTTCTCTCCGCCTTATGGTAAAACCATGTCTTCTAATTTGAAAACATTCATTTCCGATTGGGTTTATCGTTATATGTTTATATAATTAAGCGTATTGCAACCTTGGGCGCCTCTGCAAAGTATGATAGCCAAAGCTATACGCGGTCAAGTATTTTAGTGGACGATTTTCCGGCAGCGCCTCCGGGCAGGGAAAAATTCTCGCTCCGGCTTGAACGGACAAAAAAAGGGGCCTTTGCATTGCCCCTTTTTTGCTGCACGAATATGATCCGGAACCGGTTTTTACTTTCCTTCGATCGCCAGCCTGATTATGCGCACCAGCACCATACCTGCCG
>DASSZW010000146.1:0-5144 GCA_035713285.1 Burkholderiales bacterium
CGATAAATGCAATCGTGGATCAGGCGATAGCGCGACGCGGCTCAAGTCATAAACCGGCAGCGAATCATCCCTGGAAAACAACGCCCATCGGTAAGTCCGTTCCCGATGGGCGCAGCAACATTTTTTAAAAATGAAAGGAAAGCGGACATTTCTACTTGGCAGAAAAGCGGACATTCCTATTTAGCGTTGACAGAATATGTCGATTCGATCGGCATTTGCGGCATAGTTCATACATTCTGCAGATAACGGTCTCATGTTTTTATTAATGTTTTGTCCGGCTGTAGCGGGCGAGGCGCGAAATATCGTTTTTTCTATTTTGATAGTCTTGTATTTCTGTTTTTGATCACAAGATGTTAGTGATGAAAATCCCGATAGGCAGGAGGAAGAAATGATTTATTTTCGTCAATTATTCGATACCACCAGTTCGACTTATACATATTTGCTGGGCGAGCGCGAGACCAATACGGCGGTGCTGATCGATCCGGTTCGGGGCCATGACGAGCTTTACCTGCAGTTGCTGGCGGACGAGCATTTCAGCTTGCGCTATCTGCTGGAGACGCATGTGCATGCCGATCATATTACCGGTGCGTCGGCGTTGCGCGAGGCTACGGGAGCGAAGACGGCGATCAGCAAGTTTTGCGGGGCGGCTTGCGCCGATATCCAGTTGCAGGGTGACGAAGTGCTAGATTTCGGGAACGAACGCATCCGCGTTATTGCAACGCCTGGACATACGCCCGGGTCGGTGTCTTACCTGTGGCGCGATCGCGTGTTTACGGGCGATGCATTGCTGATCGGCGGTTGCGGCCGCACCGATTTCCAGGGCGGAGATCCGGGGAAGCTGTATGACAGCATTACTCAAAAACTGTTGTCGCTGCCGGACGAGACGCTGGTGTATCCGGCGCACGATTATAATCATCGGCACGTTTCCAGCGTGGCGCAGGAACGCGAGACCAATCCGCGTCTGTTCGGCAAAAGCCGGGATGAGTTTATCGCTCTGATGAACGGGCTGAATTTGCCGCAGCCGCGCTTGATCGATCAGGCAGTGCCGGCTAACCAGCATTGCGGCAACGAGGTTACGCATGCAGCCTGACCGGCGCGCGCCACCGTACGAACGCATAGGGGGAGCGGATGGAGTCCGGCGACTGGTGCGCCGTTTTTACGAATTGATGGACGAATTGCCACACGCGCAAGGAGTGCGGAATCTGCACGGCGAAAGTCTGGCGGGCTCTGAAGAAAAGCTGTTCAAATTCTTGTCGGGCTGGTTGGGAGGTCCCCAATTGTTTATCGAGGAATACGGGCATCCTATGCTGCGTCGGCGGCATATGCCTTTTTCCATAGGCGACGCTGAGCGCGACCAATGGATGATCTGCATGAATCAGGCCTTGTCGGAAACGGTGGACGATGGTAACTTGCGGCTGGAATTGTCTACGGCGTTATCCAAAGTGGCCGATCATATGCGCAATCAGGCGCAGGATCAGAATTTATCTTGAATATTGAATGAGGAAAACATGGCTATTACCCCCCAGGAATTAGTTGCAGACGCTAAAAGCAAAATCAAGGAACTCGCACCGGCGGAAGCGGTGCAATCGATCAAGAGCGGCGCGTTGGTGCTCGATGTCCGCGAACCCGCGGAATATGACGCAGGAAAGCTTGCCGGTGCGGTGAATATTCCTCGCGGCGTACTCGAATTCAAAATTTCCGACCATCCCGCTTTCGCCGACAAGAACGCTGCCATAGTGCTATATTGCAAGACAGGAGGGCGTTCTGCGCTGGCGACGTTAAGTTTGCAGCAACTGGGTTACACCAATGTCCATTCGGTACAGGGTGGTTTTGAGGCATGGATGAATAATGGCCTTCCGGTCGTGGAATAAGCGGTAATATTCGCGGACGTCAGGGTACGGACTGTCGGCCAGTCCGGAATTATCGCTCCCGGTTTCGATACGGCGCGGGTATTTATTGCATATTTGCCCCCCAAGCATGCGCGGCTCTGGTATTCTTGAACGTTATCGAAATTCGGGCGCATACATGGAGCAGACGGACGTACTCATTATCGGCAGCGGCCTGGCGGCGTTAACCACCGCGCTGCATCTGGCGGATACGCTGCAAGTCACGATCCTGACCAAGAAAACATTGCAGGACTCTTCCAGCGCCTGGGCGCAGGGCGGTATCGCAGCCGTTTTGGCGGACGATGATACGATGGAAGCCCATGTCCGGGATACGCTGATTGCCGGTGCTGGCTTATGCAACGAAGCGGCAGTCCGGTATGTCGTCGAGCACGGCACAGCGGCCGTGCAGTGGCTGGTGGAGATGGGGGTTCCGTTCACGCTCGATATCACCCATAAAACCGGTTTTCACCTGACCCGCGAAGGCGGTCACAGCGCGCGACGGATCATTCATGCCGCCGATGCGACGGGCCGGGCGGTGCAGCGTACGCTGTGCGAGAAAATACGCCAGCATCCCAATATCACCTTGCTCGAGCATCATATCGCGATCGACCTGATTACCGGTGACAAGCTCGGTTACGATGACGCCGCATGTCATGGCTGTTACGCGCTCGACAATGCCAGCGGCCAAGTCAAGGCGTTTGCTGCCCGGCATACGGTGCTGGCTACCGGCGGCGCGAGCAAGGTCTACCTGTATACCACCAATCCCGACGTGGCGACCGGCGACGGCGTTGCGATGGCCTGGCGCGCCGGATGCCGCGTGGCGAACATGGAATTCGTCCAGTTTCATCCCACTTGCCTGTATCATCCTCAGGCCAAATCCTTTCTGATTTCCGAGGCGGTGAGAGGCGAAGGCGGTTTATTGAAGCTGCCGGACGGTACGCGTTTCATGCCTGAGTACGACGAGCGCGGAGAACTGGCGCCGAGGGATATCGTTGCCCTGGCCATCGATGCCGAAATGAAAAAGCGCGGGCTGGATTGCGTATTTCTGGATATTTCGCATAAGCCCGCCGAATTTATCGTGAACCATTTCCCCAATATTTATCAACGATGTATAAGTCTCGGCATCGATATCACGCGCGAACCGATTCCGGTGGTGCCGGCGGCGCATTATACCTGCGGCGGCGTAATGACGGATTTGTCGGCACGCACCGATCTCGACCGCCTGTATGCGGTCGGCGAAGTGACGTGTACCGGCTTGCATGGCGCTAATCGTCTGGCGAGCAATTCGTTGCTGGAATGCCTGGTATTTGCCCGCGCAGCGGCGCACGATATTCTCGGCAAACCGGCGATGGCGCTCGTGCCGATTCCCGAATGGGACGAAAGCCGCGTCGTCGATGTGGAAGAAGAGATCGTCCTGTCGCATAACTGGGACGAGCTGCGCCGGTTCATGTGGGACTATGTCGGCATCGTGCGCACCGATAAGCGGTTGCAGCGAGCGGCGCGGCGCATCGCGTTGCTGACCGAGGAAATCAACGAATATTACGAGAATTTCCGCGTCAGCAACGACCTGATCGAATTGCGCAATCTGGTGACGGCCGCCGACCTGATCGTGCGTTGCGCCACCTTGCGCCATGAAAGTCGCGGTTTGCATACGAGCCGCGATTACCCGCAGACCGACGCCGTAGCGGCAGACACGATACTGCGCCGTACGCCTGAGCGCGTCAGGTGATCGCGGGAACCGGCGTTTCCTCCCGGCCGAATACGTCCTGGTAGGAAGTATAATAGCTGATGAATGCGAGCGGAATCATGACCAGGAATCCGAGCATCAGCGCAAGGGTGGACAGCAGCAGCAAGCCGAACGTAATCAGGCCGTAGACCAGGAACGCAGCTGAATTCCTTAAACCGGCCGACAGGCTGGTTTTCATCGCGGCAAGCGGACTCATGTTGCCGAAAACGATGAGCGCAGGAGCGAACCAGTACGCCATGAGCAGCGGCAGCAGTAATACCAGGCCTACTATTACGGGCATCAGGCCGATATTCATTACGTGCGAATCGGCGATGGATTTGGCGTCGGGATGGCCGGCCGTCAGCGCGAGTATCAACGGCTCGCCGCCCAGTACGCCGACGATTCCGGCAATAATCAGCATTCCGGTCAGGTAGATGCCGCCGACTGTAATCAAAGGCGTGCCGTGGCTTTTAAAACCGGCGAGCAGATGCGACATTTCGAGCGGCTGGCCTTTTTTTTGCGCGTCGCAGCCCAGAATCAGTCCGGCTGTCAGCGCTGGAGCAATGAGCTGAAAAAACAGCGCCCCGATTATCGGTATCATGCCGATCAGTGCGCCGGTCAGCAGGATGCCGACGCACAGGGCTATCCACATGAACGGGTTGGCCTTGAACAGGAGGAAGGCCTGTTTGATCCATAACCAGCCGTGTCCGGCGGGAACGAGGCGTGCTTTCATGACTGATCCCGAGTGATCCATGTTCGTTGCGAGGCATGTATGCGATTTTGCAAAATGCGCTCGAAATGGGCCGGGTCCTTGGCATGCGTCATTTCGCCCGGGCGCGGATAATGCAAATCGTACAGGCGCGACACCCAGAAGCGTAAGGCGGCGGCGCGTAGCATTACGGGCCAGGCTCCGCGTTCGATGGGTAGCAAGGGCCGGATTGTGTGATAAGCGTTTAATAGCGCGTGAGTGAGCGCGGTATCCAGTTCTCCTGTTGGCGTCGTGCACCAGTCGTTCGCCGTGATCGCCAGATCGTAGAGCCATGAATCGGTGCAGGCAAAGTAAAAATCGATTACGCCCGATACGACATCGCCTTCGAACAGCACATTGTCCCGGAATAAATCCGCATGGATGACGCCGCGCGGCAGATCCTGCCAGCGATGGAGCGCCTGATAGCGAATTTCCGCCTGCAGCAGCGCTCCGGCTTCCCCGTTCAAATGGGGTAGCAGTTCGTGGCTGACGCTTTTCCACCATTGCGCTCCGCGTTCGTTTTCGCGCGGGATCGAAAAACTCTGCCCGGCCAGATGAATATTGGCCAGTACGCTGCCGACAGCGCTGCAGTGCGCAGCGTTCGGCGTCGTGATCGAGCTGCCGCCGAGCCGGCTGACGATGCTGGCGGGTTTGCCGTTGACTTCGTCCAGAAAACTGCCCTGTCTGTTGGCGACCGGCTGCGGGCACGGTACGCCGCGCTTTGCCAGATGGTCCATCAGCTTGAGGAAATAGGGCAGTTCGGCCGGGCTGAGTTTTTCGAACA
>DASSZW010000147.1:0-5217 GCA_035713285.1 Burkholderiales bacterium
CGTGACTGATATGCCGCCTGTCGTGAGTCATGTTGCGATAATCCTTTTTTGTCAGCTGCCTGACCGGTTAGAAAATTTACTGGTTGCTAACGAAAAGAAAATTTAACGGTTGTCAGCAACAGTATTTTTAATTCGTGTATATTTAAAACCTTGTAGCTACTACAGAGTCAAGCGTTTTGCAAAAACAGGAACCGAGCGCCATGAAATCATTGTTAAAAATAGGCGAACTATCTCATCATACCGGCTGTCCGGTAGAAACCATCCGCTATTACGAGCGAGAAGGCCTGCTGGATCCCCCGCTGCGTTCTCCGGGAAATTTTCGGTTATATGACCATACGCATACAGAGCGCCTGAATTTCATCCGGCATTGCCGTTCGCTCGACATGACGCTGTCTGAAACGCGTACATTATTGAAGTTTCGCGACGTTCCGGAAGACAGTTGCCGGGAAGTCAACGCGTTGCTGGATAAACATATCGGTCACGTCGTGGAACGCATTGCGGAATTATCGGCCTTACAGAACGAATTGAACCAATTGCGCAGCAAGTGCGGCAGCGTTCAAACGACCCGTAATTGCGGCATTTTGCAAGGACTGTCCAATTCTGAAATTTCCACGCCTAAAAACCTGGGGACTCATGGCGGCAGCTGCCGCTGAAAATCGGCAATCCGGGCGCAATATCATTGGCAGTGCACATAACCGGAAAATCGTCCGCTGAGCCGATTTTCTGCCCGGATCAAGACGTGTGTAGTTATAATCCGGTCGTCTGCAGGGTTTTTCACGTCATTGCAGCCAATTTGTTATAATAGCCAGCTTTCGTGGGTGTATTTACATCGGGTCTTAATCGCTTTGAACACTAATCGTCCCGCTTTAACGCATGTTTTCCTGGGGTTCATGTTTGCGCTGACAGCGTTGCTCTGGTTTTCCACGCTCGACCATAACGCATTGGTGCGCCCAGACGAAGGACGCTACGCCGAAATCCCCAGGGAAATGCTGGTTAGCGGTGACTGGGTCACGCCCCGCCTGAACGGTTTGAAATACTTTGAAAAACCGGCTTTGCAATACTGGCTGACCGCCCTTGCCTATAAAACCTTCGGCGAACATAACTGGACCGCGCGTTTATGGCCGGCCCTCAGCGGATTCCTGGGCATCGTGCTGGCGTATTTCACCGGCCTGCGCCTGTTCGGCCAGCGAGCGGGGTATATCGCGGCTTTGGTGCTGGCGAGCAGTTTCCTGTATTTCGCCATCGGCCACATCAATATCCTCGACATGGGGGTCAGTTTTTTCATGAATCTGAGCCTGGCGGCATTATTGCTCGCTCAGCAGCCGTCTGCGACGCGCAACGCGAATCGCACCTGGATGTACGTTTGCTGGGCGGCGATGGCGCTGTCGCTGTTGAGCAAAGGATTGATCGGCATCGCCATTCCCGGCGCGGTACTGATCGTATACAGCGTAATTCAGCGCGATTGGGGTTTGTGGAAACGCCTGCATTTCGGCGTAGGCCTGCTGATTTTCGCCGCCGTCAGCCTGCCCTGGTTTGTGCTGGTGTCCCGGGCCAATCCCGAATTTTTGTGGTTTTTCTTTATCCACGAACATTTTTTACGTTATTTGACGCCTGTCAGCGGACGGGAACATCCCTGGTATATATTTATTCCGGTTGTCCTTCTGGGAATACTGCCGTGGATTGCGCCGCTGTTCGACGCGTTGCGGTATGGCTGGAAATCGGATGAAACAACCGGCAAGCCGTTTCAATCGAAACGCATGCTGATGGTGTGGTGCGGCTTCATTTTTATTTTCTTTTCCGTATCGCACTCGAAACTCGTCCCGTATATCCTGCCGATTTTCCCCGCGCTGGCTTTGCTCATCGGCCAGCGTATCAGCGTCCTTTCCGGAAAAACGCTGGCCTGGCAACTCAGCCCCATGCTACCGATAGCGCTCGCATTCTGGTGGCTGGCACCGCTGGCCGCCAGAGGTGCGAGCGCTGAAGTGCCGGCCGCTTTATACGCCAATTTCATTCCCTGGCTGCAAATCGCCGCGCTGGCGTGGCTGATCGGCGCGGCAGCCGCCATTGCGCTGGCCCGGCGAGACCGTGTCATTGCTGCCGTGTCGGTGATGGCGGTGGCAAGCCTGCTGATGGGCCAGGCAGTGCTGATCGGGTATAATGCCTTGTCGCCGGCCAGTTCTGCTTATCTCATTGCGCAGCAGATCAAACCCTATCTCAAACCCGGCGTGCCGTTTTACAGCGTAGCCATGTACGAACAAACGTTGCCGCCCTATCTGCGGCGCACCATGACACTGGTTGCGCATCCCGACGAAATGGAATTCGGCATCCAGCAGGAACCTGACAAGTGGATACCCGATGTCGCGACCTTCAAGAAAATCTGGCTGCAGCAACCGTATGCACTGGCAGTCATGTCGCCCGATTCTTACCGCAAATTCGCCGAAGAAAATCTGCCCATGCGCGTCATTGCTCGCGATACGCGCAGAGTCGTTGTGATCAAACCAGGAAACCCGAACAAATAATGAATGTAATGGCATGAATGTTATCAGCGGAATCCTTATCCTGTCGGCTGTCATGCTCAATGCGGCAGCCCAGCTGCTACTCAAGGCAGGCACCAACAGCATAGGCGAGTTTGCCTTTAATTCCGGCAATATCGTGCCGATAGGAATCAGGCTTGCCACCGAACCGCACATCCTCGGCGGTTTGTTCTGCTATGTCATCAGCGTAGTCGTGTGGATTATGGTGCTGTCGCGGGTGGAAGTGGGCATGGCGTATCCGATGGTGTCGTTCGGCTATGCAATTACCGCTCTGGCTGCCTGGTGGTGGTTCGGCGAAAGCTTGAGCATGGAACGTATAATCGGCATCGGAGTGATTATACTCGGCGTTTTTTTGATTACCAGAAGCTAGTCCTATGAGTTCATCCCCTTTGGATTTTTTACCTTTTACCCGCCCTTCCATCGACCAGGCGACCATTGACGCGGTCAGCGAAGTATTGCGCTCCGGCTGGCTCACCAGCGGACCGAAAGTTCAGGCATTCGAAACGCAGCTTTCCGGACTGATGGAAGGCCGTACCGTGCGCAGCATGAATTCCGGCACCGCCGCACTGGAAATCGCACTGGAACTGATCGATATCCAGGCAGGCGACGAAGTGATCACTACCCCGCTATCCTGGGTTGCCACCGCCAATGTCATTCTGCTCGCCGGGGCGAGGCCGGTATTCGTCGATGTCGATCCGCGGACCCGCAATATCGATCTGAAGCTGATAGAAGCTGCGATTACGCCCCGCACGCGTGCGATCATCGCGGTCGACCTGGCCGGTTTGCCGGTCGATCGCGACGAACTGTACGCCCTGGCGGCGCAATACCAATTACGTGTCATTGAAGACGCGGCGCAATCGTTCGGAGCCAGCTGGAAAGAACGGCCCATAGGCAGTTTCGGCGACCTGGTCGCATTCAGTTTTCATGCCAATAAAAACCTGACGACCGGAGAAGGCGGCTGCCTGGTGCTGCCCGACCCCGCGCTTGCGCCCTTGTGCGAAAAACTGCGCCTGCAGGGTGTAGTACGGATGCCGGACGGCAATATGGAGGTCGATGTGGCCGGCGGCAAATCCAATCTCACCGACATTGCCGCAGCGATAGGGCTCGGCCAATTACCGTATCTGGCCGAATTTACCCGGCGCCGCCGCCAGCTGGCGCAACACTATCTGGCTGAATTCGATACCCGCCCGGGTTGCGAATTGCCGGTTGCCGATTTCAGCAACAGCAACTGGCACATGTTTCAGGTCGTCCTGCCCCTGGCGCGCATGCGTATCGGCAGAGGCGAATTCATCGCGCGCATGAAAGCCCGCGGCATCGGAGTGGGCGTACATTATCCCGCCATGCATTTATTCCGGCTTTATCGCGCTCTGGGTTACGGCGAAGGCCAGTTTCCGGTCGCTGAACATATCGGCGCGGGGATCGTCACGCTGCCCCTGTTCCCTGCCATGTCACCAGCGGATGTCTCGCGCGTCTGCCGGGCGTGCAGCGACATTCTGAACGAGGTATTAATATGAGCGCCCCAGCGTTATCGGTTGTCATTCCGGTTTATAACGAAGAAGCCGGTCTCGCGGTTTTATTCGAGCGTCTTTATCCGGCACTGGATGCACTGGGCGTCAGTTACGAAGTGATTTTCATCAACGACGGCAGCCGCGATCGCTCGGCAGCGCTGCTGCGGCAGCAGTATCTGCAACGCCCGGATGTTACGAGGGTCATATTTCTGGCCGGCAATTTCGGTCAGCACATGGCGATCATGTCCGGTTTTTCCCATTGCCGCGGCGAACGGGTCGTGACGCTGGACGCCGACTTGCAGAATCCGCCCGAAGAAATACACAAGCTGCTCGCCAAAATGGACGCAGGATACGATTATGTTGGCGGCGTACGCCAGCAGCGCCAGGACGCATCGTGGCGCCGCTACGCTTCCTGGACGATGAACCGCCTGCGCGAACGCATCACCCACGTCGTGATGTCCGACCAAGGCTGCATGCTGCGCGCCTACAGCCGCGAAATCATCCACGCTATCAATCACAGTCTGGAAGCGAATACATTTATTCCTGCGCTGGCTTATACTTACGCGCGCCATCCCGGCGAAGTCGAAGTCGCTCACGAGGAACGCGCCGCCGGCGAATCCAAATATTCCCTGTACCAGCTCATACGCCTCAATTTCGATCTGGTCACCGGCTTTTCGCTCCTGCCTTTGCAGATTTTTTCGCTGGTCGGATTAGGTTTGTCCGTATTATCAGCCTTTTTCGTGATTTATCTGGCTTTGCGCCGTATTTTTATCGGGCCGGAAGTCGCGGGCGTATTTACGCTGTTCGGCATCCTGTTTTTCCTGATGGGCGTTATTTTGTTCGGTATCGGCTTGCTCGGCGAATATGTCGGCCGGATTTATCTGCAAGTGCGACAGCGGCCGCGCTATCTGATCGAGAGCGTGCTGGGTAACGCGGAATGAGCATGCGCGCAGTAGTATTCGCCTATCACGACGTCGGAGTGCGTTGCCTGTCGGTTTTGACCGACGCAGGCATGGACGTCGCGCTGGTCGTCACCCATAAAGACGCTCCGGGAGACATGATCTGGTTCGAAAGCGTAGCCGAGCTGGCGACCAGTCGCGGCATACCGGTCATTACGCCCGACGACCCGAATGCTCCCGCTATCGTGGCGCAGATTGCCGCGCTGGAACCGGATT
>DASSZW010000148.1:0-3007 GCA_035713285.1 Burkholderiales bacterium
GCCACCGACCGCTTATCGGCTTTCGACGTAATCCTGCCTACGCCCATACCGGGCAAGGGCGCCGTGCTGACAAAAATTTCGCATTTCTGGTTCGACCGTCTGGGCGGCATCATTCCCAACCATTTAACCGGCGATACGCCGGAATCCGTCGTCCACCCCGAGGAATACGAGCAGGTACGCAACCGCGCGATGGTCGTCCGGCGACTGCGGCCCTTGCCGGTCGAAGCGGTCGTGCGCGGCTACCTGGCCGGTTCCGGCTGGAAAGAATACCAGACCGCAGGCAGCGTGTGCGGCATTCCTTTACCGCCGGGATTGGCGCAGGCCGCTGCATTGCCGGAACCTTTATTCACGCCGTCGACCAAAGCCGACCCCGGCGCGCACGACGAGAATATCGATTACGCGCAGACGGTGCAATTGCTGGGCGCAAGGCTGGCCGCTCAAGTACGCGACGCCAGCATCGCGCTGTACTCCGAAGCCGCCGCTTACGCCCTGACCCGCGGCATCATCATCGCCGACACCAAATTCGAATTCGGTCTCGACGTCGACGGGACGCTCTATTTGATCGATGAAGTCCTGACCCCCGACTCCTCGCGATTCTGGCCCGCCAACGAGTACCGAACCGGCAGCAATCCGCCCAGCTTCGACAAACAGTTCGTGCGCGACTGGCTGGAAACTTCAGGCTGGAACAAACAGCCTCCCGCCCCGACGCTGCCCGACAGCGTCGCGCTCAAAACGGGCGAGAAATACCGCGAGGCCGTTGAACGGCTAATGGGTTAGGGTTTGTTCATGCAGCAGCGAATGCAGCGTAAATTCGATTCCGTATTTGCGCGGCCACTGCACGGATCCCTTTAACCTCGCCTCAGTCCGTTTTGCGGCATCGGTGCTTGAACCCGGTGTAATGCTGGTGCATAAGGGCCCGGAATTTGAGAATTGCACGGTTTGATCGAAGAGCGTTTACCCTATAAATAAAAGTTGTCTGATGAGTCTGTCAGCACAAAGCACCTGCATTCCCGTATTTCCTGATTGGAAACCGGTCAATCAAATTCGGCAGCCAACTCCGGCATGCGATAGTGCCTGAACAGAGTATGTATCTGCTCTTCGGTTACCCTGGGCGTAGACAAGGGCGGTAATTCGTTTTCCGCGTAGAAGCCCACAGCATCCGTTTCTATGCTTGCACGGGCAGCACCACCCACGATGTCGCAGATAAAAAACACTTTATACACATGAAAAAACATTGGCGGGTGCGCATGCTTGTTGCGGTCGTACAGCGCTACGAGCTTTCGGGTGACGGTAATAAATCCGGACTCTTCCATAATTTCCTTTTCGACGGCAGCGCTGGGGGAATCGCCTACATCGCTCCAGCCTCCGGGCAGCGTCCACAAACCGTCCGATATCTCTCTCACCAATAAGATATTGTCGTCTCTGAATACGCCACCCCTTACGTCGATTTTAGGGGTGGCGTAACCCTTTTCACCGGAAAAGATTCCGTTCAGTCGTTCTAACGGCGTCCCCGTTTGGACAGACAGCATCTCTTTGGCAATTTTTTCGATTTCTTCGAAGCGCTCTCGATCGAAAGGGTCCTTGGTAAACGTAAGGCCGTTTTGAGAGATCGCCAGAAGATTTCTGGCCCAGGCAATCCAGTCGGGGGTTTTTTGCATAATGAAAAAATCGATGATAGCCATTCGATTAACGCTTATCGGAACGATATCATAGACAAACTCAGTTTCGTGGAAAATTTCTTGATACATATCGCTGGCTTAACGATTGCCGACAAGATCGAAGAGCCGTTTTCCTGACCGTCATCCGCATCGAATTTTTTCGGTTTGCTTACCTGGCCGAAGTCTTGCCATCCGGATAATGAACCGGTTTGTCCCTGAGGTCGGAACCGAGCGGGAAATAGCCGGAGGCATGTGATGGCTGTTGAAAACTGCCGGTATTAATATTGTGTTGACGATCGGCATTACGGTTTGTGCCGCCGTTTCGATTATAGGCATTTCCAGAACTGCTGTAGGCCGAACTGTAGCCGCCTGACCCCGAATTATCGCCAAATGCGTGACCGGCGAATAAAAACATGCCCAAGGCCATGAAAATTCCAATTTGTTTCATTTATAACTCCCGGTATCAATCAGAGAATCAAATAACTTATACCTGGATTATTCCATATTAATTCGATATTATCAATTATTAATAAATGAATTTTATTCTGTTTCCATCCCCAGCTCCTGGATTTTACGCGTCAACGTATTGCGGCCCAGGCCGAGCAGATGCGCGGCTTCTATCCGCCGTCCGCCGGTATGTTTGAGGGCAACATTGATCAGGGTTCGCTCGAACGACTGGGTCAAGCCTTCAATGATGCCGGTTTCTCCACGGCTTAACGCTTCATCGGCAATACGGCCCAGCGCCTGCAGCCAGTCGGTTTGCGCTGAAAGAGGGGCGTGCGCATTCAGGATTTCCGGCGGCAGGTCCGACACATCGACATTGTTGCCGGGCGCCATGACGGTCAGCCAATGGCACACGTTCTGCAATTGGCGCACGTTTCCGCTCCAGTTGAACTGGCTCAAATATTTTAACGCCGATTCGGATAGCTTTTTGGCTTCGATGCCCTGTTCCTGCGAGCTTTTCTGCAAAAAGTGCCGCGCCAGCAAAGGAATATCCTCGCTCCGCTCGCGCAACGCGGGCAACCGCAGCCGGATTACATTCAAACGATGATAGAGGTCTTCCCGAAAACTGCCGATCTTGACGCAGGATTCCAGATCCTGGTGCGTCGCCGCTATGACGCGGACGTTGACCTTGATCGGCTGATGGCCGCCGACCCGATAAAACTGTCCGTCGGCCAGCACCCGCAACAGCCTGGTCTGCAATTCTGCCGGCATATCGCCAATTTCATCGAGAAACAGCGTACCGCCGTCCGCCTGTTCGAACCGGCCGCGGCGCTGAACGGCTGCGCCGGTAAAAGCTCCCCGTTCGTGGCCGAACAATTCCGATTCCAGCAGATCCCGGGGAATTG
>DASSZW010000149.1:0-24330 GCA_035713285.1 Burkholderiales bacterium
CGTTCGGAAGCTAGGGTATCGCCTACGGTCGGGTTGTAAGGGATGTTTGTAGCTGTGCCGGGCTGGGTCAGATCGGTCGTCACATTTACGCTAGTCGGTGTGCCGATCACAAATCCGGTGGTGGTGATACCGCTGCTGGAACTATTGATGAACGTAGTAACCAGGAACGTATGCGCTTGAACGGGGATAACAGTCGATGCCGGCGTATTGAATGGAACAACCCAGCTCTGGGGCGCCGTACAGTCGGAAGGACTGGTTCCGGAGGTTGCACCGCTGACGAGCACTGCGCCGGTCTGTCCGGTACCGTCGGATTGTTCGGCCTGAATGCCGCATACTTCGGTCAAATTGGACAAGGTGCCGAGTTGTACCGGAACCGGAAATGTCTGGGAAGTCAGATCCAGCGAATATAGTTTGCCGTTGTTCGAAAAGAAAAAATACCGTGCGCCATTCAGGATATAGCCCGTCCCTGACGCTGTCAGAATACCGCTGGAATCGATATTCTGAATATTGGTGTAAGGATTGAGGGCATCCAGGGATTGTATGCTCAGGAGATTGTGGTTATACGGATTGAGGATGGAATCTACGCTTAAATTGCCGTCGGTATACGTGGTGGTGGAGCCGGACGTAGTTCCGGTAATCGTAAAATATGGAGCCCATAATTGCAGGGATGTATTGGGGGGAGGAGAATTGGTAACCGGCGGAGGGGCTGGCGGTGCAGAGCCGCCTCCGCCTCCGCCACCGCCACAGCCGCTCAGAATCAGGCTGGCAAGCAGGATAAACGCTAATTGTTCTATTTTTGTCGGGTTCATTTTTTCTGGCCTGGGTAAATTATGGCTGGACAATTAACGTTATACGTATCGTTAAAGAGTTTTTAATTCGAATAGCACATTCAGGATTTTATTTAAGGCTGTATGCCGGCTTCTCAGAAAACAGGCCACGTTTGCGACGGTACATATAGTCAGGCCGCTACCGAACATCATCCAGCCTCTGGGAGCCCAGCCCGCTTTTCCGGATATGGTTGTCAAAAGATCGCTGTTCAAATGGGTGATGCGATTGTTGGCGTAACATAATTCGGCAGCCATTTCGGTAAATAGCTGGTCCAGTTCGCCTACCGCTTCAATCAGTGCGCCGTCATCCTGAAAACGCAAAGCGGCAACCACGCCATCGATTTCAAGCAAGCTCGCCAGTTCCGTCATGGGTTAACCTCTGCATGATCATTAAACAGGCGAAAAGCTTCGTCGTAATCGAAGTCGACGCTTTGTCCGATGACGGCCTTGCCGTCCATCCCCATCATTACGTGATCCAGACTCATGAAGGCGAAACCGCGTTCGGGCAGAAAGCCCGCCAGGCCGGTATTTTTAAACCAGGCGGTAGCCTGCATCCGGTAGATCGCCATATTTGCCGCGCACATCTGTGCGGCGACTTCGGCAAAATCGCGTTCAAGGTTGCCGCGCATATCGCCCAGCTCCCCGTTACTGGTGAATTCGATGGCACCCTGTACGCCGGGAAGCGACATGAGTTGATCCAGTGTCGGCATAATTTCACTCCTATCTTTGTCTCACTTCTACGGTATCCAGTGCTTTTTTCATGACTGAAACCAGTTTATTAAAAGATGCGTCATGCGTTTTTGCTACGGACATGCTTTCACCAATCGTGACAACGCTCGCCTCCGGTCCCCACAAGATCCATCCCACGGGATTTTCCCATCCGGGCTTTCCCGACATGCGATTAAGCAGCAAACCTTGCATTTCCATGATTTGCGTAATGGCAGCGCAAAACGTAGCCATTCTTACGCCTTGATCCGAGGAAAAAGGACCTTCCAGTTCGCGTACCAGATATTTGCGCGAATAAAGACCGGCGGCGATGACGCCAGTTTCCTTTATTAAATCGGACGAATGACTCATGATTGCTCCTATGAAACCTGAACGTACCCTCTTTTCAAAAAGACGGTTAACCAAATGTTAAGTACGTAACAAATTATCCGGAATTCATGTCTTGCTCTGTACGGAGCCGTACGCTATCAAGGCGTAGCGCCAGAAATTTTTGGGGTAGGAAATGCGCCGCTGATTTGGCGGCATATATTTACAGGTGCAAATCGAAGCGTAAGGCTGTTGTATTTTTTTAATAAAAAATCATTAGAAACAAAATGTTATTAATTTGATTTGAAACGCGTGGGCGAAAAAAACCTCGGCCAAGGGGGAGTGGCCGAGGTAAAATGTTCTAACTAGTGTTAGAACCCGTCCCGGGGTGGAGACGGGGTAGCGTACAGCTACCTGTTGCTATGATAACCCTGTATAAGAAAAAGTTCATACTTTTTTTTATATTTATGCGCTGGAAATATTGAGCGCTGCGAATTTACCGGTGGGCAAAATGCGCCTTGCGGCCGTACGATTTCAATGTCGTCAAATTGAGACAACAATAAAATTATTTATTATCAGCGTGTTGCGTATTTATTGTTGTTTTTTTAGCTTGTATCGTCGGCATTCGGAGACAAAATTTCTGGGTGAAGGCGGGAAATTCATAAATTTTGCATGTCGATAGCTTTAATTTATAATAATAATCAATTAGTTATTGTGTTAATGAATGTATGGCCCGGATATTGCTTGGAAATATGGCAACATAACTACTTAATTTATGTGCCATGAATCCATACGACATACAAACAGTAATTCAACCTTCCAGAATCGCCCCGCCTATCCGGCGCAGCAGCATGACGCCGCGCCCCTGGACCGGCTTCTGGAAAGGCCTGTGGCTGGCATTCTTCAAGACGCAAGGCGCTGATGCGGCTACGGGTGCGATTCCCCCGGCGTGGAAACGTGCGGCGTCGGCGCGCCGTATTGCATTGATGACGCTGGTAGCCGCGAGCACCGCGCTGGCTGCCGAGCTGCTTTTCCATACCCAGACTACCGGCAGCGCTTATCCGCTGCTGCATTTTGCCCAGCTCGCGCTCTTTGTTTTACTGTTCGGATGGGTCACTGCAGGATTTGTGACGGCATTAATGGGGTTATGGGTGCAATGGCGCCCCGATCCGCATGCCTTGTCGGTTAAGCCGGTCGAAGGCCAGCCGCTGGACCGGCAGGCGCGTACCGCTGTCATCATGCCGATCTGCAATGAACCGGCCGGCCCCGTGTTCGCAGGCTTGCGCGCGACATGCGAATCGCTGGCCGTGAGCGACGGATCCGCCCTGTTCGATGTCTACGTATTGTCGGATACTTACGATCCGTCAATGCGCGCCCAGGAATTTGCCGCCTGGTCCGCCCTGAAAGAGCAGCTGGGCGATAGCTGCCGCCTTTATTACCGCCTGCGCCAGCACCGTACCCGGCGTAAAGCCGGCAACGTCGCCGATTTCTGCCGCCGCTGGGGCAGCAATTACCGTTACATGGTGGTGCTCGATGCGGATAGCGTCATGACGGGCGATACCATCACATCGCTGGTACGGATGATGGAAGCCAATCCCAAGGCCGGAATCATACAGACTGCGCCGCGCGCTTGCGGCGTGCAGACGCTGCACGCCCGGGCGCAGCAATTTGCGGGGCGCGTGGTCGGCCGCCTTTTTACTGCCGGCATGCAATTCTGGCAACTGGGCGAATCCCATTATTGGGGGCATAACGCAATTATCCGCGTCGAACCGTTCATCAAGCATTGCGCTTTGGCGAAACTTCCCGGTACCGGGGGTCTTTCCGGTGAAATTCTTTCCCACGATTTCGTCGAAGCGGCGCTGATGCGCAGAGCCGGATATTATACCTGGCTGACTACGGAACTGGAGGGCAGTTACGAACAGCAGCCATCCAACCTGATGGAAGAACTGCAGCGCGACAGGCGCTGGTGCCAGGGCAACCTGATGAACGCCCGCCTCATTACTGAGCCCGGCTTTGTGCCGGTACATCGCGCCATGCTGGTGACGGGAGCGATGGCTTATGTTTCTGCGCCTCTCTGGCTGGCATTTCTCCTGATCAGCCTCAGCTTGCGCCTGCTCGAACCGCATAGCGCAACCGCTCATCTTTTTTCCTGGCTCGGCATGTCGTCCACTCTGGAACTGCTTTGGGCGTTTACACTGGGCATGCTGTTTTTGCCGCGCATGCTGGCAGTCGCCACCCTCATCAGCAAAGGCGAACAGGGCACTTACGGCGGCAGCATGGCTTTGATCAAAAGTTCGATATTCGAAGCTGTGCTGTCGGCCGTACAGGCTCCGATCCGGATGATCGCGCATACGCTGTTTGTCGTAACTGCCCTGACGGGTCTGAACCTGGACTGGAAATCGCCGATGCGAGAAGCCCATTCCGTCCTCTGGGGCGACGCGTTGCGCCGGTTCATGCCCGTCATGCTGGCCGTTACAGCAGGGTTGCTGGCGACTTTTGTTACCTATCGCGATGCGGTCTGGTGGCTGTTGCCGGTCGGTTTGCCTTTACTGTTCGCTGCGCCGTTGACGGTATTTACCAGCGAATCCCGGCTCGGTCTGTTCTTGCGCCGCCATCGCTGGCTGCTTACTCCCGAAGAACGCTTCATGCCTGAGGTGCTGGTCCGCGCCTGGGCCTGAACAGTAATCCTCGATATATGGCTGGAGCGCTCGCTCCGGCCATATTGCAGTAAAATTCTTCTGCATAATACAAAAAAGGTACGCCTATGTCTGAACTTACCCGACGCCAATTTCTTGGTATGCTGGCAACTGCTGCTGTTTCCACCGCTCTGCCCTGGACTAATGCGCTGGCGGCCGATGCCGGACTCGCACTGGGTCCTGCTGCCGCGTTTTCATGGGAAGGCTTGATCAAGCTGGCTAAAGCCATGTCGAAAAAACCCTATCAGCCGGAATTGCAGCCGGATCGCAATATACTCGAACAAATCGACTGGGACGCGCACGGTAAAATCCGTTTTAAACCCGAAGAGGCGCTGTTCGCAAACGGGCCGGGACAATATCCGATTTCGTTTTTTCATCCCGGAAAATTTTTCCAGTATCCGGTAGAGATGTTCCGTCTGGATAATATTGAAGATAAAAAACATCCTCGCACCGTAGCACGTGAAATACTGTTCGATAAGCGGCATTTCGAGATGCCTGTCGATAGCCCCGCTCAAAAGCTCGGACCAAAAACACGGTATGCGGGTTTTAAAATTCAGGAAAGCCGTCTCGGCGACCAGTCGCATCTCGACTGGCACAATAATGACTGGGCAGCGTTTCTGGGAGCATCGTATTTTCGCGCTATCGGCGACGATTTTCAGTACGGGATTTCCGCCCGCGGACTGGCTGTCAATACCGTGGAGCCGGATCGTCCCGAGGAATTCCCCGTTTTTACCCGTTTTTATTTTGAAGCGCCGAAAGCCGGTTCGGATACGGTAATCGTTTATGCTTTACTCGATGGTCCTAGCGTAACCGGCGCATACCGTTTTGTCATGACGCGGGAAAAGGGCGTAGTGATGGATATCGAATCAAACCTGTTTCTGCGCAAGGATATCGAGCGCTTCGGCATAGCCCCAGCGACTTCAATGTACTGGTTCTCGGAGAAAGACAAGCAGTTCCAGATCGACTGGCGTCCGGAAGTCCACGATTCGGACGGTCTGGCACTCTGGACCGGCGCTAACGAGCATGTCTGGCGGCCGTTGATCGATCCGGCAGGAATCAATGTGTCGTATTTCTCGGACCATAATCCGAAGGGGTTCGGGCTGATGCAGCGGGAACGGCATTTCGACCGCTATCTCGATGCAGTCCATTACGAGCGGCGTCCCAGTCTTTGGATAGAGCCGCTGGAAGAATGGGGCGCAGGCACTGTGCAGCTGGTCGAACTGCATACCAAAGAAGAGCTGTACGATAACGTGATCGCGATGTGGGTGCCCAGCGCCAGGGCGACGGCTGGATCCAGCTACCGGTTTCATTACCGGTTGCACTGGATGAAAGAAGAGCCCTTCAAGACTCAGTTGGCACGTTGCGTCGCGACCCGAATCGGCCGCGGCGGAGAACCGGCCAAGCGGCCGCCGGGCGTGCACAAGTTCGAGGTGGAATTCCGCGGCGGTGCTTTGGAGCAATTGCCCGCGGGCACGACGCCGGAAGCGGTATTGACGACGACGCGCGGCAAAATCAGCAATGTCGGGACCGAAGTGGTACCCGACGGCGGCCCGGCGCACTGGCGTACCTTATTTGATATCGGACCGCTTGCTGCAGGATCCGATCCGGTCGAAATCCGGCTTTTCCTGCGCAGCGGAGGCCAGACGCTCACCGAAACCTGGTTGTATCAGTATCATCCGACCTGAGCAGGAATCGCGCTTCTGAAGCTCGCTGACAAAAGTGTCATAGCCCCATTTCCTGCCGGTAGCGCACTCGGGCCGCTTCTTCATCGAGCGCATCCTTGATTTCCCGCATGACTCCGGTCAGGTCGGGCGCGGTTTCATCGCGTTCAAAATGGCCGGTCAAAGCAGCGCCGACCGCCAGCTTTCCGCTTTTATAGAGCGCCCAGATTTCCCTGCCGTAATCGGTGGCGAGAAGTTCCGGGGCAAATTGTCCGAAATAGGCGGCGAGATTGCCGACATCGCGTTCGAGCATGCTCAAGGCGTGATTATTGCCAGCGGCGTTGACGGCTTGCGGCAGATCGATGATTACGGGACCATCGCTGCCGACCAGGACATTGTATTCCGACAGGTCGCCGTGGACGATACCGGCACAAAGCATCCGCACGACTTCGTCGATCAGCAGGGCATGGAATTCGCGCGCCTGTTGCGGTGTCAGGCTCAGGTCGTTGAGCCGGGGCGCAGCGTTGCCTGCGTCGTCGGTGACGAGTTCCATCAGCAAAACTCCGTCGAGAAAGTTGTACGCCTTCGGTACGCGAACGCCTGCCGCAGCGAGCTGATACAAAGCATCGACTTCGGCGCTCTGCCAGGCTTCTTCCTGGGCTTTGCGGCCGAATTTGCTGCCTTTTTCCATCGCTCGCGCCTGCCGGCTGTTTTTGACCTTGCGGCCTTCCGTATAATCCACGCTTTGCCGAAAAGCGCGTTTATCGGCCTCTTTGTACACTTTGGCGCACCGTATTTCTTCGCCGCACCGGACTACGTAAACGGTAGCTTCCTTGCCGCTCATAAGCTGGCGTATGACTTCGTCTACCATGCCTTCTTCGACCAGCGATTGTAAGCGTTTGGGCGTTTTCATAAGGCTATTGTTACGGCAGGGCGGTTATCGGTCGGTACGCGCCGGGATAAAACTTCGATAAGCAAGGCAGTGATCATGGTTGATAATAAAATCGTCGGTTATTGAAATGGTGGCGGTTAAATCTTTCCATCAATCGATGCCGGATCGGCACGATACGACAGTAAAAGTATGCAGCGTCAAATCAGACAGACAATTTTACCCGTTTATGCGCAAGCAGGAATGTTTATTGAAAATTCGGGGTGTTGGCGGAGTGGACGGGATTCGAACCCGCGACCCCCGGCGTGACAGGCCGGTATTCTAACCAACTGAACTACCACTCCTGGATTCAAACGATGGGCTTGAAAGGTAGGGATTGCATCAGCGCAACAACTACAGTAGATGGCGTCCCCAACGAGATTCGAACTCGTGTTATCGCCGTGAAAGGGCGGTGTCCTAGGCCTCTAGACGATGGGGACGTGAAACTAACCTAAGCGCAAAATTATAACAGTATTTTACTTGTTTGAAAATAGGGTCATCACCACCCCCATTAACAGGCCGGCAAAACCGGCTGGTACCAGCGCTATCCAGAAACTGGGTTCGCCGTATTTAATAAAATCGATAAAGCCGAAAATCAAGCCGAAAACCGCGGCTAATAAACTCACCCAAACCAGAATTACGCCGAATCGATGCATGGATATGTCCATCAGGTCAGGAACGCGGTGGATCTGCGATCTCCGTAAAACGCATTGAACGAAGGCCGCCATTCTACCATTGAAAAGCGTGCTGTCAATGTTTCGGGATAAATCTGTTTCGGGATAAATCATGGCTAAACAAATTTTCGTTGACGCAAAAACAATTTCGTACTAACATTCGTTTGATTGTTAGAATGAAAGGTGTTGCATGGCTAATCAAAGAATGGTGAAAGATCTGCTTTATGAGCAGGTGGCGCGTCTGGCAAAAGCCGTTGCGAGTCCCAAACGGCTGGAACTGATAGAAGTGCTGTGCCAGGGAGCCAAGACAGTCGAACAACTGGCGCTTGACACCGAGCTTTCCGTCAAGCTCGCCAGCGCGCATTTGAAAGAATTGAAAGCGTCGCGGCTGGTGGAGGCGCAACGAGAAGGCAAATACATGATCTATCGGCTGGTAGACAATCATGTTGCCGATTTATGGGTCATGCTGCGGGAATTGGCTGAAGAACGGTTGCTTGAATTGCAGGCCGCCATGCAGCAACTGGTCGAGCGACCGGATGAGCTGAAACCGGTCGATAGCGGGGATTTGCTGGCTCGGGCGCAACGCGGCGAGATCGTTATCATCGATGTGCGTCCGGGAGCGGAATTTCAGTTTGCGCATTTGCCATATGCGCGGTCGCTGCCTCTGGCCGAGCTGAAACAGCGGCTGCACGAGCTGCCGTCTGACAAAACGATCGTGGCCTATTGTCGCGGACCTTTTTGTATGATGGCCAAAGAAGCGGTCGATTTGTTAAGAAAAGAAGGTTTGCAGGGAATCAGAATGGGCTCCGGCGTGGCGGAATGGCGTTTGCAGGGCCTGCCCTTGATTGTGGAATCGTCAGACTGATCGAAATCGGTCAATTTATTGCAATGAAAGGATCATGCATGTTTTTCAAGCAACTGGCAGCAACAGAAGCTTCCTTGTCGTATTTCCTGGGGTGCGGTACGCTGGGGAAGTCGGTGGCCGTCGATGTGGTCGCGGGCGACGAAGACTGGTTTGTGGCGGAAGCGCAGAAAGCAAAGGTGAAAATCAGTTATGTCATCGATACGCATATCCACGCCGATCATTATTCCGGCGGCCGCAAGCTGGCGGAAAGGCTAGGCGTTCCGTATTGTCTCCATGAACTGGATGCGCCGCAGCTACCCTTTCCGGTGCGCGCCTTACGCGACGGCGAAATCCTTGAACTGGGCAATGTCGCTGTAAAGGTGCTGCATACGCCGGGACATACACTGGACAGCATCTGTCTGCTCGTGACCGACAATCGGCGCGGGCCCGAGCCGTGGTTTGTGATTACCGGCGATACGCTGTTCGTAGGCAGCGCAGGTCGTCCCGATCTGGCCGGCAAGGAACAGGAAATGGCGGGTTTGTTATTCGACAGTCTGCATGGCAAATTACTGAATTTGCCCGATGCGACCGAAATCTATCCCGGCCATCAGGCGGGTTCGGTATGCGGCGCCGGGATTTCTGGTAAGCCTTCTTCGACTATCGGCTTTGAAAAACGGTTTAATCCCGCGTTGCAGATTCATGACAGAAACGCGTTCGTCGCGTATCTGGTTAGCGATATCCCGCCGCGCCCGGCGGAAATGGACAAAATAGTCGCGGCTAATAGTGCGGCCTGACCTGATGAAGCGGGAACCAACATGGACAAAGCGGTAAATGTAATGGGAACGACCGAAAAAATACTCTATCCGCGCGGCATTCGCGTTAATCTTTCCCAATTTATTCTGCAGGCGGTGCAGGTGTTTTTCGTCGGGTTGATGATAGGCATGGAGCGTACTGTTCTGCCGGTCTTAAGCCGGGATTTCGGCGTGCAAAAAGATTCATTCATGTACCTGATGGCTTTTGTCGTATCGTTCGGTTTTGTCAAGGGCATACTGAATTTTGCGGCGGGTCGCCTGTCTGAACGCATAGGTCGAAAGAACGTATTGCTGCTCGGCTGGGTTGCCGCCATTCCTATTCCTTTCATGATACTGTATGCGCCCAATTGGGGCTGGATCGTGGCGGCGAATGTTTTTCTCGGAATCAATCAAGGGTTTGCATGGAGCATGACCGTCACCAGTAAAGTGGATATTACCGGCGCCGAACAGCGCGGTTTCGCCACCGGAGTGAACGAATTTGCGGGGTATGCGGCGGTCGGTCTGGGTGGGTTGGCGACCGGCTATTTGACGGTAATATACGGTCCCCGGATTGCATTGTCCGGTTTCACCCTTGCGGTCATCGCGATCGCAGCGTCGATAGCCGCATTATTCATTCACGAAACCCTGCCGTGGGCCAAAGCCGAAAGCGCTGAACATAAGGAAGGCGCTTATTCCGGCTTGCAACCGCGATTCCCGCGTGGGGTTTCGGCTCATCCCGGAGCTTGGGAAATTTTCACTCTGGTGTCGTTCCGGAATCCGACATTGAATGCGCTGTGTCAGGCCGGAGTAGTCAATAAAATTGCCGATGCCTTGTTGTGGGTGCTGTTTCCGGTATTTTTGCACAATAACCGCTTAAGCCTGGTCCAGATCGGTTGGGTAACCGCTATTTACGGATTGGTCTGGGGCGCTTTCCAGCTGTTAACCGGAGTTTTGTCTGATTGGGTGGGTCGTAAGATACCGATTGTTGCAGGTTTGTGGTTGCTCGGAGCAGGAGTTCTGAGCGTGCCTATGGTACATGGTATCATTGCATGGAGTGCAAGTTCAGTGATCATGGGAATAGGGATGGCATTGCTCTATCCTAATCTGATCGCCTCGGTAGCGGACATTTCCCACCCGGACTGGCGAAGCTCCGCGCTCGGCACTTACCGTTACTGGCGTGATACCGGTTACGCTATCGGCGCGATTGCTTTGGGTCTGGTGGCGCAATGGGGCGATGGAATCGAAGCGGCGTTCTGGTTTACCGCTGTGATACTCGCGCTGTCCGGACTGTATGTGATGGTGAGAGCCGAAGAGACTCACCCGCGCTTGAATCCGGTCGTGCCCGGAGCGGCATGAAAATGTTTGCAGCGAGACGGTCTTGATTGCGGTGATGGATAATCTTTGTAAGGCCCCGCAACGATAAGCAGTCGCAGGGCGGTTTCATGGATAAATCGATGGAGAGTATCGATGTGCGAGCTTTTTGGACTAACCAGCAGCGAACCCGTCGCAGCCGCAATGTGCCTGAAAGATTTCCAGCAGCGCGGCGGAGGTTCCGGCAATAATCCGGACGGTTGGGGTTTGGTATATAAAGTCGAATCGCGTTTTCTGCTGGTCAAAGAACCGCTGCCGGCGGTTCATAGCGAACTTTATGCACGAGTCAGCGCAACGCTTAGCTCGGGTCTGATAATCGCGCATGTGCGCAAGGCGAAATATCCATTAATCAATTCCCTGGTCAATACGCATCCTTTTCAGCACGAGTGTTGCGACAAGCAATGGGTGTTTGCCCACAATGGGTTGATTCCTGAAATCATCGCCCTGGAAATGGCTAATAATCATGCTGTATGCAGCCCTGACGGCCAAACCGATTCCGAATACGCTTTTTGCTATTTGCTCGGGCATATTGCAAAGCAGATGAAGGATGCTTCGCAGCTAATGTGCGGATCGTGGCTGGAAACCATCGCGCAGGTCGCCGAAGCGATTGCGGTCTACGGACAATTTAATTTTTTGCTCTCGGATGGCGATTACCTCATCGCCTATGCCCATGACAGGCTGCATTACCTGGAACGCCTGGATAGAAATTCGCAAATGGAGACGGTGAATGTTGCGCTGGTCGCGACAGAACCGCTTTCGTCCTGTACGCCGTGGCTACCATTCGAATCCGGAGAATTGCGCATATATCGCCAGGGTCGATTAGTGAGCGACAGGAAAACCCATCCGCCGGTCCCATCCCGAAAAAGCGCGGCAGTTTAGTGACTGACCGCGTTTCCTCATGGTATGTCAGCCGACCTGTTCCCGTCGACAGGCAAGGTTTTTCAGCATGCCGTGCGGATTGTAATATAATGACGGATTTTATCAAATATTTGTTTGAGCGTTCATCGTCCCGCTGAATGTAAGCAGGGACTGCGCGATTTATATCGATTCTGACCGAGATCTACATGACTATACTGATTATTCTGTCTGGCCTGACTACCGGCATATTGTTGGGGCTGCTGGGTAGCGGCGGGTCTATCGTTACGGTTCCCGCGCTGGTGTACTTATTGGGAGTACAGCCGAAATCCGCGATTGCGCTGAGTCTTGGGATCGTGGCGATTACCGCGGCCTTCTCGGCAATTAATCATTTCCGCAGCGGAAATGTAAACCTGACGGTAGCCGCAATTTTCGGTTTATGCGGCATGGCAGGAACCTATGCGGGAACAAAGCTGGGCATAATCATGCCGGTATTGCTGCAAATGGGATTGTTTGCGTTTGTAATGTACGCTTCGGCATACAGAATGCTGAAGCCTCAACGCAGTTTCGTATCGCTTCCCGCCGATGCTGTCCACGGTGAGATGGAGGAGATGATTGATAGCGAAATCAAGCCTGTCCGATATGGACTGGTGGCGATGCTCGGTTTGGGAGTCGGGGTATTGACCGGGCTGGTCGGAGTGGGAGGCGGATTTCTGATTATTCCGGCGCTGGTGCTTTTTTCCGGTATTCCCATGAAACAGGCAGTCGGAACTTCTCTCGTCATCGTGGCGGTAAATTCGGCTACCGGATTTGCAGGTTATTACGGAATAGTGCCGGTAGACTATGCGCTAATGGGTACGTTCACTGCTGTTGCCATTGCAGGCGGCTTCATAGGCGCTCAATCTTCGCGCCATGTTTCGCCGGAAAATCTTAAACGCGGCTTCGGAATATTTCTGGTGCTGGTAGCAACTTATATTCTGGTTCGAAGCGTTATCCTGTAATCATCAGTACTCCGTCTCGAATGGAGCGGGCATTTTAGGATTGCGCTGTAAAGTAGCATATTTCCGGTTTGGAATTCGGTCACCCTTACTTGGCGGATTACAACAGGACAGCAGAAGCTTACATGGATCCGGAAACATATGATAACTGGTATCGAACGGCTAGAGGAAACTGGATAGGCGAAGCGGAATACGCGCTGCTGCGACGGCTTATCGGTTCTGTGCCCGGCGCAACCCTGATCGATGCGGGCTGCGGTACGGGATACTTTAGTCGCTGCTTTGCGATGGATGGGCTCCATGTGACAGGCATCGATCCCGATCCGGCCATGATTCGTTTTGCGCAATCCCGGCGTGCCGCTGACGAAACCTACAGTGTCGGCGATGCCCGTGCGCTCCCCTTTGGCGACCGCGCATTCGATCTGGGCATAGCTGTAACGTCATTCTGTTTCATTTGCGAACCAAAGCTGGCTTTGTCGGAATTGATCCGTGTTACCCGAGGCCGGATTGCTTTAGGTTTGCTGAACCGGCACAGTATTCTCTACTGGCAAAAAGGCAGGCATGGCGGCAGCGGAGCCTATCGGGGCGCGCATTGGCATACCCCGTCGGAAGCCCTGGAGCTATTTTCCGGATTGCCGGTGAGGAAACTTGCCGTTCATTCCGCGATTCATTTGCCGGACGCTACCGGATTGGCGAGGCGCCTGGATCGGTGCTTGCAGGGAAAATCTTTTTTCGGCAGCTTTCTGGTAATTAGCGCTGAAGTACGGAACGGTTTTTCGTAAACGGAAATATAATTTTCGGGTTTTCCGTTATATAGCGTTTTTGATAAAAAAAACCAGAGGCTGAGTGCCTCTGGTTTTATCCGGTCGAATGATAACCGGTTACGCGGCGTTACTGATTCAATACTACGGGTGCCGTAAATTTTTTGCCGTCTATCGTTAATACTTGCACTACGTAATTACCCGGGGCCAGCGTCGCAGCCTGTTTTGCCGGAGGCAGATTGATGGTGGCTTTCGCCCCTACTTCCGCTTCCAGGCTTTCGATACCAGGCTTGAATTTATTATAAATATATTCGTTGACTATCGCTTTTTTATTGAGAGCGGCAAGCTGGTCGCCGGACCATGTTTCGGCCGGCTTGTTGTCGTTGCCCAATAATGCTATGCGCGCGATATGGGCGGGAACGTCCGAAGAGCCGCCGTCAATATACGCGTTGAACGATAAGGAGCCGTCGCTGTGCAACACCGGATCGCTGACTTTGACATGGTGCTTGGAAGGGCTGACCGGTCCGCCGTGGAATGGTCCGATCACCGAGCCACGATAGTAGCTGTACGTGAGAACTACAAACAGGACGGTGATAATGAAAAAAAACTTCATCAGCGAATCCAGTACACGTTCGGGCAACGGGCCGCTGGCGATCCATCTGTACCAGGATGACGGTGCCTGGGTGCGTCGTTTCATCAGCCATGCATCGATGGAATAAGCGCCGGCACCGCCGAGAAACAGGGTTGCTCCCATACCGAAATTGGAAGCTGCCATAGTCCATTCGTCGATACAGGTCGCGCCTTGCCAGCCGAACAGCAGCATCAGTACGAAACTTAAGCCTATCGTAATCAATGCGCTTAAGCGGGTCAGAAATCCGACCATTAAAAAGAGACCGAAAATGAGTTCTACCGCACTGAAAACAATGACGCCGATGTAGAGCAGATAAAAATGTTGCAGCAGATAACTGACCAGATGATCCATGCCCAATAGTGCGCCGGGCATTGCGGTCTGAAATTTGTTCGCCATCCAGTGATGAGCGCTGGGGTCGAGTTTGGAGGGGGCGTAAATGAATCGCCGGCTGCCGCCTCCCCAATAAATCCAGCCTTGCACGAAGCGGACACAGAGTAGCACCATGCCGACAATGCGCCAGCTGTTCGCTACGGAAAGAGATGATTCGGATGTATGATTTGCAGTAGTGGACATTTATTCCTCACAAAATGATAGCATCACTGATGGTTCGGAATCGGATTCGTCAAACCATGTAAATAAGCGTCTGCCGTTCGGACAGACGCTTGCTTTTTAGTTGACGGGATCGACTACGTAATGTTTTCTTGCTTGTAAAAATGCCACTTCAGCAAAACCTGACGGGACGATGTCTTTATCGGTAACATGGTACAAGGTATGGAAATCGATGCCTTGTTCAAGCAAAGAGTTGTTGCATACGTCGAAACGGACGCCTTTGCGGCTTAATTCATCCAGCTGGGCTTTGGTTTTTTCGTCGGGATTCTTGAGCAATGTCACGCCTTTGGCATAAAGTACGACGGTAACGTCCATTTTGCCTTTCCATTGTTCTGCAGCTTTCAGGGTGTTGGCGATATTACGCAGTTTCATGCCCTGCATGCCTTTGTTGTCTGTAGTCAACGGTACGACGATTTTGAGTGTACCGTAGGATTCATGTTTCATGTCGGGCTTGACATAAGCGCTGGGTGCGGCTGCAGTTGCGGCGGCGGGAGCAGCTTCGTCGGCGTGGGCGGATGCGGCAACGGTAAATGCCGACGCGATCATGGTTAATACGATTTTTTTACAGACTTTCATATCTTCTCCTGGTTTATAAAAATTAAACGGAATTAACGCCCTCTGCTCTCCGGCCGATTTGCGTTAACTCGGGTGTTGATCTGACTATGGGCAATCTTTTATTGAACGAGCCGAACTGTTAGTTCTCGTTTCGACAAACGCAAGCCATACATCATTTCATGTCTCGATTTTTAAGCACTGCTTACTAGTAATTTACATCCGGCAGCGACAGATATATTATATGGGTTGTAATATAAAGTCTACAAACACACATTAACTCAGCGTATACGGGAGAACCCTTTAATGATTTCTTTGCAAACTGTTACCAGATCTGCGCGAGCGCTGCCACGCAAGTCCCTTAAATTCACGATGTCCATGCTGGTATTAAGCGCTCTGACGCAGGCTTTTGCTTCGGGCGCCGCGTCGGCCGCCCCGGTGGATCAGGCAGATTCCGTATATCCGCCCTGGAGCAAAGGCGCCAACAATCCGGTATCGGCAAAAGGCCTGGAATTTACGGTGCCCCAGGTCGATAATCTGCCGGATTTGCATGGCAATCCAATCCAGCCGGGCCTGGTGATTTATGTAGGCGGTAACTATTTCTTTGCAATGGCTCCTCTGGTCGCCGCATTCGAACAGCAACATCCCGAGCTTAAAGGCAAGATATTTTACGAAACCCTGCCTCCCGGACTGCTGGCCAAACAGATTGCCCTAGGCGGCACCATCACTGTCGGCAATATGACCTGGACCGTCCATCCCGACGTATACGCTGCCGGTCTCAAGAAGGTCAAGAGCGTGATCAAGGACGGCTATGCAGTCGGACCTGAGGTTACCTATGCGACGAATACCCTTACCATCATGGTGCCTAAAGGTAATCCTGCGCACATCAAGAGCTTGAACGATCTGGGCAAACCCGGCGTCCGTCTGGTCATGCCGAATCCTGCATGGGAAGGCGTAGCTCGCCAGATCAAGGCCAGCCTAGTAAAAGCCGGCGGTCCTGAACTCGAAAAAGCGGTATATGAAACCAAAGTGAACAATGGCGAAGCCATACTCACCCAGATCCATCATCGCCAGTCGCCGCTTTACCTGATGCTGGGTAAAGCCCAGGCAGGCGTTACCTGGAAATCCGAAGCCATCTTCCAGGAGCAGGTCGGCAACCCCATTAGCTTTGTCACCATTCCTGACAGCCAGAATGCGACCGGTATCTATGCTGCGGCATCCATCAAGGATGCACCGCACCCCAAAGAGGCCCGCGAATGGATCGACTTCCTGCACTCTCCTGCAGCGCTGGCGATCTTCGAGCGTTACGGGTTTAAACCTGTCCAGAAAAAAGCGGATTGATCGGCGTTATCTTCTCGTTACGTTCAGCGTAAACAAAGACGGCACTCCTCGAAAGGGTGCCGTTTTTTGTTGCATATACGCTCAATGCGTATGCAGTCAGGGTTTTCTGCCCGCTTCAATCCGGCTTCAGGAATCCTGGCAACCGGAAATTAAAGCCGCCGGGCTGATCGCCCGTCTTGCTTCACTTCGAAGAGTGTGTCGAAACATGTTTTTTATTGGCTTCGTTGCTATGTTCGCTGGCGTGCAGGCTATGGCCGTGAGCCATCTGCGCATGATGAGCAGCGGTTTTGTGATCGCCGGCGGCGGCATGTTTAGCTGCTTCCTGATGGTGTTTGGATGCTTCGCCGTGATGTTGCGCGGCTTTTGAATGGTGATCCTGGATAGTATGCTCATTCATATCGTGCGATTTTTGCTGATTCATTTTCATCTCCGGATTCAGGATTCAATTTTTTATCTCACAGATTATAAATGTGACGACTAAAAATCTTATCGATAATGGGTTGTCCCGCTTTTCCGAAACGGAATTGTTAAAGAAAAACTTAGTCAGGATAAAATTAATTTCCGTATTGTTCTGTGCGTTATCGTACGTAATATGGACCCAATTGTAGTTAAAATGTACTTTCTAAACATTTGCTTAATATTAACTTGACTATGCGCGAGACTTCACTTAGCCTGAAGTGGCAGTATGTATTTCTGCTCGGTGCAGGAACGGGAATATTCCTGTCCTTCTCGTATCAGGGTTAAATCCCGAGAAGGATGAGAAAGCCGGGTTTGCTGCTATGACTCTGTTATACAGCCATGTTCAGTGGGCCATGTTTCCGTGCCGTGCAGTATGATGCCGCATTACAAGCAATTGGCTTATGTCAGCAATCGGGAAAGATACGAACTGCCGCTTGAAGTTTCAGTGCGCTGTAAGTTATTTCTTTTTATAATTTAATCAAGGAGAATGCCATGAAATCGAAATTTATTGCCGCCATGATTCTGGGGTCTGCAGTAGGGATGACGAATTTGTCCTATGCGGATACTTCCACCAGTTCCGGAACTATCGGTGTCAACCCGCAGGAATCCCAAGGGGCGGCACTCGGCTGGAGCGCTGAAAAGCAGCTGTTGCACAAAGAGGTCTATAACGACGACCTGAAGAAAATCGGCGCAATTGAAGATATTATCGTTTCGCCGGAAAAATCGGTGTCTTATGCCGTAATCGGGGTAGGCGGGTTCCTGGGTATGGACCGCCACGACGTACTCATTCCCTTCAGTCACTTAAGGCTGAACGGGAATAAACTGGTTCTGCCGGGAGCCACCAAAAATGCTCTTAAAGGACTGCCAGCATTCCGGTATACTCGTCAATAAAGTTTGACCGTTGTATTTATCCCCCCGGCCTTTGAAGGGAACGTGCCATGAATATTCGCATCTTGTATTTATCCGGTATATTTGCCTTGGGATTAATGCTGGGGGGGTGCGCTACGACACCGCCCGCTCCGCCGGTGACTGTAGCCGATATCGTTAAAATGAGCTCGACCGGGGTTGCACCCGAACAGATCATCGATCGCATGAAAGCTGCCGATATGGTTTATCGCCTCAAGGCGAGTCAACTCGATAGCTTGCATCAGCAAGGGGTATCGGACAAAGTGATCGATTATATGCAACAGACCTACCTCGATGCCGTACGGCGCGATCAAAGGGTAGAAGATTGGAACCGCTGGTGGCAAGGGCCAGACGGTTATTTTTATGGCGGCTGCAATTATGGAATGTGGCCTTATGCCTGTTACTGATTGTTAATCTTGATGATCTTGATAATTATGTTAATCCACGGATTTGTCTTTCCGGTATTAACGGCAGATGAGCCCCTATAAAAATCTTTCATCGCATATTTTGCAAGCTTCGGCATCGATGGTCGGAGTTTGCGTGATGATAATCAGTATCGTCAAATTATTACATCTGGGACCATCGGTCGGGCGATTGATCGACAAGATGCTCGGCCTGGACAATGTGCTTTTTTTATTTAGCGCGCTGCTGTCGTATGCTTCGATGCGTACCGAACGCTTAGCCTACCGGCTCGAAAATCTTGCCGACGCCTTGTTCATGTTCGGCCTGATCTGGATGACCGCCGCATCGTTAGTTCTTTCTTTTGCGATACTCTGATGAGGCGGCCGAGGTGAATGAGCAAAGCGGGCCGGTAGCAGGGATGGCGCCTTCATCGCATAACAATAAACCGGTCTGGGCTTCTTCCCGCAAAGACATGGTTGGCGGCACCCTGGGGTCCGCCCGTCTCTGGTTTACCGTCGCTCAGGGAATCGTCAGCGAAGTTTATTTTCCGCGTATCGATATTCCCCAACTCAAGGATTTAGGGTTTATTGTCGCCGACGGCGGCGGCTACTGGGAAGAAATCCGCCGTGTCGCCAGCTACAAGCTCGATTACGCCAGTCCCGGCATACCGGCGCTGACAGTACGGTATGAGCGTGATCGTTATACGCTGGTGCTGAGGATTTGCCCCGATCCCCGACGCGACGTACTGCTGATTGATATAACGCTGACCGGCGATGCCGATTTGCGTGCCTACGTGCTCGCAGCACCGAGATTGGGCGGCAATACGGTAAATAACCGTGCATGGGCGGATGGATGGGAAGGGCGGGCGTTATTATGGGCGGAGCAGCCGCAATTCGGACTCGCGCTGATGTGCGCCGACACAGACGGAATGCCTGGTTTTTCGAGACGTTCGGTCGGCATTGCGGGAGAGAGCGACCTCTGGCAGGATTTCAACCGTCATGGATGCATGACCTGGAATTATGCGCAGACTCCATCCGGAGAAGTGACCTTGGGAGGAGAATTGCCCCGCCGCTGCACGCTGGCGCTGGGGCTGGGCAGCAGCAAGGAAGCTGCGGCAACGCTGGCATGGAGCGCGCTGGCACAGGGTTTCGACGCCGCCTGGCAAACCCAGTGCTCGGACTGGGCCGACTGGCAGGCAATCTGCCGCTGGCCGAGTTCGCTTGACCGATTGCCGAGAGCTGCCCTGGAATTATTGCATATTTCCGCGAGCGTTCTTAAAGTTCACCAGGACCATACCTATCCGGGAGCCGCTGTCGCCAGCCTTTCGATACCGTGGGGCGAATACAGCGCGAGCCTGGGCGGCTATCATCTGGTCTGGTCGCGTGACCTGGTGGAAACCGCCGGGGCGCTGCTTGCAATGAACGATATGGCGAGTGCCCGGGAAATTCTCTGTTATCTGATCGCGACCCAGCAGGCTGGTGGCCATTGGTTGCAGAATCAATGGCTGGGCGGTAAAGCGTTCTGGCAGGGGATACAGCTGGACGAAACGGCATTTCCCGTTCTGTTGGCGGCTGCCTTGCGGGAGCGTGGCGCGTTGACCGATATTAGGACAGGCGATATGGTGCGGCGTGCGTTGCGTTTTATCCTGCAGGAAGGGCCGGCTACCGGTCAGGACAGATGGGAAGAAGATGCAGGGATCAACACGTTTACCCTCGCTGTCGTTATCTCCGCGCTGGTAGAGGGCGGGCTCATGCTCGAAGGAAAAGAGCGGGACTGCGCATTGATGATGGCGGATTACTGGAATGCACGGCTCGAAGACTGGACATGGGTCGAAAATACCCTTCTCGCGCAAAAACTCGGAGTGCCAGGCTATTATTTACGCAGCGAACCCGACGATCAATTGACGCATGAAGGCGCAAAAGCCGAACATCTGCTGATTAAAAACCGCAGTCTGGATCCCGGCCTGGCGGCAGAAGAACAACTTGCGACCGATTTTCTGCAACTGGTGCGCTACGGATTGCGCGATGCCCGGGATCGACGGATACTGTCCAGCATAGCGGCAATCGACGCGCTGTTGCGTACCGATACGCCTTCGGGTCCGGTCTGGCATCGTTATAACGGCGACGGGTACGGCGAGCATGAGGACGGCAAGCCGTTCGACGGCGACGGCTGCGGTCGCGGATGGCCATTGCTCAGCGGCGAGCGCGGACATTATGCGCTGCTGGCAGGCGACGACCCGCTGCCGTATATCGAAGCGATGGCTGCAATGACCGGAAATGGCGGCTTGTTGCCCGAACAGGTATGGGACAGTGCGCCTGTACCCAAATACGGACTTTATCCGGGCAAGCCGAGCGGATCGGCGATGCCGCTGGTCTGGGCGCACGCCGAATATATAAAATTATGCCTGAGTTATGCCAGCGGAGCGCCGGTGGACAGACCCGTCCAGACCTGGCGGCGTTATCAGGGACGGCGCCCGGCGATAAATTATTACGTCTGGAGCTTGAAACAGCGTTTGCATGTGGTACCTGCAGGCAAATCGTTGCGCGTATTGTTAAACATGCCGGCAACGGTGCATTGGGGCATCAACGGCTGGCAAAACATCGCCGATACCGAAGTCGAAGACCAGGGGTTGGCCTATGTCGCAAGCTTGCCCTCCGACACGCTGCAATCAGGCGACACACTGGAATTTACATTTTATTATCCCGATACCGGAATCTGGCAACAGGAAGATTTTCAGGTCCGTATTGTCGCTCGAGGTGACGATCTATGACGAATATCAATCTGGCGGGGCGCCGCGCGCTGGTCACAGGATCGAGTTCCGGTCTCGGGGAGGCGATCGCCATGGCGCTTTCCACCGCAGGCGCCGCGCTGGCGGTGCATTATCATACAGACCGCTCCGCCGCGGAAAAAGTAGTTGATCGTATTCGTGAACAAGGTGGCACAGCGTTTGCGTTCGGGGCGAATGTGTCGGTGCCTGGCGAAGTCGATGAATTGTTTGCAGAAGTGGTCAGCACGCTCGGAGGTATCGACATATTGGTCAATAATGCCGGCATGGATGGCAAACAGTCACGGTGCGTCGACAGCGATCCTCAACAGTGGTCCCGGGTGCTTGAACTGGATTTAGAGGCGCCGTATTACTGCACCCGCCTGGCGTTGAAGTCCATGCTGGCGCAAGGTCGCGGCGTCATCTTGAATATTACTTCGGTTCATGAATATATTCCCTGGTCCGGTTACAGCGCTTATACCAGCGCGAAAGCAGGACTTTCGATGTTCACCAGAACGGTTGCCCAGGAAGTCGCCGGACAGGGAGTGCGAGTGCTGGCCATTGCGCCGGGCGCGATCCGGACGCCGATCAATGCTTCGGTTTGGCAGGATCCGCAGGGGCTCGCGGATTTGAACCGGAAAATAGCCATGGGCCGAATGGGCGAACCGGAGGAAATCGCCAGCGTGGCGGTTTTCCTGGCGAGCGATCTGGCGAGTTATATCACCGGAACTACGATAACTGTCGACGGCGGCATGCTGCTTTACCCGGAATTTCGTCACGGGGGATAAACGGACCGAATGCGGGAGACCGCTTTGACCAGCGTTACCCATCGCTATTTTTATCCGATGCTTTGCTGGCTTTCTGCTCGATTTACGGTAAATTTAATTCCGGGAATCCGCGCTGAGCCAGCAAGATTTAATCGCCTTTCAGTGCCGCAGCGGACAGAATCAACCCCGCGCCGGCCAGCAAGACGGCCCAGCCCCACTGGAACTGGACCGTTTGCATTGCCACATCGACCAATCCGTGCAAGGGAGTACCGGCCAGGGGGGATTCCATATCGGATTTCATTTCCGACATTTTGGATTGAAAGCGAAAAAACGTGTACAGCGTGACGGCAAAACTGCCGATTCCAGTCAGCCATAAGCCTTTGTAAAGTTTGATTGCCGCCAGGATCAGAGACACCACCGCCAGGACGAGTACGATGGTGGCTTCATTCCTTCCATTCTGGAAATAAGTCATATCGCCCATGACCGGTATGCTCACGATAGGCGTAAACACGCCGGCCAGCAAAATCAGAGAGCCTGTCAGGCCGAGTACTTGTTTGGCACGCATGATTATCCTTGTCCGGTTTAATAAAAATTGTAGTGTTGAGCGGCAATTGCCTTGTAAATGATAACAGAAGCGCGAAACGGATTGGAGATTGGATATGCTTTTGGTTAAAGCTGCTTATTCCGTTTCTTCTCCTCCGCCATATTCGGCAGAATCGACTTTTCCTCGGAACACCATATATTGATAGCCGTTGTAAAACAGCATGATGGGTATCAAAGGAAGTATGCCGGCCAGCATGAACAGTTGCGTTCCCGGCGCTGAAGCCGCGTTGGTCCAGGTTATCGCAGGAAAGACGGCATAAGGATACAGACTGCCGACCAGGCCGGTAAATGAAGCCGTAAACAGGCACAGAGTCCCTAAAAAAGGCCAGTATTCGCGGCGTTTCAGATACGCCCAGAACGTAAGCAGGGCGGCGGCTATGGCCGCGGCAGCAGAGATTGCATAAGGCAGCGAAGCGGCGCCTAGCCAGAGTGCGGCAATGTGAGCGTTATAGGACGGCGTGAGCCCGAGCACCAGGGCGCCGGTCGCGACTGTCCCGGCCAGCAGTAACAAACCGTGCCGATACGCGCTGTCCTGATTGGGGCCGGTGGTTTTTAAAATCAGCCAGCCCGTTCCCATCAGGGCATATCCGAGCGTTACGCCCAACGCGGTTAGCAGGCTGAAAGGGGTGAGCCAGTGCCAGCCTGGGTTAATATAATTTCCGCCGGAAGTAGGCCAGCCCTGGATCAGTGCGCCTAATATGATTCCCTGACTGACCGCAGCCCCCAGGCTGCCGGAGGCGAAAACTATATTCCACAATGATTTGCGTTGGCTGGAATGGCGAAACTCGAAGGCGACGCCGCGCATGATGAGACTAAACAGCATGGCGATAACGGGAATGTAGAGGCCTTGCAGCAACGCGGCATATACCCGCGGAAAAGCGCCGAACAATACCCCGCCCAGCAATACCAGCCAGGTTTCGTTGGCGTCCCACACGCTCGACAGGCTCGCCATCATTTTGCCGCGCCGGTCTTCGTCGCGGACGCCCAATGTCAGTATTCCTACACCCAGATCAAATCCGTCCAGGACGACATACAGCAGTAGCGAGAAAGCGGCAACGGCGATCCAGAATGCTATCAGAAAATCCTGGATATTCATTGCGCTGCTCCTTTCCGGCCGGGTGCCGCGATTCCGGGAGGCGGCTTCAGCGACAGGTCGGGCCCTTTTCGCAACCATTGTCCGGCAAAGATGAAAAATCCGACGGCAAGCGCAAAATACAACAGCGTAAAACCGGTAAGACTGAACGTTAAGCTGCTTGCCGTCAGTAACGATGCACCCTGGCTGGTGCGTAACACGCCGTAAATGATCCACGGCTGGCGCCCGACTTCGCGTACGACCCAGCCCATTTCCATCGCGAGATATGCCAGCGGCAACGCAATGATCCAGGCTTTGAGCAGCCCGGGCGAAGATTGCCAGTTCTGCGCTTGCCAGCCTTTGCGATAAACATGCCACCAGCTTGCCAGCATAAGCCCGAACAAATAAAACCCGACCGCTACCATCAGCCGGAAAGCGTAAAACAATAAAGGCAGGGCAGGCGGACGGTCCTGTGCAGGAATATCGCGCAGGCCTGTCACCTTGCCGTCGGTGGTATGAGTATCGAGCAGGCTCAAGACATCGGGTATTTCGACCGACCAGTCGTTATCCGCTTTACCGGCGTCCGGCCATGCGACCAACGCCCATGGCGCGCCTTGTTCGGGGCCGTTGGTATGCCAATGGCCTTCGATCGCCGCGTTTTTGGCAGCTTGGGTCTGAAATACCGAGCGACCCGACCCGTCGCCCAGGTAAATTTGCAATGGCGTTACGACGATTGCCACTGCCAGTGCGATTTTAAAGCTTTTAACGAAAAACTCCGCCGAACGGTTT